>JAQGOY010000027.1 GCA_028293375.1 Verrucomicrobiales bacterium | reverse complement strand
CCTTGACCGTATACACCGTTCCTTCATCCGAATTTCCTCCGTTTATGGTTGTTCCATAAAAAGTGCCGTTTCCGTCCGTGGCAAGTTGCGCTTGCGGATAAGCTCCGTCTCCACCTCCAGGGGTGGTGAAGTCATGAAGGGTCGTGAAACCCGTCCCGGCGGTGCTTAATCGATATAGAAAACCGGAGCCGTTGGCGCCCCCATCGTACTTGGTCCCATACAGTAATCCATCACTCGCCAATAATATCCCTGTTGTTTCGCTACCACCTGATCCTGTTGTAAAATTTTGTAATACGGAGAGGCTTGAACCATCCGTTTTCGCTTTAAAAACCACACCTTTTCCGGCCGATCCACCATAAAATGTTTGCCCATACAACGTAGTTTCGTCGCCTGAAAGAACGAGCGTGCTCTGCGGTGATTTACCACTTAAACCTCCCACAGGAAATGAATAGATGACTTGGTATCCGCCGCCGTTGGCATCGATCTTAAAGATCGTTCCCAATCCTAAGCTATCCGGGTAAGGCGCAGAGGGTCCGCCGTATTGAGTGGTGCCATACAGCACTCCAGCAGAAGATTGAACGAGCCGGGCGTGCGGGGATACGGCTTGTCCTGTAGTCCCAAAGAAGTTGCGAAGAACAACAAACCCTGTCCCTGATTTATTAATTTTCCAAACGGAACCGTTCCCACCTGAACCGCTCGCTGCCAGTGTTCCGTAAAGCGCACCATCAAGTCCTTCTATCAATCCCCCATAGCTGTTGGCGCCCTCCACCCTTGAATCAAAATTTCGTAATACCGTGAATTCGTCTCCCGTTTTGCTCAACTTGAAAACTGTTCCTCCAACCGAATTTGCCCCGCCTGTATAAGTCACCCCGTAAATATATCCGTCCGATCCCTCGATGATACCTCCGTGCGGCTGACTTCCAGCCGTACCGCCCAAATTTCTCAGGACCGAGTATTGGGTGCCATCTTTGTTGAGTTTAAATACACACCCCGCATCATTGGTTCCTCCCGCGTAAGTTGTGCCATACAGGATGCCGTCTTTGCCTTCCGTCAGTTCACCGATGGGTCCGCGTCCATCCGCGCCGCTTGGCCCTGCAAAACTGTGCAGGACCAGATATCCGGACCCATCCATGTTCACCTTGAACAAGGTGCCTTTGTTGTATGTCCCACCCTGAAAAGTGGTGCCGTAAAGAAGATGGTCGCTTCCCTCGATCACTCTGGAAAAGGGTTCGCTACCGGTCGATGTCGCCGCATTTCCAAAGGATTTGATCTGCGCCACGTTGGTCTGGGATTGTGCAGGCATCGCCACGAGCGCCAATACCGCGATAAACGCACCTGCGAATTTCTTAAATGCCGAAGGAGCGGGATGTTGATTTGTCATGTTGAATGCTGAACCTGGATTGAGGATTGCAACTACAGTAACTATCTATCGCATCTGAGCTTGGCAATTCCAAAAGGGACCGGACTCATTTAAGAAAGTCTGATTTGCTTATCGGGGAGTTCATTATGGGTATTTACGCAGGAATAACTCGCACTTCAGATTTAATTGAATTTGCGATATAACATTGCTCGTGCGCCAGGTGATGCAGGGATTCAATTTCTCCAGTTGAGGGGGACCCCGCCCCGCCAATGATGATCTTTGGATTGAGAACCACGAGGCTAAACCAGGGAATTCCTTTTTCATTCGGCGTCATATATCCCATTGCCTCATCGATGTACCGCTCGATCAAAATCCCTCTCTGTGAAGCCAGGTAAATAAAGGTCAACATATGGCAGCTTGACACAGAGGCAACGAAAGCTTCTTCCGGGTCGACAAAGGCTGGATTGGAATAGGGGACAGGAACTTTTAACGGAGATGGCGATGCCGCGACTCGCATCCCGCCATCGAAAGCCCAGGTATGTTCCCTGGAATATTTTCCGGTCAGAAAACCTTCTCCCTTGTTCTCCCATTCGATCGTTGCCCGATATTCAGACATAAAAGGATTCAAATACTTGCTATTGCATGTGGCTCAACCACTCCATCACCTGGCCATGGTCTGCTTCTTTTTGCTGCAAACGAATCGCAGCGCCTTTGGCCTGCGCCAATTTTTGCGTTGCCGGAAACGAATCGCCGTTTCCTAAATGGTGCAAAAGTATGGGGACTCTCCCAGCAAGCAATAAGCACGTTTCCAACCCCCCCAATTTTCGGAAACCTGGCACAAACCTCGATTGCTCCAGCAGCTCTTCATCAGACAATCTGGCCAGTCCTCCAGCATCAACCATCAAACCGTCGACCAGTGGCGCCACGCTGATGGCATGAAACGCGGTGTTGTTGCCGGAGACCAGGATCACTTTTGGTTTGCTATCCGCCGTATGGGCAAATTCAATTACTTTTCCAAGATCATCCGCATACTCCTGGGCGTAAGTCGTGTTGTACGTTGTGTAAAAATTGGTAAAGTAGTTTTGCTTTTTGTAGTCCTCCAGGTTGCTGGAATTCTCGAATAACACCACGGTGTAGCCCTTTTGCAACAGTTCCCCGCCCAATCCCGCCGGTTCATTGCCATGCAGACTCGCGCTTATCGGCATCCCCGTAACCAGTAAAACGTAAATGTTTTTTTTGTTTTGCAGCGGTTGAAAAACCCAGGTCGGGACGTCATCAGTATCCATGTTTCTACCGAGTTTGTATTTTGAAATATTGATTTTATCGGAGGAACTGTCGCTGACGTGATCCACCCTCAATGAGGCATGCGGCCGGATCAGGTGAAACGTATGGGACCAGAGGGGAAGGTATATTTTTTTGAATCCTTCCAGCGCCTCCATGCTTTCGGGATAATGATTCGCATTGATTTGTTTTGTTTGTTCCACCAGGTAAGCTCCCAGCGATGTGCCGTTCATTCCGGAATTAATCGGTTCCAGCCCCGCAAAGACAAGAAGGTTCGTCGCTGGCTCTACTTCAAAAGGCTGCTCTATGATCTCCTTTTTAGGGTTTCCGAGAAGGCGGACATTCACAAACGCATACGCCACCTGCCTGCTTTGCTGGTTGTAATTATGGTTGAATGGAAGGCAAACATACTGCACGTCGTTTGCATGTTTTAACAACTCGTAGATGTGCTGGACCGATGGCCCCTCGATTGTCATCATCGTTTTGGTCCAGTCTCCCGTGGCTCCGATCATCAATTGGGGCCTCGGCGCAACCGCGGCAGCTACTTCCATGTTCGAGAAATCCACCCTCAGCCCCGGAGCATTTTC
This sequence comes from Verrucomicrobiales bacterium, assembly GCA_028293375.1. Classification (GTDB taxonomy): domain Bacteria; phylum Verrucomicrobiota; class Verrucomicrobiia; order Limisphaerales; family JAQGOY01; genus JAQGOY01. The sequence goes on along the minus strand of JAQGOY010000027.1, from coordinate 4,921 downwards.
ACAGACACATCCGCCTTGCATGCTATGTGACACCATTACCGCAGGAATTTGAATTTTCAGCCGGTGATCAATGGCCCCCAGCACAAAAGTTTGTGTGCCTCCACCCGATTCGCCAGTGCATGCCAGGTTGGAAATATCGACATCGGGCAATGAGCTTAGAAAATCAAGCGCGCGTATGCTATCCCATGTCTGGACCCCCATGGTGCTCACTGACCATAATTCATTCGTCGGGGCCAGCGCGAATTTGCGATGGTCCTTGATTTGCACACTGTCGTTATACCCCACCATGTCGTAACTGAATGCAATGATCCCCATCCGCGCGAATTGAATGCATCGGCCCGGAATGCTTGCGTCCTTGTTGTTCACCAGCCGTCCCTCGTTCCAATGTCCGTGGGGACTGAGGATGGCCGGAAAGGGCCCGTTACCCCTGCCGCAGGGTCTGTATAAATTGCCGGTTACGAAAAATCCGGGATAGGATTCGAAGTAAACTTTTTCCACGGAATATCCTTCCCGATCGATTTTTCCAAAAATCTTCGCATTGAGCGCGCATTTGGGCGGCATCGGCCAAAGCCCGTTGCTGATTTGAACCTGTCGCCGAATATCCTCCGCCTTTCGTTCCCATTGTTCATCGTCATCAATGGCTGGGAACGTTCGTGGAGTATTGACATCGACCGGTTTTGCAAGTCCGTGGAATGAAAAAGTCAGGAAGACACAACAAAGGGCCCCGAGTCGGATCGGAAATTGTCGAAGCATGTTTGAATTAAACGTCATCGGCCAAACTTTGTCCAGACACCTCACTTAAAGGATCTCTTTGTGAATTCATTTTGAGTGTTTTGAACCTGATTGTTAGGTTCAGCCACATGCGAATACTGAACTGGTTTAAGGCATTGTTTCTAAATGTTTCAGCGCTTTTGAAAGCTTAGATCATCTCTCTTCGCAAAGGGCCAGTCGGAATCCGAGGGTGTAATCGATTCGCCCGGGCGACCCTCCCGCTCTCGCTGCAGACCGGCCAACCTGAACTTCATTTCTCCAACTTCCCCCGCGCGCTATCCGGTAATATCCATGTCCAGGTCCTCTTGGATCCTTTGCTGAACCGCCCGGATAATCTCCATACCAGTCCCGGCACCATTCCAACACGTTTCCAGACATGTCGAAAAATCCCCAGGGATTTGCTTGTTTGGATCCTACTGTATGCGTGGCCTCGTTGCTATTCTTGCTAAACCAACCCATTGCCTCAGGATCCCCGCTGTAACTTGTCGTCGTTCCCGCCCGGCACGCATATTCCCATTGCGACTCCGTAGGAAGCGTGAACACATAGCCCTTGGGAAGCCGTCCGGCCATCTTTTCTCGATCTGTTAATTGCTCGCAATACTTCATGGCGTCCAACCACGATACGCTGTCGACCGGAGCGTTGGAGCCTACCACCCTGTATGCGCTGGGATTGGTTTTCGTGATGGCTTCGTATTGGAACTGCGTAACCTCTGTTTTTCCCAGCCAATACCCGCGGGTAAGGGTTACCTCCGTTTGCGGTCCTTCGGCTTTGTTTCGTAACGCTTCGTCCGGGGGACTTCCCATCGTAAACGCGCCTGGTTTCACCCAAATCATTTCCAGTTTTAAGTCTGCAACCACCCAGTTTGTTTTGTCGGAAACGAGAATTTCTTTGTCGCTTTGGAGCCTGTTGGGATCGTCAATCGGCAACCTTGGATTTTCTGCCCGCAATCCGATGGTTCCCAACATGAAAAGAAATATTACTGTGCTATAGGATCCACCACAGTAGCGCAGGCAAAGGGAGCAGAAATCATTCATGCAGATACATGATAACCCAGGTATGGCCAGAGGCTCACCAGATTTTGTTATCTGGTGAACTTCCATTGGGCAGAAATGAAGTCCCTGACGCTATCCTTTGGTGCTTCGTCCACTATCCTCCGGCTAAGCCGTGGTCGGCCGCACTCCTGGGGCAGTGGGAAGGGGCACGCCTGCCGCTACGGCTCCATTTTGCTGGTTTGCCAAAGTCCAGTATCCCTGGAAAAAATTCATCAGATTGGCAAGGTCCACCGGGTTCGCTGGCTTGATCAGGTAGGAATGGGCTCCAAGCTCATACGCCCTGTTAATATCCCTTGTCTCAGCCATTCCGCTCAAAACAACAACCAGCAAGGTTTTGAATCGCTGCTGGTTTCTCACCCATCGCAGGACCTCAAAACCATCTATCCCTGGCATCTTTAAATCCAACAGTAAAATGCCGGGCGACGGATATTTTATTCGATCCGCATATTTTCCTTCACCCTGCAAATAAATGAGGGCGTCTTTGCCGCTGTTGACCACGTAGATGGGGTTCGTTAAACCGACGTTTTTGGCAGCTCGCTGGAGCATCACCACATCGTTTTCCGAATCGTCCACTAACAAAATGACGTTGTTCATTCTTAACCTTCCATCTTTCGCGCTTCAGCAGCGCATTTAAAAACTTTTTCTGCCAGGAGTTCCAGGCCCCTCACCGGAAGGTGATCCTGGGAAGCAAAGGCCGCTTCGCCTGCATTTTCACTATCCAAAAAAACAACTGCATTCTCCATTTCATTCCCCAGCCGCCCTCCAATTCCCCAGCCAGCGCAGCGTTCACAGCAGAAGCAATTCTATATTTTTCCCGCGGCTCCAGGAATACTTCCATAAAAGGAGTGGTGTAAAACTGTTCCACCATCTTCCAATAAAACTTCATGGAGTCGAATATTCGCTTTTCGTATTTCTTGAAATGGCGGTTCACCGAATTGTCGGATGATTTCGTCTTGTTCAACGTTTCCGCCGCCAGTTTTCCGGAATACATCGCCAGGTACACTCCCGCCGAAAAAATTGGATCCATAAACCCGGCAGCATCGCCCACTCTCAAGGTCCTCGGGCTTGCCAGTGCTGCGTTATAGTAGGAAAAATCAGTCGTCGTTTGAATGTTTCCTGCCAATTCGGCCTCTTCCATCCATTTCTTCATAACGGGCGTCGTTTTCCAGGTTTCCTCGAAAATTTCTGCTCCCGTTTTCTTCGATAGCGCCATTTCGTCTTTATCCATAACCAGGCCCACGCTCGTTTTCACCGCCGAAATAGGAATGATCCAGAACCACTTGTTTTCTAAACGAATGATCACTGTATCGCCGCGTTTGTCCCCCTCATCCAGCTTTACCCCGTGAAAATGCCCAAAGATTGCCATTTTTTTCAGTTCGGGGTGAGCCACTTTCAAGTTTTCCTGGTTTCCGGTAAAATTGCTGCGTCCGCTGGCATCCACCAGAAAATCAGCTTCAAATTTAACACTCTCGTTGCCAGTTTTCGCTTCCACGGCAACGTTAGTCTCTCCCGAATAGGTCTTTATGACTACAGTGTTTTCCCTGACTTCCACCCCCAGCTTTTCAGCGTGTCGCAGGAGTATATTGTCGAAAATCGACCTTTCCACCTGGAATGCCTCAGGTTCCCGTGTAAAGGCTCCCTGTCCGAAGACCAGCTTGATATTTTTACGCCCGTTCCCGAGGTGAAATTGAGCGCCTTTTTTTCGAGGAAAACCCATTTTTTCCAGCTCAGGCAATACTCCGAGCTCCTCGAAGATTGTTCGGTTGTAAGGCAGGAGCGATTCACCGATGTGAAATCTTGGAAAGGTTTCCTTTTCGAGCAACAGAACTTTCTTGCCAGCTTTTGCCAGGTAGGAAGCTGCAGAACTGCCCCCCGGTCCTCCTCCGATCACAATGACATCATATCGCGCCTGCATTTTATCAGCCATTCTTCTGGATTACCGCCTCGCTGATGGAGTTCACGCTTTCAAGCACGGTTTTTGCCACCGCCTGATCACCAATTTTTAAGCCGAAATTTTTTTCCAGCGCCACCACTAATTGTAACGCATCGACCGAATCCAGCCCAAGGCTGTCCGGCCCGAATAGTTTTTGATCATCACTAATTTCCTGCGGGGTCATCTGCAGCATCAGGTTCTCTACCAGGATCGTTTTAATTTTGAGTTTGAGTTCTGTTGAGTCTTGCATGGTTATAAAATACCTCCATCGATTTTGAGGTTTGAGCCGGTAATGTACCCGGCAGACTGGGACGCCAGGAAAACAACGGCCGCTGCCACTTCCTCTGGTCTTCCAAGCCTTCTCATCGGCACTCTTGCCGCCGCTTCTTTCTTTTGTTCGGTGCTCATTTCCATCAGTGCTTCAGTTTCTATGAAACCGGGGGAAATCGCATTAACGGTTATTCCAATACGCGCAATTTCTTTGGCCAGGGATTGCGTCAGGGCCACAATTCCAGCCTTTGCCGCCGCATAGTTCGTCTGCCCCGCCGGCGCCAGCATCGCGCTTAATGAGGCAATATTGATTATCCGTCCAAAACGTTGTGATATCATGGAAGGTAAAACTGCCTGGCACATGCTGAAGGTGCTTGTCAGGTTGTTTTCAATCACGCTCCGCCATGATTCCAGCGGCATCGTGGCCAGTAATGCGTCTTTATGCGTCCCGGCATTGTTGATCAGTCCATCTATTCGGCCATGCATGGCCAGCACTTCTTCCACCACTCGCCTGCAACTCGCCTCCTGAGTCAGGTCAGCCTGGTGGACGGATGTTCTGGTGGAAAACATCTGTGACAGAATATCGCAGCGCTCCCGGTTTTTATGAACAATCAAAGCCACCACATTTTCCCCGTGTTCCGCCAGAAAGGCGTGCGCTATTGCCTGGCCTATGCCGCTGTTCGCTCCTGTTATGATCACTACCTTTTTCATAAATGTGCTTCACGCGAGAAAATGGCTCCAATCGCTTGTTGATTCAGTCCAGGCATCGAAATGTAAGCACGCATCGCCTGCTTTTTTTCAAGCGCATTCACGGCTACTACACTTTGCCAGGCCGCTGCCGCCATCAGGCCCTCTCCCAGTATTTTTTTAGGCGAGATGCGAGTGCCTTTCCAA
>JAQGOY010000266.1 GCA_028293375.1 Verrucomicrobiales bacterium | reverse complement strand
CGTCGGAAAATCTTTCAGATAGCAAATTATCTTTTCCACGTCATCCGCATGGGTGATCGCCGAGATCGGAAAATAGTAAAGTTCGTTCTCGCTATAACAGAGGAACTCACATAACGACGTATTGACCTCCAAAAAATGGCCGTCGAGATCCACCACCGCCATCGCAACTCCTGCGCTTTGGAATGCCCCTCGAAATCGTTCTTCGCTTTCCGCAAGCACATGCACGTTTCCAGGTTTTTCTCCGACTCGAGCTTCCAGAGACTGGTCCACTCGCTTTGCCATTGCGCTCTTCTCCTCACCACTCGCTGGTCGCAAATCAATGATGTGTTGAACCATCCTCCAAAAACTTTGCCACGCGAAGGTCATCTCGTCCGTTGTCGAGACTGTCGGATTTAACATCACCACTTCCAGCCTCTCCCCGTGGGTCACCCCGTGAAACAGGACCAGGCTCTCCACCCCTTCGATCGATGGACTGAAAGTGAGTCTCGAAATACCGTGTCCCATCGAAGAAACTCGGGCCGAGGGATGGTTCAGCAGTTGAAGCATTTCCGCGTTGTCCACCTTGGATGCCGCAGGATGGCAACTTTGGCTGCCCTCAAATACCAGAACTGTGCTTGTTGCTTTTAGGCACTGATGAAAAAGCGCAAGCCCCGGAGAACTTAATGAATGGAACCACGCCACCGGACAAGGGGCATCCCCTCTTTCCTTCCTTGGCGCGTCCATGATGGGCGCAGTAATGGCTTCGATTTTCATGCCTTTTTGCTTCCGTGCAGGTAAGTTATCGGCAGATTCCGGTGCTGGATTTAATGTCCATTTTACAACTTTGGATTAAGTGGCTGATCCGTAGCTGTTTACATTGATTCTTTGTTCTTGGGATTGGGCTTCGCAAATGCCCTCTTTGTTTGTTAGGGTCGAATCCGAAATGATGACGAGACGCCATTTTATTGCTAAAACCTCAGTGGTTGGCGGTGCGCTGACCATGGCCTTGAAAACCAGCGCTCAGGTGGTGACCGAGATCTCCTGTCCGCCCTTGATCATCGATACTCATACTCATTTTTACGACCCCACCCGGAAACAAGGCGTCCCATGGCCCACTCCCGCCGAAAAAGAACTCTATCGACCGGTTTTTCCAGAGGATTACAAAAATCTTCCTCAGCCCTGCAAGATTACGGGCACTGTCGTTGTGGAGGCGAGCTCCTGGCTCGATGATAATGAATGGATACTCGATCTCGCTGCCAAAGATCCGTTCATCGTTGGTTTTGTCGGAAACATTTCGCTCGCAGAGCCCTCCTTCGAAAAGGTACTGGAGCGCTTCTCGAAAAATAAAGTATTCAGGGGCATCCGCTTATCCGGCTCCGCTTTGAAGGAAGCGCTGCAAAACGGCGAAAAAATGGACCGGCTGAAACGACTCTCGGAACTGGACCTTTCGCTCGATGTTCTTGCAAACGTTCCCGATCTCGAATCCGTTGCCAAAATCAGTGAAAAAATTCCCGGGCTGCGCATGGTTGTCGACCACGTCGCCAATGTCAAAATCGATGGGAAAACCCCGCCGACTCCCTGGATTGCGGGAATGAAAACCCTCAACCAATGTCCAAATGTTTACGCCAAATTATCAGGCCTGGTCGAAGGTGCTGGAAAACGGGACGGAACCACTCCCGACAAGATCGCTTTTTATCGTCCCATCCTCGACTACGTATGGGAGAATTTTGGACAAAAACGAATTATCTATGGAAGCAACTGGCCGGTGAGCTCTTTGTTTGCCCCCTGTGACTCCGTATTGATCCTTGCCTTGAAATACTCCGAGCTTCATGGCCCCGAAGCCATGAATGACATTTTCGCCGGAAATGCTAAACGTTGTTACAAATGGTTGAACCGGGGCGCCGCGGCATGAGTCTTACTGCAACACTGAAAATTAATGAAATATACTTGAGCTTGCAGGGCGAAAGCACTTATGCCGGCTTGCCTTGTGTTTTTGTTCGCACTACTGGCTGTAATCTCCGCTGTTCTTATTGCGATACTGCTTACGCTTTTACCGAAGGCGAGAAAATCGATGCCCAGTCGATTCTCAAAAAAATCGTCGAACTTTCCGTCCCTTACCAGTCTGCGAATACAGCCCAAAAGCTGCCCCTGGTCGAGTTCACCGGCGGGGAGCCGCTTTTGCAGGAGGGAACCGCAAAACTCATGGCCGATGTTTGCGACCTGGGCTTCACCGTCCTTTTGGAAACCAGCGGGGCCTGGGATATTTCTCAGCTGGACAAGAGGATTCGCCGCATCATGGATCTCAAGTGCCCATCCAGCGGTGAGTCGGAAAAGAATCGTTATCAAAATATCCAATTCCTTCAATCCACCGATGAGGTGAAGTTTGTCATTGGTTCTATTGAGGATTATGAGTGGGCTAAAGAGCAATTATTGAAATATCGGTTGGCCTCTGTTTGCCCCGTGCTTTTCTCCTGGGTCGCTCCCTTGGCCGAAAATCAGAAGGTCTCCTCCCTCAAGGCCTTTCCTGCTCAACACCATCCCATTTCACGCCTTGATCTGGTCGAACGCATCGTTGCCGACGCGCTTCCCGTTCGCTTTCAACTCCAGATGCATAAATTCATCTGGCCTCCCGATGAACGTGGCGTATGACCGTTCCCTTCACCACAACCAGCACCAGGGAAGTGCTTGATTTACTCGCCCTCTACGAGTCTCGAAATGTCACTTTTCAATCGGCCTCGGGTGACTGGCCCATCGTCTGGGAACGCGCGCTCGGTGAAAAAGTCTGGGATGCCGAAGGCAACGAGTATATTGATTTTACCGCTGCTTTTGGAGTGGCCGCCCTCGGTCATGCCAGGCCTGAGGTGGTGCAGGCTGGTCAGGCTCAAATGGCCAGATTACTCCATGCCATGGGAGATGTTCACCCTCACCGCGGCAAGGCCCTTCTCTGCCGCAAACTAAGTGATCTTACTTTCAAGCGCTGGACCTATGGCGCCTCCGAACATCACGCCAAAACCATCTTTTGCAACTCCGGTTTCGAGGCGGTCGAGGCTGCCTTGAAAACTGCCACTCTTTTAACCGGCAAAACCGGGGTCATCGCTTTTCAAAAAGGCTATCACGGCCTCGGCTACGGCGCCCTCAACGTCACTTCCCGTCAGCACTTCCGCGCTCCTTTCAAGTCTCAGTTGAAGGAATTCGGTTTTTTCGTTCCTTTTCCGACCAGCGAAAATTCCAGCTTCGTCTTAAACGAGATTCGTGCCCTTCTCCATCAAAAGGTAATCTGTGCCATCCTTGCCGAACCGATCCAGGCTCGGGGTGGAATCAATATCCCTCCCCAGGGCTTTCTCCTGGAGCTCCGAAAATTGGCAGATGAATTTCAGGTCGCATTAATTTTTGATGAAATTTACACCGGGTTCGGCAGAACTGGGGACTGGTTTGCCTGTGATTCAGACCGCGCCATCCCGGATATCATTTGTCTCGGCAAGGCCATGACAGGTGGATTTCCTCTTTCCGCCTGTGTTGGGCGATCGGATATCATGGACAAGGCATGGCCCGTGTCCAACGGTGAAGCTATTCACACCAGCACCTTTTTGGGACATCCGGTCGGTTGTGCCATGGCCCTTGCCAATATCGAAATCATGGAGCGCGAGCCGATTTTCAAACAGTCAGAAAAAAGAGGAGAGCAATTGGAACAGATTATTGCTTCATGGAACTGGGCCGAAAATTACAGGGGTCAATTTCGCCGAAAAGGACTTATGGCAGGATTGGAAATCCGCCGCGACGCCTCAACTTGTGCTCCCCTCGCCATCGAAGTCATCCAATCTATGTTAAGCTGCGGATTTATTTTGTTGCCCGAGGGAGACGAGGGAGAAGTGATTTCCTTTACTCCGCCTCTAACCATTTCCATGCAGGCGGTAGACTCCATGTGCTCTTCCCTGAAAACCATCCTGCAGCAGAAAGGGGTGCTTCGATGAAACTGAGCGAAATGAAGGAGATTTTATCGAAACGCCAAATTCAGCTGACCAAATCTCTCGGTCAGAATTTTTTGCACGATGGCAATCAACTTCGGCGCATTGTCGACGCTGGGGCAATTCGGCCTGCCGATAATATTCTGGAAATCGGCCCCGGCCTTGGCCCTCTAACGGAGTTGATCGCTATGCAGGCGGGTAAGGTTCTCGCCATTGAAATGGATTTTCGACTCTTTGAAGTTTTGAAGGAACGCTTCAAAACAGTTTCTAATGTCGAACTCCTTCATGCGGATGCTTTAGCCTACCTGAAAGGCGCCAGGCACGATTGGAAGGATTGGAAGCTGGTCGCAAATCTTCCTTATTCGGTGGCTTCTCCCATCCTGGTTGAATTGGCCCAGGCCCAGGCCTGTCCCGAACGTTTGGTCGCCACCCTTCAATTGGAGGTCGCAAATCGAATCATGGCCCAGACGGATGATGACCATTACGGTTTGCTCACCCTGCTTTTGCAATTGCGCTACCAGCCCACCGAGATTTTTAAAATCCCCGGTTCCTGTTTTCATCCTTCTCCTGATGTCGACTCTGCCTGCATCACGCTCGTCCGGCGCGAGACTCCTTTATTGGATCCGGCAGCTTCCATTCTTTTTACCCGCATCGTGAAACTCGCTTTTTCCCAGCGCCGCAAAATGATGCTAAAGCTTTTGAAAGGAAGTTGGCCCTTGGATAAACTTCAGCTCGCCTTTGAGAAAATTGGAATCTCGCCCATGGCTCGCGCTGAAGCCGTTTCGCTTCTTCAGTTCGTGGAATTGACCCGCATGGTTTCGGAGTAGTTTTATGGCAGAAGAAATTTTTGACGTGGTTAACGGATGCGATGAAGTCGTTCACCAGGAAACGAGAAAAAACGTTCATCGTCTCGGCTTGAAACATCGTGCTGTTCACATCATGGTGTTTAATCACAAGGGCCACTGTTTCCTGCAAAAGCGTTCCATGACAAAGGACACTTTTCCTGGTACCTGGGACTCCTCATCCTCCGGTCATGTGGATACAGGCGAACATTATGACCAGTGCGCAATCCGTGAACTCCGCGAGGAACTCGGGTTGGTTGTTCATGAGGCCCCGGAGGCTTTGTTTAAGGTCGAGGCTTGTGAAGACACCGGCCAGGAATTTGTCTGGGTCTATCAACTCCGTTCGGAGGGACCTTTCATTCTTCATCCCGAGGAAATTGAGGAAGGCAGTTGGTTTGAACCTGAAGTTGTGACAAAATGGATGCTCGATAAACCTCAGGAATTTGCGCGCGCACTCGTTTATCTCTGGCCATTTATTTTGGCTCATCCTCGAAGTTTCTCAAAGCAAACCTGAACATTTTATGGACAAGGAAAGAGTCGCGGAAATCCTGGTTGAAATTGGCATCCTCCTCGAGATCAAAGGTGAGAATCCTTTCAAAACACGCGCTTATGTCAACGCCGCTCGGATGCTCGAAAACCTCAACGAATCACTGGAAAAAGTGGTCGATGAAAACAGGCTGGGCGATCTCAAGGGTATTGGTGACGCGCTCCAGCAAAAAATCACTGAACTCGTTCAGACTGGAAAACTCGAGTACTACGACAAACTGAAGGCCTCCCTCCCCCCTGGTCTCCTGGAAATGTTGAATATTCCTGGGGTCGGCCCCAAAAAAATAAAGGCGCTCTTCGAGAAACTCGGCATCTCCGATGTCGAAAAACTGGAAGCCGCCTGCAAAGAAGGCAAAGTCGCTGTCCTGGACGGTTTCGGGGAAAAAACTCAAGCCAAAATACTGGAGGGTATTCACCTGCGGCGAAATTACTCCTCCCGGCATCTTTACAGCAAAGCCCTCATCGTTTCTGAACCCATCCTCGAAACCTTGCGCGGCCATCCCGATGTGATTCGTTCCAGCACCGCTGGCAGTCTTCGTCGCTGCAAAGAAATCGTCGGCGACATCGATTTCCTGGTCAGTTCTAAAAATCCCTCCTCCGTCATCGACTTCTTTACCTGTCAGCCGGGTATTATTTCTGTTTCTGCAAAAGGAGAAACAAAGGCCAGCGTCATTCTGGAAGGAGGCATTCAGGCCGACATGCGTGTCGTCACCGACTCGGAATTTCCTTTCGCCCTGGCCTATTTCACCGGCAGCAAGGAACACAATATCGTCATGCGGCAACGCGCCATTCAGCGCGGTCTCCGCTTGAACGAATACGGCTTGTTTCGTTCCGAACAGGAAACCCGCGATCCTGCATTACTGCTTCAATGCCGCACCGAGGAGGAGATCTTTGCCGCTCTGGACCTTCCTTACATCGCCCCGGAATTGCGTGAAGATCAGGGGGAATTCGCTGCCGCAGAAAGTAACGGGTTAAAAAGATTGATCGAATGGACCGAGCTCAAAGGTTCTTTGCACAATCACTCGAACTGGAGTGACGGCCGCCAATCCCTGGAGGAATTGGCTGCACATGTCCATGAATTGGGTCTCGATTACTGGGCCGTCACCGACCACTCCAAATCATCCGTTCAGGCCAGGGGATTGACCGCCGCGCGGGTGGTCGCTCAAATCCCGGAAATCCTGAGGGTTAATAAATCTTATGAGGACGAAGGAAGTGATTTCAGGCTCCTGACCGGAACCGAAGTGGACATCCTGAGCGATGGCCGTCTTGATTTCGAAAATGAATTATTGGCCCAACTCGATGTGGTTGTGGCCAGCATTCACCAGGGTTTTACCCAATCCGAAGAGGAAACTACCCGGCGATTGATTCGCGCTGCCGAAAATCCGTATGTGCATATCCTCGGTCACCTCACCGGGCGGCTGTTGCTCGAGCGTGAATCTTACAAAGTAAACCAACGCGCTGTTATTGATGCTTGCGCAGCCACCGGGACCTGGATCGAGCTCAATGCCAGCCCATATCGCTTCGATATGGATTGGCGGCTCTGGAGCTATGCCCGCAGCAAGGGCGTTAAATGCGTTATTAATTGTGACGCGCACCGTCAGGAACATGTCGGGTATTTGCGCCTGGGTACCAATATCGCCCGAAAAGGCGGCCTCTCCAAATCGGATGTCATCAACACCCTTCCACTCCCTGCACTCAGAATCGAACTCAAGAAAAAACGCGCGAAATTCTAAATCCAATCACGGTTTTGAATAAGACGATCCTGGCCTTGGAGGAATCCGTTCGGCTACATCTCGATGAGGGCGATGTATACCCTGTTCCGAAACCAGGGGGCATTGGCGAACAACTTCCCGGTGCCCACGAAATGGGTCATTCAATGGGCCTGCAACACCCCGGCGCGGGAATCGACCTGCCACCAGGCCAGGATCAATATCACTATGACGGTCTCGATGCGAACGGGAACTATGTAAACGGTCCCTCGGATCTGATGGGAGCTGGTAATAATTTGCAGCCTTTCTACTACCAAAATTTGGCAGACGCGGTTAACTCGACAACGACCTCAGTTGGTTGTATTAATGCTTCTTGTTCGCCGTGCAATCATAAAGTGTAAAGGACGGGGGTGAAATGAATAAAATAATTATGCTTTGCTTTGCGCTTTTTCTGTCGGCGTGCTCTCAAAACCCATACAAACTACTTCAGGATTTTTGCGCTACAAAAGATGCCTTGGCAGAAGTGGATTTGGCGAAACGAGTGTCTCAGTTAAAGGGTAACATAATGATCTATTATTTAAATTCAGACGGGCTGCCAGTCGGCAGTGATGCTCCGGGGATTAAAGTTGTCGAAATTCTTTACGAGGGAAAACACTACGAGAAAACCCTCTTAAGCACTAATACAATTGGTATTTTTACAAAAAATCCAATGCTGTTCGGGTCTATGGATAGCACGGTCAAATTAATAAAAAATTTCTCCGAGGCAAAATCGCCTGAAGAGGAACTCCAAACGGCGAAAGCATTGATTGCATTTCCTTCTAGGGCTTCGTTTGATTTTCAAGATAGTAATCATGTTAGTTTAGGACCTAACTATCTTGGGGCAAAGTATGTTACTATACGATACGGGACAAATGTTATGGAAAGATCTATTTTGCACACAAACACTGTTGGAACGATCATCATGAGTGAATAGCGCGTTGGCTCCGGTAAGAACCGGCGAGATAGGTAACAAACAAACTGGGGTGATGGGTTACACTTTTGAGCGATGGCGTGTGAACCCCGAAGGGGTCAGTCCCTTAAAAGGGTGAAATATACCCTGCTTGGGTTGGGGATTCGGGTTAAAGAGGAACCGTGTCTCGCAAAATCAGAGTGGAATATCCAGGAGCCATCTATCAATTGATGAGCAGAGGAGATAGAAGGGAGGACATTTATCACAACGATGTCGATCGACAGGATTTCCTCAAAACCCTGGGCGAGGCCTGCCAAAAGACGGGGT
>JAQGOY010000236.1 GCA_028293375.1 Verrucomicrobiales bacterium | reverse complement strand
AAGCCGAACTCATCAAAGCAGCGCAAGTTTCGCCAGGTCCGATATTTATCCATTGCCACCACGGCACACATCGGGGACCGACTGCCGCTGCCGTCATTTGCATGGCAAATCAGGGCTGGTCTTCTCTGCAGGCGGAGTCGTGGCTAAAAACTGCCGGCACTGCGACCAACTACACGGGACTGTTCCTCGCCGTTGAACAATTCCAACCACCCTCTGCCGATACCCTGGCCAAACTCCCCGCAAGTTTCCCCGAAATAGCCAAAGTCACCGGGTTGGTCGATGCGATGGTGTCCATCGACGAGCAGTGGGATCACCTCAAAGCTATGCGCAAGGCGGAGTATGGCATTTCTCGCGATCATCCTGACATTCAACCGGCAAATGAAGCCGTCATTCTTTGGGAACATTTTCGGGAAGCCCAGCGTCTACCGGAATCAGTCGATCACGGAACGAATTTTATCGAGCGACTAAAATCGATCGAGCTCACTGCCAGGGAAGTCGAGAACCTTCTTCACCAACATGCCACCAGGCCCACACCAGAACTTCGCATGCAACTGGACCGAAAACTGGACGCGGTCAACCAATCCTGCACCGCCTGCCATAAAGAATACCGCAATCCCAATCTTAAACAGTAAGGTTCCTGTTCAAATCTGGACAGAGTGAGCCTCCCGTTTACCGATAACTTGGTGGTAACAACCAGAGGCATCAATTGAAAGCTCTCCCATTACTCCTCAGGCGAGATTTTACCATTGGACCGTGACTTCCGCTCCATCTGTGGCATAATGAGAGTCTGAAACTCTTCTTTACTGTGGTTCGCTTCATCCAGGTCATGTGCCTTTTTGTTTTCGCCGGTTTTCGCGGACTGTTCTTCAAGAACACCGTTGTATCAGATCAGGAGACCCAGGAGGCAGAACGCCTTGACCGCATCAGGCAACCCTGGAAATATCGGCCCAATCAGGATTAGCAATTGTCGTTCGCTTCGGTTTTCATTGACCAAGTGCCTCTCTGTCCTATCAATGTCTTTGCATGCGCTTTAGCAAAGGTAATGTGCTCATCTTATGACTCGAGACTTTGATGTCTTGGTAATTGGGGGCGGAACCGCCGGTTTGGTCGCTGCTGCTGGTATCGCTGGACTTGGCGGCAAAGTCGCCCTCGCCGAATCCAATCTGATGGGGGGAGATTGCCTCAATTTTGGCTGTGTTCCGAGCAAGGCCTTGGTCGCCAGTTCGCGAGCTTTTTCTTTAATCCAAAAGGCTGGTCAATTTGGCATCAGGGTTGGAAATGCTGAATTGAACTTCAATGACGCCATGGCTCGCATGCGTGAGCTTCGCCAAAAAATTGCCCCGAACGATTCCCTGGCACGTTTTCAATCCCTCGGAGTTCATGTTTTTCAATCCCACGCCAGGTTCCTTGATCCGCATCGTGTCATGGCGGGCAACGAAGTGATTACTGCGAAACGTTTTGTCATTGCTTCCGGAAGCGCCGCCGCCGTGCCCAATATTCCCGGGCTAAAAGAATACGGGTATTTTACCAATGAATCCATTTTTGATCTGTTGGCTGCGAAACCTGATTCCCTCGCCCTGATCGGAGGCGGGCCCATCGCCTGCGAACTTGGCCAGGTTTTTGCACGTATGGGTGTGAAGGTCTTGATTTTCCAACTTGGAACGCAACTCCTTCCCAGGGAAGACGAGGATGCGGCCAGTCTTGTAGCCGAACAGCTTGTCTCGGATAAAATAGAAGTTTTAACTTCAGCGGAAATTAACCAGGTCGTCCGGGATGGCGATTCAGCTCTCCTTACAGGTCTGTGCAATGGTAAAGCATTTGCTCGCAGCGCAAAATGCATTCTGGTGGCGGCAGGAAGACGCCCCCGCGTGGACCAGTTGGGACTGGGTGAGGCAGGTGTTCATTACTCTGAAAAAGGAGTCGAAGTGAACAATTATTTGACCACTTCAGAGCCTCATATTTTTGCCGCTGGGGACGTTCTGGGAGGTTTTCAATTTACTCATTTTGCGGATTACCAGGCTCGCGTTGTCGTTCGCAATCTGGCAATGCCACTCCAACTATTACGGCAGAAAGTCGACTATAGCGCTTTGCCCTGGGTCACTTACACCACCCCGGGAATTGCTCGAGTGGGCATTAACGAAACCGAGGCCAAAAGAACCAACCGCAGTTATGGCCTCTACCTGACTCGATTTGAGCATGTCGATCGTTCCATATTGGAACGCTCCGAAGCGGGCTTCGTAAAGATTCTAACCGAACGAAATGGAGACAAAATTTTGGGCGCAACCATTGTTGGACAGCACGCTGGCGAGTTAATCACCGAGATCGTCATCGCCATGCAACGGGGGCTTGGTCTCGCCGCGCTCGCCTCCGTGGTTCACTCTTATCCAAATTGCGGGGACGCAATCCGAAAAACCGCTGACTCTTATAATAAAACCCGCCTGAAACCGTGGATGAAACAAATTTTCGCAGGTCTTTTCTCTCGCGGTGGATTGAGCTAGAATTTCCCGAATGAATGCCATCAATGTCGATGAAGCGGTGAAACAACGCTACTCGGCTGGAGCCCTTGTCCGTGAAGAGGAGCTTTGTTGCCCGGTTTCTTATAATAAGGAATACCTGAAAATATTACCGCCGGAAATACTCGAGCGCGACTATGGCTGCGGTGATCCTTCTGCACACGTTCGAGAAGGCGAAACCGTTCTCGATCTTGGATCCGGCGCCGGAAAGATTTGTTATATCGCCGCCCAGGTTGTCGGACCTAACGGCAGGGTGATCGGTATCGATATCAACGATGAGATGCTGGCACTCGCCAGAAAACATCAATCGACTGTCAGTTCTCGTCTCGGGTTTGATAATGTTACTTTTCTAAAAGGCAAAATTCAGGACCTGGCTTTGAATCTGGAAGGGGTTGAAGAGTTATTAAAACAACGACCCGTCAAAAACAGCTCCGACCTGCTGGAACTCGAAGCCCAAATCGAAGATCAGCGCTCTCGCCGCCCTTTGATCTCCTCCGAGAGCATCGATCTGGTTGTCTCCAACTGCGTTTTAAACCTCGTCAGGCCAGACGCCAAACAGGCCCTGTTTCATGAAATTTTCCGGGTCTTAAAACCAGGCGGAAGAGCCGTTATTTCCGATATTGTTTGCGATCAGGACATTCCCTCCGCCATGCAGCAAAATACTGAGTTATGGAGTGGTTGCATCTCCGGAGCCTATCGCGAGGATCTCTTCATCAAAGCGTTTGCTGCCGCTGGTTTTCAAGGCATGGAACTCTTAAAACGCGGATCAGAACCGTGGAAGGTGATCCAGGGAATTCAATTCTGGAGTGTGACTGTCGCCGCCTATAAGCCGAAAGTATCACTGGGTAAAGGCAACCTGACGGTCATTTATAAAGGACCCTTTGCCCAGGTCACGGATGACCAGGGGCGAAAATGGGAAAGAGCCGTAGCTCAAACGCTTCCATCATCCGAAGGTTCACGGTTCCTCAGTGAACCTTTGGCCAGTCATTTCGAAGTAATCGCCCATCCCGAAGCTGCCCAGGTTCTTAACGACTTCAAACCTTTCACCCCGTTAACCAGGGATTCCGCCAAATCCAGCGGTTGCTGCTAATCTCAGCGGCCACTTTGCTCACGGCAACAGGATCATCCGATAATATCTTTCTTTTGCCGCGCCAGTCTGATCGAAAAGCTGAAGATAGTCGCCGTTTCCTGGCACGTCGGTTCCCACTGGGAACCATAAAGGATTGCTCAGGGTGTCGGTATATTGCAATCGATACGACTTTCCGAATTCCGTCGGCCAGAGCAGTTGCATGGTCGAGGACGGTAGATCATATGCAACCGAGCCGAACGTATTTGGCGATGGTACTTGAAGTAGGAACGAACGCGTGTCAGAGGCTGCTGGCGACCCGTTGTCGGTAACTCGCACGGTTACAGTATACGTCCCATAGAGCGTATTTTGCGGCACGGTCCAGGTGAAAAGCCCGTTATTGGAAATGGCCGCGCCTGCGGGAGCCCCCGGCTGCAATGCGAAACTCAGGCTTTGCGGCGGTGCATCCACGTCAGTCGCCGTGACAAAGAATGTGACATTACTCCCTTTTTCCACGATGTAATTTCCAATCGGCGCGAGGGCTGGGGCAGAGTTATTCGCTGGGTAAATGTTGGCGGCTTTTGGCGTTGGACGCGTCATGAATACAATATTGGACCCTCCATCCGGGAATCTGCCCTGGCTCACGTCGTTGGTCTGGTTGCCAAACGTGATCGCATCGACAACCGAATGGTCGGGAGCAAACAAACCGATCTGCTCCCCGCCCTGGCTCAGTTTGAAGTTCGCATGCAGCTCTGGCTTACCTGGCCCATTTTGCGTGATGTCATTGTCCGCCCACACCAGGATAAAACTGTGTGCGTTGATAATCGTCCCGGCTGGAATGGCCCACTGGGTGGAATTCGTCAGGGTATCCGTCAACGTATATCCAGTCAGGTCAACCGCCTGCGAACTCGCATTGTAGAGCTCGAACCAATCATCAAAGTGCCCGTCCGCGCTATCTGCCAGGAACGCCACATTGGCTGCCATCCATTCGTTGATCACGATCGAGGCCGGCGCCGACGCTGGATTATTCACTGCGCCCGGTGTGGCAAAATTAAAGATCTGTCTCGTTTCCGATTGACCTTCCGGCCACGAGCCAAAAGAGCTTCCTCCTCCCACGAATCCATAATCTATATAATCAATAACAATCGGCTTGTTGTTAAACGAAGATGCAATCGAAACTGTCCCCTGATTCGCGTTAATTCGGAAAGAAGTGTGCCATTCTGTCGATGTGGTTTGGCTCGGTTGCCCATCGAGCCAGACGACTATATGCTGTCCGGCTGCGATACTCGCCCCGGCAGGGAATGCCCACTTCAGGGCGTAAGTCGTGGAATCGGAGAGGAACAACCCGGAAAGCGCAATCGTTGTGGCGCCGCTGTTGTACAATTCAATACATGGGTCGAGTTGACCCGCGTTGTCCGTTGGCCCGTTCACATTGTTAGGCTGAATTTCATTGATCCATAATGCCGGAAATGCGGGAAGAGTGGTTGAAAACACACCGGGACTGGCAGGGGACGTCGCGGAAACGAGTGAATTACTTTGCACAGAAGCATTAATTGTAAGACCGGAAACTCCTATGTTAATGGTGTTGGAGTTCGTGGCTAAATACCAAAAACCAAGGGTATATGTGCTGCCAGATGTAATCGCCAGATTTTGTGCAACCCCACCCGCAGAAGAAACTGCCCCCGCAGCCTGCACCAGATGCAGCGCCGTGGATCCGGAATGTCGGAACAGGTTGCTTGCCAGTGTCGACGTACCCGCGTTTGCTGAGAGAGTCCACGTTCCGGAAAGTGGGAGTTCAAAGTCCCCGTTATTCACCAGGTTCGGACCGGTCGCAGGAAGATTTCCGGCAACGACCGATATGTCATCCAGGTAAATGTCTCCAGGCGAATTCAAATAAATCCCAAGCTGACTTCCCTGGGCTACTCCCGTGATGGTGCCAAATTGCCACGGCGTTGAAGCTGTCCAGTTCCCAACTCGCGACCCATCCTGGTTCAGGTCCAGTAATTGAAGGGATGCGCCGGTTCCATCGGCCGCTACCGGCCATGGGGACTTGTCATTAAATCGTACTTTCGATACTACGGTTTCGGGGCTCCCAGGCTTGATCAGCGACAGCGTTTCCCCGCCGTTGCTAAGGCTGCCATTGTATTGCCCAAAGGCCGCCACTCCCGGGTAGGCGCTCCCAAAAGCTGCCAGGTCTTGAACGATCAGAAGATATTGGTTCGGACTCATGATACTGCCCTCCGCGAATGTGTAATTCACTCCTGAGAGTCGATAGTTCGAAAGATCGAATGAAACCGAACTGGACCGGTTATATATCTCCACGAAGCTCGTCCCAGGTATTGCCGGGTTGTAATGAATTTCGCTGATGACAAGGCTCGTCTCTGGGGTGGTGATTTGCCCAGTGTAATTAATCGTCACCGTGCCCGACCCGCCGGATATCGCATTTCCTTTATAATCGAAAGTCTGGACCGTGAGCACGTTCGCTCCGGAATTTATAGGAATTTGCAGGGTCCAATTTGTACTGGTATTCCAAATGGGTGAATAGGTAATCCCATTGATTTTGAAAGAAACTGCATCTGCGGGCGCAAGCCCCGAAAACGCCGCGAGATTGCCGTTGGTCGAATAGGAAGGAGTAGTGATCGAAAAAGCTGCACGCTGTCCTGCCAGGAGACTGGTCAGGTACGTTTTGCGCGAGGCAATGAAGCTTTTGATTGCGTCCGGGTTGTTCAGCGGAAGCGCATTTCCCTGGAATCCCAAATATTTGGAGTCGAGGAGCGGATTCGCTTTCGAGTCGAGCAGGGGACCGTCCATCAGCCGGATGAAGGTCTGCCAATAAATCCTCTGGAATTCAGGAGTTGCCAGGATCTTCGCTATGATTGGATCGTTAAAATCAAAAACTGTGTAATTGGCAGCATCGCCCCCTGTCCCCAGCACAAAGTCAATATCCCAGGGCAGTAATTTCCATTTGTCGTTTACCGGTTTGTAGGCATACATGTTTTTGCCCCTGCGATATCCATAGCTATCCCAGTTGCCAACGAAATGTTCAGTCCCGATTATTTTCATCCATTCCACCAGGTCTACCTGGGCTCGGGTGGCTTGAATGAACGCGGATGAATCCGTCCCATTGGGTGTGTTCACCGCATCCACCAGGGCCAGCAAATTCGTATAGTCGCTCGCCGAATCTTTGACGGCGCGTTTCCGCCAGTTCCAGCGATAACGCGCCACTTTCTTTGCCCCCCCGGTGGTGGTAAATAATTGAAGTGTTGCATCGGCATTGAATGGGTGCTGATCACCCGTGGTGTCGAATTCAAACCAGTCTTCGATCTTGTGCAGGTCTCCATTGCTGTCTGCTGGAAACCATTCATGCACGATGTCGGAGTTAGGTTGCTGAGAATCCTCGTAGAGAACATTTCGTCTCACCCCGTTCACCTGCATATACATATGCCGGCGATACATCGAGGGTGCTCCCAGCTCTCTCATCAAATGAAACGCAAACTGTTCCCGCTGTCCCGCATCGTCGCTATTGTTATTTCCCAGGTTGGCAAATACGAAATCGGTTGCTCCGAGCAGGAGGTCGTCTTCCGGCGCGAAAAATACGTAATCGCACGCATTTCCCAGGGGGCCGTTAAAACTAGTGGAATGCCATGGGCTGCCGCTGTACATCGTTTGCGCGTTGTAAATTACCCTCTGCCCGTTGTAAACAAAAGTCGCATCCAGCGGCTCGTTACTATTGTGCTCCCTTATATTCCAGGTGTTTAATGTACCGGTGGTTATCATAATATGATAACTGGGTATGTTCCCCGAAAATTTGTCCACGCCATAGCGAACCAGGCATTCCCGAGTCGGCGCATCTGCAGGGAATAATGACGCGGTGGAGGTACTGTCTGCGGCCCTGATATAGAATGCAACTACCGCTCCCGCGTTGGAGGGAATGGTTGCGCTAAATATTCCATCACCCGCGATTTCGTCGCCTCCGGTGCCATCGTCTCTCATGTTAATGACGCCAAGGGAAGCCCCGCCATCTATCCTCGCATTTAATTGCAGGCTGGAGATCCCGTCCGGGTCGTGAACTTTGGCTGTGACAACGACCGGTTGCCCCACGTCAGGCAATACTGGAAAATGGGATACATCGAATATTAGCGGTCCAAGGTTGCTGACCGCGACGCTATTCGGAGCGCCAGGAGTGCCGAGGGGAGCCGGAACGCTTAAGCGGCCAGCCGCTTCAAGCCAGTTGCCTCGCAGGCGCAAAAGCACTTCGTCATTCCCTTTCAGCCACCTCACTTTCGCCCTTATTGTCACCAGGTTCCCTTGCGCAAGGATGTTGGGTGTGAACGTGTATCGCACTCGATTGGCTCCCGTATCGCCGCGTCCTGTCGCAACCACATGAAGGCACGGTCCGTTGTCCCCATAACCGCCTGTCGACTGGAGGAAGGAATGATCCTGGTTCCCTTGCAAAAACCAACCGGTCAACCCACTGTTGAATTGACCGTTCGTAATCATATTGGTGGAACCAATCCTGTACACTTCAACGTCATCCACCAGGCATTCGCCCGCTCCCTGCATGAAAAGATGAATCGCGTCCAGTGGCACTGATGTTGTCCCATTATCGAGCACCCCGGTGGTTTCAATCACTGTCCATCCACTTTTCGAAGTCTCGTCACTCGCCCCCCAGCTTGATGGCAATCTCTTGTTGGCATGCGCGTCCTTTAACTCAAGGCTGCTGCCTCCTTTGCTGGCGAAAGCCGGCCATCTTCCTCCTGGTCTGTATTCAACCTCATCAACGGCGATGTGAATCGTGTTCGTCAACACAACCCCGCTGCTGTTGGTGCTCGCGATTTCGTCGGGTTTGGTCAATGTGATTCGTTCTCCTGACCCCGACATGCTGCCCGAAAAATTTCCAAATACCTGGGATGGAGAAAGTGCCGGATACTGCGATTTTAAGTGAGCGCTATCCTTGGCCACAACCAGATAGCTGTTAGCCCCAAGCGTTGTCCCTTTGGCAAAGGTATAACTGATTCCTCCGCTCAGTTTCCACCCCGATAAATCGGCAGGCCCGTTGGCACGATTGAACAGTTCCAGATATTGGTCCGCGTTATCTTCGGAAATCGGGGCATACATCAATTCGTTGATGACCACACTGCTGATCAATGGAGTCGCATTGTTGGTGCCGAATGTTTTCGAATTGAGTCTGTACCAATCTGACGCTCCGTCCGGCAATCTTCCAAACGAAACCCCATTTTCCTGGTCAGGGTATCGAATGCAATCGATCACCGACCCACCCGGCGCTCTAAAGTAGATAGTTTCGCCATTGGCAGCTAATCGGAAACCCAGCACCACCTCCGTGAACGTCAAGAATCCACGCGCAGGAATCACCGTTCCCTGCGGGACAATAAATTTATTGGTGTCCGGACTATCCGAAATAAAAGCCCCCGAAATATCAACCGATTGATTGCTGTGATTATAGAGTTCAACGGTATCCAAGTCAGGCGGATCGGTGTGAGCCAGCAATTCATTGATACGAACTGCGTTCAATGGCGATGCTACAAATGGATCCAATCGTCCCGGAGACCCCCCGACCAGAGTACTGGAACTCCACGCTTTTGGATTGTTTTCGCCGTAAGATGCCCGGGTTAATACCAGCGAGTGTCCGGATCCGTCCGGCGCAGACGGCCATGCTCCCGATGAATCATAATCCACCTCAAGAAGAACCCCTCCGCCCATGCTGATCAGTTTTATGGAACCCGCTTGATTGGATAGCGAGTTCGTATATGGCCCCTGGACATTGTTTATCCCATAGATCGTCTGGACGTCTGCTGGGCTTTTCGCGATCACCATGTAATCGCCAGCTTTTAGGATGGTATTGGTTGGAAACGTGTAGGAAACATCCCCCTGCAACTGGTATCCGCTGAGGTCCGCAAAATAAGGTTGGGAGTTAAGAATTTCTATAAACTCCGCGCTTTTCCCATCCGTTCGAGGTGCCGGATGATACATGATTTCAGAGAAAACAAGGCCAGTTTTCCGCGTCGACGCACCCGGCAGCTCGAAGGGATAAGGAGAAGTCGTGATGATGGATCCCGATCCCGAGGTTACGTTTCTAAACTGCGCCGCCAAAAGTGCGGTTGGATCATGACTGGAAGCGCTCATTCCAACCAGTATCGTGGGAGGCAGGTTCATTGTAACGGAACTCACCAGTATCCAATTCTGCCCGTCATAGCTCACATATCCTTGAAACAAGCTGGAGTTACGCACCAGCCGAACCCAGAAATTGGGATAGTTAATGGGATAATTTCCCACCATCGCTGCGGACCCGGAAATATTGGTGCGCGATTCGAAAAATGTGCCTGCCGTCGAGGGAGTGGCCAGTATCGCGGCAAAACGACAATTGGGGTCTGTGTTTTCGCGGGCCATGATTCCTGCTTTTGAAAATGCGTCTGCTAAAGTCATGCTCGGGATTTGCGCCTGGAGGTCGAAATTTCCGGTCCGGGGTTGGCAGGAGAAAAGGAATTGATCCAGGACTCCGCCAATATCAGAACCTGAAGCAGTGACGTTAAATCCTCCCGCTACGGCCGTGATGCTTCCTCCCTGGATGGGTGATCCTATATTTAGTGGCGTGTACTCGTAGGCCGTGAACTGCTTCTGCGTATTGGGGGCTATCAGGTTTGGTGAATTCGCGCGATCTTTTAAGTTGTTGATCGTAATCGTATACTGTTGGTTAACAGTGAGAGTGCTCGTTTGGAGTCGGACTGTCTGTCCATCGCTGTTCACAATCGCTCCGGTAATGGTTGCCCCGTTCAGGGAATAATTCCCCACTGTGGCTGCCGAATTCACATCCAGCGGCTCCGAGAAGGAGATCACCACTTCATTGGGTCCCATATTGTACAGGTTGGTGACCAATGGTGAGGTCGTGTCGCGCGTGACGGTCAAAACCCCGGGCGAGCTTACCTTTACCCCTATCGAATTGGTAATGCGGCAGGCGAAGTTCGCCCCGTTTAGATTATAGTCCGCTATGAAATTGTAGACGGAATTCGTGGCATTAAGGATTGCAACAGTGTTCGATGTCCATTGATAGGTCGCAGCAGCCGGGTCGGTGATCAGCACACGGAATTGACCCGGTCTGGCCTCTGGTAACCCTACGTTCGTCGGTTGCTGAAGAATATTTGGTAGGACCGTGTTCGTTCCAGTATAAGGGAAAAGTCGGGTTGCCGGAATTGGTTCTTCTATTTGAAAATTCGGAAGTTGCCATCTCACCGCAAGACTATCTCCTCCTGACCCTTCTTTCATCAGGACTTCGATGTAATATCTTTTACCCGATTCCAGAGCAATTGGGTTCGATTGCTGGTTCGCCTCTTTCGTCCACTCTCTCGAACCGGTCCACGCGTTCACCGTCGCAATGAGCACCTTGGATGCTGGACTTTCATTAGTGCTTAGGTATAGCGAACTGGCATCGTCGCTTGATGTCCAAAAAACGTAGCTCCCGTTCGTTGGCGGAATAATGTATGCCCGGAGTCGCATCCCATAGTTGTCTCCAATTCCGCTGATCGTCTCAAAAGACGTGGTAATGATGTTATTGCTGGCTGGCGAATTGGGGAAGGCAATCGAGTTGGTTAGATTGGCCACCGTCACTCCCGTAATGTTCGTATATACCTGTTGGAAAATTCCATACTGCGCTTTCCCTTCATCCGCAAAAAACAGGATGGCTAAAATGAAAAGCAAACCATGCCGGTAGAACCTCTTAGCGCAAAACATAATTGGATGCTGGAGTGTAGCCTAATTTCTTCCTAACCCCAACAATTTCCTGGAACTGAGAATCTTGGAGTTGGATTTATGCAGCAAAACACGCGCCAGCTTCAAAGAACTGCTCCTGAACAACTGCTCCCACTCCCCGCCGTGCAGGCAAAACAGTGCTCTCCCACCACGACCTTGTTCCCTTCAAGCAGGTAATTCTCTAATTCCCAAAGAAATATCGGTTTTGTCTGTTTTCGAAGGCCCAGCATTTGGTTGAAATCGCAGTCGTAAACTTCTCCCGTGTAGGAAACGCTCAGCGTATTCCGGCACATCAACCCTTCCACCGTCTCGGGATTAAAGCTGTTCACCAGCAGTTCCATGTAACTTTCATAGGCGCCCTGCTTCCTCAAGTCCTCCGCAAATCGCGCTATTGGCTGGTTGGTTATGGTAAATAGTCGGTTAAAAACGATGCCAAATTCTCGTAGCAACGCTTCTTTGTAATCCGCCTCCAATTCCCTCTGCGGTCCCGGCAATTTAGGCCCAAGCGGGTTGTAAACCAGATCCAGCTCCAACTTCGTCCCGTACCCTAAAGCATTCAGTTTTCTTAGTGCAGCTATGCTTTTATCGAAAACTCCGTTGCCTCTTTGCTGATTCACATTTGACGCTGAGTAGCAGGGCAGGGAGGCAATGATTTTGACTTCATTTTCCGCCAGGAACCCGGGTAGCCATTCAAAACCAACTTCTTCAATGATCGTCAGGTTGTTGCGGTCAATGACCTCTGCCCCTGCCGCCTTTGCTGCTTTCACCAGGAATGGAAACTGGTCGTTTAATTCGGGTGCGCCTCCCGTAATATCTACAGTCTCTGGCTTCTGTTCCGCAATCCAACCAGCAATACGTTTTGCTGTCTCTCCACTCATCATCTCGGTTCGCCACGGCGCTGCATCTACGTGGCAATGCCTGCATGCCTGGTTGCATTTCCGCCCCACATTGATTTGCAGGATCTGGAATCGGCCCCGCCGCAGGCTTAATCCTGCGTCCGCCAGTCTCCTCTCAAAACGATGCATGCTCACCAAAGTAAGCGTCACCGTTTCCTTTTCAAGGTATTTACCAAAGGCGCTCTTTACAGCCCGGTCTCCACCTTCTATTTATAAATCGAAATGAATATCGAAGATTTGCACATCGGCATGCGCGTCTCACACCCTCATCACGGAGTGGGCACCGTCAAGGCCATTAACGAGATGACCGCTGACGTGCAATTCAGCGACCTTCTTCGCAAGGTTTCTCCTGCCACCAGCGATATGAAGCCTGCCGATCCCCAGGCTCAATTAAGCGGCCTCGATATGCCTCTTCAGTCCCTCGTTCGCCAAATCGTCTCCGCCATGGTCGAGGAATTGGACCTGGAACAACCTGATTTTGCCATGGATCAACTGGCTGCCCGGTGGTTGAAAGGCAAATTAGTCATGAAACCGTCCGATCCCACCTTGCAACCCAAGGAGGTCCCTCTTGATACTTTCTTTCATAAGATTGTCATGATGCGCAACAATTTCCGCGTCCTGGAGCAGAAGATTAATTCTCATCCCCAGCTCAATGACGCTGAAAAAGTGGAAATGCAGCAGTACATCACCAGATGCTACGGCTCCATGACCACCTTCAACATCCTCTTCAAAAACGAAAGCGACCAGTTCCGGGGAACCGTGGAAAAGTAATGTCGGACGAAAAACTCCTTATTTTCGTCAAGGCCCCCCGGCTTGGTCAGGTCAAATCCCGCCTTGCCAAAGACATCGGGGAAATCGCCGCGCTCCACGCGTATCGCACCCTTTCTCTTGAAGTAGTCAATTCTTTGCAAAGCCTGAAATCGGTCGATATTTGTTTCACCCCTCCTGATGCACAAGAGGAACTCGAACATTTCATAAAGGTTTCGGGGTGGGGGTTCATCCCTCAAACGGATGGGGACCTCGGTGATCGACTGTCTGCTGCATTTCGCTCGGCTTTTGCCGAAGGTTTTTCCCGGGTCGTTATCATCGGTTCAGATTGTCCTTACGTGCTTCCTTCGGACATCACAGAAGCATTCGATAACCTGAAGGCCTTCCCGCTCGTGCTGGGACCTGCTTCGGATGGCGGATATTGGTTGATCGGCCTCAACACCATGGCAGAGGGATTATTTCAGTCCATGCCCTGGAGCACCGATCAATTGTTGCAGCATACATTGAAAGCCGCTTCAAATCTGAATCTCCCCTTTCAACAATTACGCGAGTTGAGTGATATTGACACCCTTTCTGACTGGCGGGAATTTTCGGCGCGAACATAATTTTACAATTTACTAATGAAAATAGCGATCGTTGGAACTGGGGCTCTGGGAAGTTATTATGGCGCGAAATTATGCCGCGATGGCCAGGATGTACACTTTCTTTTGCGCAGCGACTACGAACATGTCCGTCGCCGGGGAGTCGCTATTCACAGCCCGGAAGGGGATTTTCATGTCAATCCAAAGACCGCCCGTTTGCCCGGGGATATCGGCGTCGCGGACCTGGTTGTCATTTGTCTCAAGACCACCGCTAACGGTGAGTTTGCTCGTTTGTTAACGCCGCTTGTCGGAACATCCACAGCGCTGCTCACCTTGCAAAATGGACTGGGAAATGAGGAAGCTCTCGCCGCTTTGTTTGGTCGGGAAAAAATCATGGGCGGCCTTTGTTTTGTTGCCATCAATCGCATCGGTCCTGGCGTCATTCGCCACATTGCGCAGGGAAAAATCGTCATGGGTGAATTTTCCGGCTATCCCGAACCCAGGACTCACGATGTGGCCACAATTTTCCGCCATTCCGGAGTGCCCTGTTCCGTCACAGATAATCTCAAGGAAGCGCACTGGGAAAAGCTTGTTTGGAACATCGCTTTTAATGGGCTGGGTGTTGCCTCTTCCATCGGTTACGAAAGTTTTGTCTCAGACACACACGAATATCAGCCTTTGTTCCCACCCCTGAGTAGTGACTTGCTTCTTGCCGATCCCCGGTGGGAAAAACTGGTGCGCGCGTTAATGGCTGAAGTCATCACCACCGCTCAGGCCATGAATCTCAAAGTTTCCTTCGATCAAATTGACCATGAGATCAGCCGCACAAAAAAAATGGGGGTTTATAAAGCCTCCACCATTATCGATTTTGAACACCGTCAACCATTGGAGGTGGTCTCTTTGTTTGAGTCCCCCCTCGCTTCAACCCGCCAAATGAAAGTGCCGGCTCCTGTCCTCGAACGGCTGTGCCAGATACTACGGAAAATCGATCCAGCCGCTTCGCATGCTTCTCAATAATTTCCATCTCTGAACTTGCTTCCTACCGCCACGAGGTGGAGGGTAGGAGAATGCACGAGAGATTGAATTGTCTATTTCTGGTTTTGTGTATCGCTTGCGTCGGGTGCGCCGCCCCCCGCTACAAAGTCAGCATTGAGTCTGATCCTCCTGGAGTTAAAGTCTTTTACTCCGCTGGACCGGTGGAGGATTCAGCTCGCGGGAAAGAATACCTCGGTACTACTCCGCTGGTTTGGGAAACTATCGGTGACGGTCAACGAAACTTTCTACCCCCCAGGGTGGGAATTCTAAATGATTTTGTTCAACCTGTCGTTGTCCTCACTGCGACTCTCCCTTCCACCAACACCGTCAGTCTCACACGTCGCATGGTTTTCCATGGCGGCGCCATCTTTCAACCTGCTGACCGCATCCCGGAGAAAATTATGTTCGATTTTACCACCCCTGAGGAAAGCCTGCCGAAGTAAGTTTGGAAACGGAACTTGCCATTCAAAAAATTCAAAAAACTGCCATCGAAGAGAATTTCTGGCAGATGGAATTTCAGACTTCGGGCGGCCCCATAAAAGGTCGCTACCACTCTGTTCCTTTTTTTGACCAGTCAGGCGCCGTTCTCCTCGTCTCCGGTTCCAGCGGCGGACTGGACGGACCGGCCGCCCGTATCTATCGCTCCATTTGCGAAATTCTACCCTCCATAAAAGTCGCTTGCTTGCGCTTGGATTATCGATTTCCCAGCCAGTTCGAAAGTTGCGTCAAAGATGCCAAGGTCGGGATCGAATTCCTGGTTCGCGAAAAATGCCCTAAGATTATTCTGGTCGGTCATAGCTTTGGCGGCGCTGTCGTCATCTCTGCCGCCGCAGCCAAAACTGCTGTCACTGGCGTTATCTCTCTTGCCACCCAGACTTATGGCACAGATCCCGTCGCCCGGATTTCCCCGCGGCCGATTTTGCTTCTCCATGGCACCGACGATAAAGTCCTGAGTGATGAGTGTTCCAGGGAAGTTTTCAGAAACGCCAAAGACCCAAGGGAATTGAAACTCTATCTGGGCGCTGGCCACGAATTCAACGAAGTCAGGGATGAACTCCTCAAAGACGTCACCCGGTGGGTCTCCAAACACTGCCGGCTGGGCCGTAAGTGAAAATAAACTTCATTCTCCGGCCCGAGGTCAAACTTGCATTCGTTTCTTTTTTTGCTCATCATCCTCTCGTCGGAAGGATGGCTGAGCGGTTTAAAGCTGCGGTTTACTAAACCGCCGTAGGAGTAATCTTACCGGGGGTTCGAATCCCTCTCCTTCCGCCATTTCCTGTCCTTGAATCCAGGGCTAGACGTGCGATTCTTTTTCCTCTAACTTCCGCGTATGTCGAAGCCTGAGCCCGGCAGTGGCAGCTCTATTTCTGCCCTTGCCGAAATGCCTTTCGAAGAGGCATTGCAAAAACTCGAGTCCATTGTGGAAGCAATGGAATCCGACGATCTTCCCTTGGAAACTCTCCTGGGTAAGTACGAGGAAGGCACGAAAATGAGTCAAATCTGCCAGGCAAAAATGGCAGAAGCCGAACTGAAAATTCAGCAGTTGGAAAAGAATTCCAAGGGCGAGTTGACCGTCAAAGCTATCACCTTTGATTCTCCCGCAGAATAATTATGAGCCGCTATTTAGACATGGTTGATCATCCGTCCCACATTAAAAAACTGACTCTCGAACAATTGGGCAGTTTGGCAGCAGATATTCGCACCGAGCTAATCACAAAGCTTTCCAAAAACGGAGGCCATCTGGGCCCCAACCTCGGTGTTGTCGAACTGACCATCGCTCTCCATTATGTTTTCTCCACCCCCAAGGACAAATTTGTCTGGGATGTGAGCCATCAGGTCTACGTTCATAAACTCCTCACCGGGCGCAAAGACCGTTTCCACACCATTCGCACCACGGATGGCTTAAACGGTTTCGCTCTGCGCACCGAGAGTGAACACGATTGCTACGGCGCTGGCCATGCCGGCACCGCCCTCTCCGCTGCCCTCGGAATGGCCGCCGCTCGTGATCAACGCGGGACCGATGAAAATGTCATCTCCATTTTCGGCGATGCTGCCCTCACCAATGGTATTTCCTTCGAGGCTCTCAACAACATCTCCCACACCACCAAGAAATTTATCGGCATCCTGAACGATAATGAATGGAGCATCGCCAAAAACGTCGGAGCCATCGCCGCCTATCTGAATAAGCTCATCACCAATCCCCGTTACAATCAGTTGCAGAAGGATTTGGAAAAATGGGTCAAGAAAATGCCCAAGGGTGATATCGCCCTGAAACTCGGTCACAAAGCAGAAGAAGCTCTCAAAGGTGCCGTCTCTGAAGTAGCCCTCCGCCCCTCCGAAACCAGCAACATCGACGCAGATGGCCGCGGCGGTTTCGGCAGCAGTCTCATCTTCGAGGAAATGGGAATGAAATATCTCGGACCCATCGATGGGCATGATCTCAAGCTTCTCATCGATACTTTCGAGTACGCAAAGAATTGCGATACGCCGGTTGTTCTCCATTTGCTCACCAAAAAAGGGAAGGGCTATGAAGCCGCCCTTCAGCATCCTGAGAAATTTCATGGCACCGGACCTTACGACGTGCAGACCGGCTCCTCTCCCGCCGCTAAGGTCGGAACTCCTCCCGCTTACCAGGACGTTTTTGGCGAAGCCATGGTTCGGCTCTGCAAAAAAGATAGCTCTATCGTCGGTATCACCGCCGCCATGCCCACCGGGACTGGTTTGAAAGCCTTGGAAAAGGCCATTCCCAGCCGTTATTACGATGTCGGCATTGCGGAGGAGCACGCTGTTTTGTTCGCCGCTGGAATGGCTACCATGGGTTTCCATCCTGTCGTCGCCATTTACTCCACCTTTCTTCAACGCGCCTATGACTGCATTATTCACGATGTAGCCCTGCAGAAGCTTCCAGTCATTTTCTGCATGGACCGCGCCGGTCTCTCTGCCAACGACGGTCCAACGCATCATGGACTTTTCGACATCTCCTATTTGCGTTGTGTTCCCGATGTCATTGCCATGGCCCCCGCCAATGAGGATGAACTCGTGGACATGCTTTTCACGGCATCTTTGCAGAAATTGCCTGTATTCATTCGCTATCCGCGCGGCACCGCAGAAGGCGTTCCCATCAAGGAAAGTCCCGCTGTGGTCGAGATTGGAAAAGGGCAGGTGGTCCTTCCTTATACCGGAAAAGGAAATCGAAAAATTGCTTTCTTCGCTCTTGGAAACATGCAGAAGATCGCCCGCGAAGCGTCCGAAAAACTCGCCGATGAGGGATTCGATTGCGCTGTCATCAATCCGCGCTTCACCAAGCCCATTGATGCGGGGTTGACCGAGTTTTACGGCAATTCGTCTGACCTCGTTGTCACTTTGGAAGACCATGTCATTCCTGGCGGCTACGGCTCTGCTGTCATCGAGCTATTTTCGGAAAAGCAGATTTCCACTTCCGTCATAAGAATTGGCTGGCCGGATCAATTCATCGAACACGCCTCCTCTGTCGATTACCTTCGCGCCAAATATGGGCTTTCCGTCGAGAACGTGCTCCGGCAGGTGCAGGGTCATTTCAGTGCTGCCAGCGCTCACAAAACCAGCTTCAACGCTGTCGCCAAATAGTCTTTTTAACCTCACTGTTACTCAATAATTATCATGGGATACAAAGATATTACACCTCCATCGGGTGGTAGGATTACCATCTCCAGCGGCAAATTAACCGTTCCTGAAAACCCCATCATCCCGTTCATTCGCGGCGATGGCACAGGCCCTGACATCTGGGCCGCCAGCGTGCGTGTGTTCGATGCCGCCATCCAGAAGGCCTACGGCGGCAAGCGCAAGGTCTCCTGGTTCGAAGTCTTCGCTGGCGAAACTGCCAAGAACAAATTCGATAATTGGCTGCCGGATGAAACCGTCGATGCCTTCAAGGAATTCTTGGTTGGCATCAAGGGACCTCTCACCACCCCAGTGGGAGGCGGAATTCGTTCTCTCAATGTTGCCCTCAGGCAAATGCTTGATCTCTACGTCTGTCTGCGGCCCGTGCAGTATTTCACTGGCGTTCCTTCTCCCGTGAAGCACCCTGAAAAAGTGGAAATGGTTATTTTCCGCGAAAACACCGAAGACATTTACGCAGGCATCGAGTACGCCGGCGGAACCCCGGAATCTCAAAAAGTCTTAGACTTCCTTCAGCAGAATTTCCCGAAGGACTTCGCCAAAATTCGCTTTGGAACCAAAGACGCCATCGCCGGATACATGAAAATGGCTTCGCCGGATCACGATGCATCGCACATTCCCGTTCAAGTCGGCATCGGCATCAAACCCGTCTCCAACGTCGGCACCATTCGACTCATTAAATCCGCTGTCGAATATGCCATCCGCCACAAGCGAAAGAGCGTTACCATCGTTCACAAGGGTAACATCATGAAATTCACGGAAGGCGCTTTCCGGGATTGGGCTTACTCCGCTTCTGAACGAATCTTCGGCGACAAAGTTTATACCTGGTCTAAATGGGAAAAAACCAAAAAGGAAAAAGGCGAAGCCGCTGCCAACGAAGAGCAAAAGAATGCCCTCAAAAACGGCGCTGTCTTGATCAAGGACTCCATCGCCGACATCACCCTCCAACAGGTGCTGACTCGCCCTGAAGATTTCGATGTCATCGCTACTTTGAACCTGAACGGAGATTACCTTTCAGACGCACTCGCTGCTCAAGTCGGTGGAATTGGCATCGCCCCCGGCGGTAACATCAATTACGTCACTGGCCATGCCATTTTCGAAGCCACTCACGGCACCGCTCCCAAGTACGCCAACCTCGATAAAGTGAACCCTGGAAGCGTCGTTCTCAGCGGTGAAATGATGTTCCGCTACCTGGGTTGGACCGAGGCCGCCGATCTTATCATCAAAGGGTTGAATGGAGCCATTGGCTCAAAACGCGTGACCTACGACTTTGCCCGTCTCATGGAGGGAGCCACTGAAATCAAGTGCTCCGAATTTGGCGACAACATGATTTCACACATGTGATTTAAATCGTTGCCGTTTTGGTCTTAAGCTGCCGCCGCCTGGGAGTTTTCAGCTCTTTTGCGGCGGTAATGTTCTGCCAGGCTTATCTTTGAAGGAACCAGTTTCTCTGCTGCAATCGCCTGCAGTATTCTCTCCTCGTTCATGATAAACCGATCTCGTTTATAAAGCAGATAATCACCCCGCACGTCGTCCGGCGTCATGTTGATCGTCACCAGGTTCGCGCCTGTTCGCAATCCACGTCGATAACCGGCTCCCGGCTCCGCTAAATTCAACGCACTGACCGCTGGTATCACCCACGCTGGCCTCATTAATCGAAGCGCTGCCATCGAGTTTAAGGTCAAATCGATGCTTGCCGCTGAACTTCCCGAAAGAGGTGTTTCATCCCCGGGTATAAATGGCGAAACACTGCACCCCTCCAGCGGCAGTTCACCCGCCACTTCGAAATTCTTGAGCAGTTGGCTATCCGTCTGTCCCGGCAAACCAACTATGAACCCTGAACTCACATTCCAACCCATTTCTGCCAAATGCCCAATATGTCCCAATCGCTCGGCATAGGTTCCCGGCGCGTTCATCGTCACATATTGTTCCGGGTCCCCAATTTCGAATTTAATAATATAAATCGAAGCTCCCTCCGCTTTCAGCTCCGCATAAAGCTTTTCCGGCAGTGTCCCCAGGCACACGCTGATACCAAGATTTGTCTTCGCTCTTAGCGTTCGAATCAATGGCAGCACCACTTCTCTCACCGCCACCGGATCCTCACCCGCCTGGATGTTCATATCGGTAATCGCTGCCGGTCGATGCTCCACGATTAACTCAGCCAGTTGCTCGTAATGCGCACGAAAACGAGACAACGTTTTATTTTCCCGCCTCATTCCACAATACGAACAGTTCTCCCGGCAAAAATTCGACACCTCCACCACCCCACGAACAAACGCCGACCTGCCAAATCGTTCCACTAACGTATCGAAAGCCCTACCATGCAGAGATTCCTGCTCACTTCCAATGGACTTCAATTGCTGGAGCGATGGTGTAAACAATTGTGACACAAAGAAATAAAACCGCGATGTCCGCTCAAGAGCAATAGTTATTCTCTTTTACTCTGTATAGGGGAAACCGGTAATTTCCTGTTTTTTATTCTTCCCGCTTGACCCTATCATCCGATTTCTGTAATTGGTCTGCCGTAATTCCCTATCCACGGCTAGGGGGTTATCGGATAATAAGACTAGGGTGCTCAATGCCAATCTCTTCCGCAGCACTAACGAGTGGTTGCAGTGTTTGGACCGGGACTCTGATTGCTCAGTCCCTGGGCAATGTAAGTGAAGGCAAAGTATGGCAGGTATTGAGGCAGCAAAAAATCTCTCTCGCCCGGAAAAAAAGCTGGAGCATTTCCACTGATCCCGAATTTACCGCCAAGGCCGCAGACATCGTTGGCCTTTATCTCAATCCGCCCCAAAACGCAGTCGTTCTGTGTGTGGATGAGAAACCTTGCATTCAAGCGCTGGAGCGTGACCAGGGTTGGATTCGTTTACCCAATGGAAAAGCACTTACCGGGTATTCCCACGAATACACACGTCATGGAACAACCACCTTGTTTGCAGCCATGGAAACCGCGACTGGATTGGTTAAAACAACCACCTTTAAGCGAAGGCGTCGAAGAGAATTCCTCCATTTCATGAACGAGGTGGTGGAAATGTATGGGGAAAGCCAGATTCATGTCATCCTCGATAACCTCAATACCCACAAGCCCAAGGAAGATCGATGGTTGTCGCAACATTCAAACGTCCATTTTCATTTCACACCCACTCACGCCTCCTGGCTGAATCAGGTTGAAATCTGGTTCAGCATCCTATCCCGACAAGCCCTGCGCAAAACCAGCTTCACCTCTGTCCCACAATTAAAAGAGGCTATTGAAAGGTTCGTCAAAGCCTACAACCCCAAAGCTCAGCCATTCGAATGGACTAAAGGCGTCGTTAAACCGCAGGGTTTAAAGAGTTATATCGAGATTCAATCAAAGTAAGCACTAGCCAAACTGCGAGCGTCATAAAAATTCGTAGGATACGACGTGAGTATCATTATAAAAGCACAAACAATGGCAATTGAACTGGCAAGCAAACGTAACTAAAAGAAATAACCCCTTCGTTCCTAAATGGTGAGAAGCATGAATGGAAAGCTCCGAAGGGGCGGCACGTCAACAGCCCGGTCGGAGCGAAGCGCAGGCGCCGGTAATGTTGCCAGCGCAAAGCGCACAGATGCTGCATTCTGCAGCCACCCACCGCCGCGGGTCTACATAACCTGGAAGTGATTTGCTTTTTATCCTCCGGACACTGACCGCCAACCCACGGTACCAAATAAAATCGCAAGCCTCGGATGATGGCGAGGCGTTCTGACTGACGGGACTGGCCTAATGCCTGGAAGGCTGGTCCCCCTCCCGTCGGTCTGAAAACGAAGCGAGCGCCGAAGATCGACATTTTGAGCGAACATCGCGAATGAAACGCTGGGAGTTGCAACCCAAGAAAGCCACGAATAATCTCACCCACCTTCAATCCCAACCCAACAATACACTCAGCCCTTTTTCAACCCGCCAGCAACTCAAGCTCTTCCCCGGAATAACATTCACCGCAAATCCCCTCAATCATTGCACGGCGCGCCATCGGAAAATCAAGAACATTGGACTCTGAAATCTGATGCGATAATAGATTCACTTCCTTGCATTGATGAGGAACCCACCCCCGCTTTTGAATATAAGATTCTGCTTTGCCTTTAGCTCTATCGATCACGGGTTCCAGGACATAGACATACCAAAAAGCGCTCTTCCCCGGATGATCTCCAGAACAGGCAGTGGCCTGGTAAATAAAGCGTAGTATGGTCATGGTGCCACCTGACGGTAGCTGCCTAAGCTTAATATCCGTGGTAAGATTCTCAATTGGGGGCCGGGAGGAACCACAAATAGGGGAAATCCACTACAAAGGCTTAAAATCCTGAGGTTGCAATCCGACAAGCCAATCTCCGACGAAAACCCACCAAATCTCACCCCTTCAATAAACTTCCATCGACCATGCCCGAAACAAATCTCCACGGTTCCGAACAGAACCGCCATACAAGCTCCAGAGGAGCGCAATGATGATAGTAAACAATCCCCACACGTAATCTCTAAGCTCCGTCGGAGCGGCATGGTCCGGAATACCTCCCCAATCGCCAACATGGAGTGGGATGCACGAATGGAAAGCCCCCAAGGGACGGCTAGCCAACAGCCATATTTCGCGATCAGGAATCTTGGATTCGAGGACGACTGAGAAGCATAATATGTCGCCGCCTCAGAATGCCGAGAACTCCACGTGACATCTATGCTATTACCCGAATTACATTATCCCAGAATCTCAAACTGAAGAATACATCAAAGGTTTCAGAAGATATTTCTGGAAAATCAGAGCTGTCAGTGATGAATCCTCCTAGAGCCATCACCAATAATTTTAGCTTCAAAGTGTCGAGAAATGATTTGAGCTCGGCTGACTTGAATTTTGTTACAGAAGGGATCAGGCAAGCGATATCTTGCTCCTCAAAATAGATCTGTTCTTTGGAAAGCCTCTGCTTTGTTAAAACCATTTCCAACCATATGAAAAATTCGGGTTTGGGTTGTAAAAAAACGCCGGAATATTCGGTTTGCACAAATTCCATGAGGTGTATGTTCACTCATTCTTAATCTTTTTTCCACTTTGTCGTGTGAGAACATTCATAATTTGTGGTCTTACTAGTCCTTACGCATTTGTCCGGGATTGGCAGTATTTGCGCTGACCTCCATCGTGAAAGCCTACCGAAGGCTCGTCGTTAACTTGCCCTCCTTAACCAACAGCACAAAATGTGAACAAACCAAAGCCAACCCGCGACCGTCGTAAAACTCCGTAGGATACGTGACGAGTATCTAATCAAAAAAATCAAACGACCCGTGCAAGCTGAACCCGAAAAACCAAAGCATAAAATCCCTGACCCTTCTCGGTTCCGACAGGAGTGTCATGCCACTCAAAGCTTGGCCAATGCATTCAGTGCTGTTGGTGATAATTCGGACTCGAATGTCGATGTTGAATTCTCAAGGTCCCATACATTAGCCGGTTAGTGAGGATGGGGTCGCAGGCTAAAATCCCTAGACTGATAATAGTATTTGATAGTCCAGAAACGTGCGGGCAGGCGTATCAGATTTAGCAAAGAAAATAGACTTTTTTAGAATAATCGGGGAAATGCTTGTCATGAATAAGGAAAAACATTAAATGGTTCTAGGGCTGAGCCCCTTATGTTCCCAATAACGCTGCTATTTCTTCGGGTGGTCCTTGGTCGGAATTGGTTTACCCGACCATTGTTAAAGCCAATGATTTGGGGGCTTTTGGGCATGGGGATGATTCTTCAGACTACACCCGCGCACGGGCAATGGATAACCCAATCGTTCACGCTTAAACCGGGTTGGAATGCCATTTTCACTCATGTCGATGCTTCGTTCCAAACGCTCGATACTCTAATACCCGATGCGAATGGACCCATCGCCGAAATCTGGCTTTGGAAGCCGAGCTACTCCACCGCGCAGTTCATTGACAGTCCGTACAGCGACGCCGTGGCCAATTCCCAGTGGGGAGTGTGGACCAGCGCCCGTGGCGATACGGATACCCTGGTTTCCATGGTCGCCAATGGTGCCTACCTGGTGAATAACCGTGCGGCGACCAATTACGTTTGGAGTGTAAAGGGGAAACCGGTTGCTCCTGCCTATAACTGGACCAGCACAGGTCTAAACTTTTTGGGTTTTCCCACTCCAACCGCTACAGCCCCTAACTTTGCTTCCTATTTGCTTCCTGCGCCAAGTTTGGATTTATCCAAAACTTTCCAGAATCTTGCCCATGTTTTTCGTTATCCCGGTGGAAATCTAGGGCCGACCAACCCGGTCGAAGTGGTTTCTGTCAATGCTTCGACGACTCCGGTAACGCGAGGGCAGGCTTTTTGGGTCCGGGGCAGCACCAATTATTATAACCGATATTATGGTCCAGTGGAGGTGGGGTTCCAGGATCCGGCGGGAATTGCCTTCGGGGAGACTCTTGGCACTTACAGCATTCGCTTGAAGAATCTCACTACGATCTCGCGTACGGTGACGTTGAACATGGTGGGTTCCGAAGCTCCACCCAGCGGGCAACCAGCGATAACGGCAGTGCCGCAGATATTGATTCGAGGCAATCTTAATTCCACCACATTAACCTACGATTACGTGACCCTGTCGGGTAATTCGTTCACCCTTCCGCCCCAGGGCCAGGTGGGGTCCGAGTTGCAAATTATTTTGGGTGTGAACCGGGTGGCGATGACCGCAGCTTCGGGATCGCTTTATGCAGGCATCCTGCGAATCACTGACAGCGCCGGACTGGAGCAGATCGAAGCACCGGTGTCCGCCACCGTTCCGGCTGCTTCGGGATTGTGGGTTGGGCAGGCGAACGTCAACCAGGTGGGACAGTATCTGAAGTCGTATCCAAAAGTGGACGTTTCGCAGACAGATCAATCGGTGCAGATCAACTCAGCCGCTGCATTGGCGAACGAGCCGCCGAGTGGAGCCGAAATTCCAGGATCGGTGTTTATCGGCCGTGAAACAAACTCATCCCGCGCCTACACCGCTGTGGCGACGTCACTGGATGGAAAGACGATCGTGGCGGCGGCCAATGGTGGGACGTTATATGTCTCACTTGACTTTGGAAACACTTGGACTTCGCGGGAGACAAACCGGGCCTGGGTGGAGTTGGCTTGCTCTGCGGATGGCAGCGTCATGGCTGCGACGGTCAATAACTATACCATACTGGTTTCCAGCAATTATGGGACCGACTGGACGGCGACTTCTATAGGTAACATGGCGTGGGTGGGGCTGGCCTGTTCATCCGATGGAAACACACTTGCGGCGGTGGTCCAAAACGGATCGCTCTATACTTCATCGAACCGTGGATCCACGTGGGTTACCCGCTCCGGCGCTGGACTGCGCAATTGGAGTGGGGTGGCGATGTCCGCTGACGGGTCTCATCTGGTGGCTTCGGTCAACCCCGGTCAAATTTCGATTTCATCCGATAGCGGATCGACATGGCGAGTGAGCGCGCCGTCAACCAATTGGACAGCGGTGGCTTCGTCATCCGATGGAGTGACGCTGGCGGGGGCGGTGGATGGCGGGCAGATTTATGTTTCCAAAGATTCCGGAACCACCTGGAACACGAACGGAATTGTGGCAAGGTGGGTTTCCATTACCTGTTCAACAGACGGCAAGCGGATCTCGGCGGCCGCGAAAAACGGCCAGCTTTACACTTCGGACGATGGTGGGCTGACTTGGTTAGCGCGGGATTCGAACCGGGCCTGGGACGACATTGTTTCCTCCAGTGACGCAACGCATCTCGTGGCGGTGGTCAATGGCGGGGCCATTTATACGCTGAGCCGTTCCTTTGCGAGCTATACGGTCGATCAGGCGAGCGGGTTGGTAACTGACCAGAGCGGCCGCTACCTTTCCTCGGGAGTGAATACAAACCTGGCGAATGTAGGGAACGTTTTTCCGCTTCGACTTATTCTTCACAACCGCACTGACGCGAGCCAGGTAAGCCTGCTTCAGCATGTCTACGTGGGTAAAGGGAACACCACCACGAATACCATCATCGCAAACAGGGAAAGCCTTTTGGATTCGACGCAACTGGCGTCAGCGCGACGAATCACCGCGATCCATCTGCCATTTTCGAGAACCAATCTGCCGTGGACGGTGACAGGAAGTATGAGTCCCGGAAACGTGGTGAATTTTAACGTGGCGGTGAGTTACAAAGACCAGATCAGTAACCCATTCCTGCACACCTTCCATCCGGACCACGACAATCTGGATGCAAACTTCAAGGCCGTGCAGCCGCGCGGGGTGGAGTCGTATGACATTACCCGGGCGATCAGGCTTACCTTCAGCAACCCCGGGACAGATTTCGCGTCAGTGACCGCGAGCGCCCAGAGCCGGAGCGGGACGTATGAAGAAACCATGACCATGGGTGGTCAGGGAAGTGCGAGCAGGGATTTCCGCCTGAGCGGCAGTTTCACACTTCAACTGATCAGTCCGGTGGCAACGCTCACAACCCAATGAAAATTTCGAATCAACAACCCGCTCGACAAATTTTAATGGAACCTGTTATGAAACGAACCGCACATTTGATCCTGCTGGCCGTGCTTGGCCTGACATTTTTTCTGCCAACAATTCGGGCTGTGGCTGATAACGCCAAGCCGCCTACGCAAATGACCTACCAGGGCTTTTTGACCGATGCCAATGGCGTGCCCTTTGGCAATTCCGCCCCGGTCAACAAGACCGTGATTTTCCGGATTTTTGATTCTCTGACCGGCGGCACGATCAAGTGGAGTTCGCAGCAGGTGGTAACTGTGGACAAAGGTTACTTCAGCGTCCTGCTGGGGCAGGGGAGCACCGTGAACAATGAACCGTTCACTCCTGATCTTTCGACGGTTTTTACAGGGGCTGGAGCCTCGGACCGTTTCCTGGAATTGACGGCAGACACGGTGACCATTGCCCCGCGTTTGCGTTTCTACCCGGCTCCCTCTGCCATGCTGGCCAAGAGCGCGACCGAGTTGCTGGACCCAATCACGGGAGTGAATGCGTTATCGGTTTCCGGAGGAAATCTGACGGCGACTGGATCGATTACCGCAGGGAGCCTGACTGGCAACGGGGCCAGCCTGACAAACATTAATGCCAGCCAGATCACCAGCGGGACATTGGTAAACGCTCGCACCACAGCCACCAGCCTGAACACGGCCAATGCAATCATGGCACGCGACGGCTCGGGCAACGTGTCGGTGGGAGCACTCAGCAGCTCCACTGTTTCCTCCAGCGGCCTTGTCTACGGCGGCTCGTTTTACACGGGTGGAAATGTCACCAACCATAGCCAGGGTGCGTACCTGGAATGGAACAAAGATGGCGGTGGCGGATCGACCTATTTGTTGAATCAAAAGGGACTTGGTGGCGGAGGCATTGTTTTTGGTGAAGTGGACAGCGCGAACGTCATTACCGAGCGCATGCGCATCGATGGCAGCGGCAACCTCACAGCCAAGGGAGTGACAGTGGATTCCTTGAAAATAACCGGCACCTCGACCTACCTGATGACGAGTCTTTCCCGAGCCTCGCTGCTCAATGCCGCACCGATGACGGGAGTAACGCAGACGCGGCCATCGGACGGCGTTACCAACAACGGGCGACAGAACGCGAACAGCAACGCGGACTGGTGGAAATCAACCCAAACCGCATGGGGAACTTTGTTGTATACCGGGACCTTTGTCGTTCCGGTCGGAGAGACATGGGAAGTGGAGTACACCTGTAATTTCTATTGGGGGACTGACGATTCCGGAGCGATAACATGGAGCTTGAACGACACAACACTGCCAGATGACGCCGTCACCACCGCCTACAACCTGTCGGGCGGGTCTCAAATGTTCAACCAGACGTTTATTTTAACGGCAGGCACCCAGGTGATCCGGGTGAAGGGAATCATAGGCTCGGGATCGGGAAGTGATACGATTTATTTTCCCTGGCATACGCCGTCGCATTTTGTCTTGAAAAAATACAAGACGAACTGAAATCGAAGTGCTGTTGATGACCCGCAAATAGCATGATCCTATGAAGCAACAATTCCTCCCTTCGACACTCGCACTGGGGTGGATCCTGTTTTTGGGCCTGGTTTGCTCGGCCGCAGCAGATGTCGCGCAGATCGACCAGAACGGGGTGCTCTACACGACAAATTACCAGCGCGGCGTGAACTATAGCTCATTCCGGGGAGTGCCGGGAAAAGCGAATGCGTTTGCCGGCGCCGACGGACGTGCGCCTGCGGGCGGTAGTCCTTATCAATTTCAAGGAATTGTCACCTACGGTGCGGTGGTCATCCCTGCGCCCAATGCAAACCTGCACTCGGGAAAAAATTACGAACAAGACGCGTCCAGCCTGAACCTGCCGCGAGGTTCCGTGGGCGGAGCCGTGACTATGGTTCTGCGCACATCCCAGGCGGGAGCGGCGACTTTTTCGCAGGCTGTTTCCTTCTACTTCGGATCAATCATCGATCCACCCAGCACGGATGAGAGCGGGGTTTTGTTGACCAACACCACACCTGCACAGTACTGGAACGCCCAGCCCTACACCAACAACACCATTTCAGGAGCGAGCTATTACTACAGCCCGAATGCGCGTCAGGTATTTGCCACCGTGCCGGGACCGATCCAGATCACCTGGCGAAAATTTGACTCCGGTGTGGCCACAGGGAACACCAACAAAGTGACCATCGGCGGATTGGACTACGCCTTGACCAACTTGAGCTATGTGGTTTCAGGCGGGGCGGTAAAGACGCCGCGCAAGATGTATTGGACCGAGAAATCCTTTGCGGGTAACGGGAAGCCGATATCTGTCCCATCCGGCAGCGTGGGCGCACTTTATTTTGCCTACAGCCCGGCATTACCGCAAACCGTGACCAATGAGTTCAATGATGGAAACTCCAATGTGGGTGCGGGAAGCACCAATGCGACTTTGGCTGAACTGCGCACGATTTGGTACGATCCGGGTCAGGGGCTGATCCTCGCCTATAACGCAGAAGGAAGAATATTCCTGGAATTACTGGGGGATGTGACATCGGGCGGCGCTCGTCAGTTCCTGGGCTATGAAATCGTAGATGTATTCCAGCAACCCGTACCTCAAGCCCTGACGGCTGAGTTGGGCGAAAAGATTGCGGCTTATCCAGATGGGCAATCGGACGCA
This sequence comes from Verrucomicrobiales bacterium, assembly GCA_028293375.1. Lineage (GTDB taxonomy): Bacteria > Verrucomicrobiota > Verrucomicrobiia > Limisphaerales > JAQGOY01 > JAQGOY01. The sequence goes on along the minus strand of JAQGOY010000236.1, from coordinate 15,401 downwards.
GCCCTGTTGCCGTCCCCAGTGCAGGCAACGCTCAATACCTCCTACCTCTACCAGGACGCGTCTGGCACGAGCGGGCGCACAGAATATTACGCGGCTGCCCTGACACAAAACCCAAATGATGTGTTGGTTCATTGGCTCGAAGCCGGAGTCGTGGGATTGCGATGGCCGCTGGTGTTCAACCGGTACCAGCAAATCTGGCCCACTGACCCTGCCAAATACAGTCACTATTTGCGTCCAGTGGTTGCGACGGCGACGGATGCCTCGCTGACAGCGGCACAACTTTCCGCGAATAATGCGCCTGCCATTCAATACCAGGATGCCTTGGATTATCCGCGCGCATTTCTGGATGAAAGCGCTCGATTCTACACCTTCCTGGACGCGACGGAGCCGCAGCATCGGACGTTGTTGCGATTCAGTTCAGGAACGACAGTGGCGTTCGAGCGCGTTTTCTCGAGCCTGAGCACTGACCTGATCCGCGGCAACAGCAGTTCGTTCTCGGACGTGAGCGGAGTCCTGGCCCGGCCCGGACAACTCTCGGCGCTGACGCTGGATGGGACTGGCTGGGGACAACTTCCCAGCGGCGTTTATTTTAACGGTGGCAGTTATACGGTGGAAGCCTGGGTGAACGCCTCGGAGGTGAGAAGCTGGGCCAAACTGCTCGACTTTGGCAATGGCGCAACAGCACAAAATGTTTGGGTAGCCTTGTCCGATGGAACAACCGGATTGGTCAACGGAACGCATTATACGAATGGAATACAAACCCACGTCGATGCTGCCACGACCCTGCCGATAAACACCTGGGTTCACCTAGCCTCGGTTTTCGACAGCACCAGTTCGACACTTAGGATTTATCTCAATGGCGTCTTGAGTGCGAGCGGAACAGTAACGCCCCCGCAAAATATTAATCGGACAAATAATTACGTCGGAAAATCCAACGGCGCCGATCCCCTGGCCAAAATGCAATTGGACAGCCTGCGTATCTGGTCCTCAGCGCGAACTGCCGATCAGTTGCAGAGCGACATGCAGAGCACCGGTTATCCGGCGGGCACAAGCGGATTGCAGGCTCAGTTTAATTTCGATGAAGGCGGAACGGTGGCTTACGACAGCAGCGGAAACAGTCATCATATGACTCTTTTCGGAGGAGCCCTGTCGACCTCAGCCAGCCTGGCCAAAAACAGTTCACCACGTTATCTCTACCAGACGGCTTTGGTGGGCGACAGAATCAATCCACCTGCAGGCGAACTCGGCGCGACGGGCAATTACCTGGCGGGCTACATCCTGCAAAGCAGTGGGACATCCTTTCATCCGAGCGCATATGTCGACCCCTTCGCCAATGGTTTTAGCAAGGCGAATGCGGGGGCGATCATTCCCGTGAATGCGATTCCGGGAAACAACACGCTCGAGGTCTGGTGGTTTCGTCAAAATGCAACCAACGAGATCAAGAATCCGAACAATGGGTTTGATCCTGTTTACTGGCCAGCCGTTATTGGACGTTATTCCCTGGCTTGGCCCGACAGTACGGCGAGCCAGATTGTCATGGCTGGCAACGCCGGCAGCGGAGGACTTGAGAGTCTCCAGGCCAGAGGAACGATTTATACGCAGAACGATCCGACCCTTCCCGGTTACAATCCAAACGAGGAACACGCGTTGATGGTTGGCGGTCAGGCCTACGCGTTGCGCGATGATTTGAACCTGACTGGATCAACAATCCCGGCGGTTATTTCCGGCTCAGGCGTAACTTACTCGTCCGCGCCTTATGTGTTGGTCGACTACACGGAATCGGATGGGCGCCCCGCTTTGAGACCGTTCAAAGTGGCGCGTGAAAACGCAGCGCTGGGAATGGTGTTTGATTACGTGGTGGAAGCCGGGAAACAATTGCAGGCTCCTATGCCACTGCCGTTACTTCCGGCCCCACTGGAAACGATCACCAACAAAACCGCCACCGTCACCAACATCTACACGACGAATTATAACTTCGAAATTACTGGCACCAGTGGCGATCTGCCGGTGGGATGGACCAATCCTGAAACCAACGGCGCGTTTGGCAATTATATTGGCTTCACTTATCGCGATCGCAAGAATGGCTTTTGGGTGATGCGCGGAATGCATGCAGGATTACCGACCCTTTTGGCCGGCACCTACTCCAGTTCCTCGACCAATAACAGCGGTTTTACCAATACTATCACCGTTGGTGGGGGAGTGAATGTGCCGACCACCAACTATATTCACACCTCGCGACGGATCGATTCACTGGTTACCTCAGTTGCATCCTCAACGCCTCTGCCGCCCGGCATTACTTTTGGTGCGGTGACCAATGGCCTCGCGGTTTACGGTAACTGGACGGCCAACGGCGGCCCGTATCAATTAAATATTACTGATGGTGACGGATCGCAAACTTCCGTCAGCTTCACCTTTCAGAGCAGCAAGGCGAGCCAGGGTCCGATGGCAGTGAACGGGTTGATCGGCCGTCCGCCACAACTGGCGCAAACAGCGACTAATACCAATTCATTGTCGATGCGGTTTTATTATAAGACCCAGACCGGATTTGCCTGGCCGAATGCCACCAATCCTCCGGCGGTTGGAACCATTGTGCCTTACCTGCGTCCCGGCACGTCAGGCGCCTATACCGGTAACGGGACGAGCGCTGCCTCGCCATCTTTGCCTATAGTTTACCGTCCTGTCTGGCCGGGCAATACGCTGCCAATCGCCTTTGGTGAGACATTGACCGTGCCGAGCAAGGGTCGTCCCGCCATTCGGGGCCAGAGCAGCGCTTATGTATTGTATCAACAATCGATCGCACTCGCTTCCGGGACCAACCGCCAATCCTATCCGGCAGTGATCCTGCACGATCCGACCCGGCAAAAGACTTTCGCGATGAAGACCAACGCGACGGAATTGAATCAGATGCCGGTGGGCGTCTATGGGCAGAGCGACCAGGGGAGAACCTACTTTCCAAATTTGCCGCCGCACCTGGCGACTCGTTTTTACTTTGATCCCAATGCGAGCGCCAAAGGCAGCCTGGTATTAAAAGGCCAATTCAAAGATGACCCGACAGGTGAGAAATATGTGGAGCTGAATGTCCTGGCTGGGTTGGATCTGCTGACCCTCCAGAACCTCTGTCCTGACAGCGACCAGGATAAGCAAAAATGGAATGCGGCGATCAAAGCGCTTGCGGTCACCGTGGACACTTTCTACGAGAACCCAGTCATCCCTGGCCAATACATTGTGAATACCAACTGGGCCGCGACGCGCGGGGTGGGGGAGTTGGTTGCAATTACCAATAATAACACTCCGGTGGACAGCTATGCACTGACGGCAGCGGGACCTGGTCAGGGCTATCTCACGGTGATTGTGGGCAACGGAAATGCGTTCACGCCACCTGCGGATCCTGTTTCGATGTATGTCATGCGGGTGACCGGTCAGCTCTATTCCGGTCAGATAAAAGTATTGCCGTCCGATAACCCGCTGAGCGAGTTGATCACCTTCGAGCATACAGCCGACCTGGCGGGAAAGACGGGCGATTACGAGTACGAGTGGAAATACGCACCACCCGTGGATGGCTTCCCACCAGTGACCGATGCCACCATGAGTCGCTACCAGGCTTTGACCAATGGAACGGACATCCGGAACTACACACTTGGCGCCAGCGGCATCCTAATCCTGTCCGACAATTGGCTGGTCATGCGTTACCGTCCAAATACCAACACCCATCCGCTCTACCACGTGTGGTCAGATTGGACCGCACCACAATTTGCCGAAGGCTATGTGAAAAGAGTGCTGGATGGAATCAATCCGTTCAACCAGCGCACCTCCGATCTGAACAACAACAACGTGAACACCGGGGCGAGCATACTTACCCAGGCCGGCAAGCGTTATGAAGGGGATATTGCCCTCAATCAAAATGCGCTCAATAGTTATGGGTTAATTGAGATTTATGAAACGGTATTGAATCGCGCACGAAACCTGAGCATCAATGCCGGGATAAATTACGGCCCCGCCAATGACTCTCTGTTACTGGCTGCGGGTTATCTCAGCGACCTTTACAAAATATTGGGAGACGAGGCTTCATCCGATGCTGACAATCCAACCATAGGCATCGGCACCAAAGACCACACCTATGGGGACGTGGCAACGGCGCTCTACTCGTTCAAGGGCCAGGTGGCGTCACTGCTCGACGAAGAGATGGCGCTGCTGGAGGGCCGGGATGACGTAGCTCTGCCGGGTGTGCAGTCGGCGCCGGTTTATAACCGGTTGGTCTGGAATTATACAGGGGGAATCGACTCTGGTGAAGTCATCTATGCGCTGAACTATAACATTCTCGACCAAAACACGGATGGAAAGGCAGATGCTGCAGATGCCGCCGTGTTGTATCCACAAGGCCATGGGGACGCCTACGGACATTACCTGGCATCTTTGAAGGGGTATTACTCTCTGTTAATGAATCCCAACTTTGATTGGGTGCCTCGGGTGCAGTCAGTGGACGTGCTGGGGCTTCCGGTGACCGTGAGCTACGAGGACGAAAGGAAGTTCGCGGCTGCGGCAGCAGCGGTGGCCCGCACTGGACGGGAAGTGTTCGATCTCACCTGGCGCAAATATTATTTACCCGGCCAAAGCTCAAGTTGGGAACCGTTCGCCACCAACCGTGTTTCGGCTCGGACAGTGACTCAAGTCGTCAACGATGTCACCAACGTGGTCAACATTGTCCGCGAATGGGGAGTGGATCAATGGGCTTCACGCACCGGCATGGGCGCTCTTGCCAATTGGGTGGTGGGCAATGCCATTCTCCCGGATGTCGATGCGGATCCAAGCCACGAGGGTATTCAGAAAGTGGATCGCACCACGGTGCCGGAACTGAATGAGCTGGTAGCCACTGCCAGTGATTTGCAGGCAGACATGGACAGCGCGGAAGGCCGGCTGTCGCCCCTGGGAGTGACTGAGGGGAGCATCGCTTTTGATCTGAACCCCGCGCAGGTGGTGGGCCCGGATCCCAAAACACATTTCGAGCAAATCTACGAGCGCACCAAGCTGGCATTGAACAATGCCGTGGCCGCCTTTGACGACGCCAAGGATATTACCCGATTGATGCGTTCGGAGGGAGATTCCCTCGCCGATGTCCAGGCCCAGCTGGCGAACCAGGAGTTAACCTTTACGAATGCGTTGATCGAACTTTATGGCACTCCGTATCCGGATGATCTCGGGCCGGGCAAAACTTACACCCAGGATTATGCGGGTCCAGATCTGTTTCATTATATGTATGTGGAAACACCCGAGTTGACTTTTTCCGGCATTCTCGAACCGAGCGTCTCGAAAACGTTTCGCGTGGATGTGCAAAATTTTCCAGCGGGTTGGCTGTCTGGAATGGAATCCAAACCTGAAAGCTTCGACTTCCTGCAATTGAATGATGATGGGACTGGGAATGACCCGCGAAGTTCCACCAACTACATCGAATATTCCGTGGATTCTCATGGATTTTATGGGAAGCCGTCGAGTTGGACCACCAGGAGAATCAGTCCGGGACAACTGCAACAGGCCATTTCCGAAGCCATCAACGCCCGGGCGGCTGTGCGCCAGGCGGTGGATAATAGCGTGAAGACGAAGCAAGCCCTCGATGGCCTGATCCGAATGCGTCAGGCGCTGGTTGTCGCCACCGCGCAAAAAGACGCGCTCACTCAGGGCCTCGATCAGGCAGATCAGGTAATAAACCAGATCGAAAAGGCCGCAGAAATATTCGGCGAGGTGCAGAATGGCATTTCTGAAGCTTATAAGCTGGCAGCGGACGCTGCGTCTGTTTCGCTGCCGACGTCGCTGGTTGCGGGTTTATCTTTCGGGGGTGATTTAACTTCAGCGGGTCGCGGCATTTTCAAGGCGGCCACGGTAGCCGTCGAGAACAGCACGACCGCCATTGAGATTGCTCGAAAAACAGTGGCTGCAGCGCGGGAAGCGCAGAGCAAGGTGGACTCTATAGGCATTCAGTATGGACAGATCAAGCCCCTGGAACAAACCGAGGATAATCGGGCGGCCATGAACGAACTGGAGAAGTCCCTGGTGGAGTTGCAGGGAATGGCCTACGGAATCAATCAAGCCCTCCAGCGTGACGATGACGCCCAGCGCAAAGTGGCAGGGCTTGTCGCCAAGGGATTCAGAATCCAGCAGACTCGAGAAATTGCACGGCAGCGGACAGCGGCGGTGATCCAGGGCTTCAGCACCAGGGACACGGCCTTCCGGTTGTTTCGCAGCGAGAAACTGGAGCGCTACAAAACGTTGTTCGATCTCACCTCACGTTACGCACTCCTCGCGGCCAACGCTTACGATTATGAAACTGGCCTCCTCGGGACCGATCAGGGCAAGGCATTCATCAGCCGGATCATCAAGAGCCGCGCATTGGGAATCGTCCGCAATGGCGAACCGCTCTTCGCAGGCAGTAATACCGGGGATCCTGGCATCTCCAGCGCGCTGGCGGAAATGAAGGCTGACTTCGATGTGCTCAAAGGTCGATTGGGTTTCAACTCGCCTGATGTCTATTCAACGCTGGCTTCGTTGCGCACCGGTAATTTGAGAATTCTTCCCAATACGAATGGGCTCACGGTCTGGCAGGATTACCTGCAGCAGAATGTAATGAACAACATCCTGGAGGACTCGGATGTCCGTCGTTACTGTCAGCAGGTGGATCCCGGAAATGGCCTTCCGGTGCCCGGGATAGTGATTACCTTTAGCACCTCCATCAATCAGGGACAAAACCTGTTTGGCCAGGCCCTCGCTGCCGGGGATGCCGCCTACAATCGCAGTTCCTTTGCCACCAAGATTAACTCGATCGGCGTGGCGCTGGAAGGGTACCGGGGCATGAATCTCCCCGGAGCGAACAATACCAGTGATCCGAATCTGGCCTACCTGGATCCCCTGGCCTTGTCGGCGAATCCGTATGTTTATCTAATCCCGGTGGGCGAGGATATCATGCGCAGCCCGCCATTGGGCGATGCCAGCCAGTTGCGCCAATGGAAAGTGGACGATGTGGCCATACCATTGCCGTTCAACATCGGTGGATCAGGATTCTCAACCAAGAATTATTATCAATCGGCGGATTCTCTGACCGAACCGTTATTCACCATCCGCAAGCACCAGTCATTCCGGCCGGTGGACGCGGTGAGTTATTTCACGGGGAATGTTTATATGGGAACCTCCCTGCAATTCTCCCAGTACACCAACCGGCGGCTCATCGGACGGTCGGTCTGGAATACGCAATGGAAGCTGGTGATTCCGGCGGATGCGTTGCTGGCCGATCCGAAGGAAGGGTTGACCCGCTTTATCCAGACGGTAACGGATATAAAACTCAACTTCACCACCTACTCCTATTCCGGCAACTAGCACAATTATGAATCCTTTGTTCTACTGCTCCAAAATTTTCCGGCGCCTGTGGGTGGGTTCATTGCTGTTGTTAGGAATTGCGATGGTAAGTGAACCGGTGAGGGCTTATCCTCCAGCGCCATTTCATTTGTTCTACGGCATGCTGCGGGATGAGTTTGGCACTCCCCTCAATTTTGTAGGCGCGGAGGTTTTTTTGGAAACATCCACCGGAGTCAAAATTAGCACCAAAGTCATCCCTGGCATTGAAAACTCTGCCAATTACTGGCTGGAGGTTCCAATGGACGCCGCTTTGAGCGGACCTGCTTATCAACCGACAGCACTGCGCCCCACCGCTCCATTTCGCATTAAAGTGCGGGTGGGTGGCACCACCTATCTTCCCATGGAAATGGTCGGGGACTTCGCGAGTCTCGGCCAACCCGGGAAGAGAACGCGCCTGAATTTGACTCTTGGCGAGGATAGTGACGGCGATGGATTGCCCGACGCTTGGGAGCGCTTGTTCAACCCGGATATTTCCAAAGTTCTTCCCGGGGGATCTGCGGGCAATGGAATGACCTATTTGAATAGCTATTACGCAGGAGTCTATGCGGTGGATCCAACAAATGGATTCACTTTGAACATCGTCCGCATGAATCAGGGTGCTCCGGTGCTCGAATTCCTCGCCGTGTCGGGTCGAAATTATACGGTGGAAGGATCACTCGATTTGAAGACTTGGGAAACTCAGTCATTTCGAATTCCCGACGAAGGAACGAACGCCGCAGTCCACGCCAGTTTCCTTGCCACAACTGTGTTACCCATGCAAATCGAGGTTGCCCACCAGGGAACCAATTCACCGCCAACCTACTTTAGACTCATGCTCAAGTAGCTGACGAATCATGAAGACACCTTCTTCCGCACCCATTGACGCTTCTGCTTCGCACATGAAGTCCCTGCTGTGCATAGCTGTTTTCGCCATGGCAGCGGCAGCGGTGATGGAACTCTCCGCGAATTATCTTCTAAAGGTGGAGGCGCAGCCTCGGTATGAAACCTCGACCTCAAGGGGGAAGCTATTCGTCAGGTCAGGACAATTTTATCGGCAGGGAGCAAGCACACCGTTTACGGGTTGGATGCTGGATCATTTTCCTGACGGAAATGTCAGCCTGAGAACTTCAGTATTGAACGGTCGACTGAATGGGATTTCCGAAGGTTGGTACACGAATGGAGTGCGGCAGCTTGAGGAACATTTTCAAAATGGCCTTGCCGATGGAATTAGGTCGACGTGGCACGCGAATGGCCATTTGCGATCTGAAGGCCATCTGGTCTCCGGACTCCAGCAGGGTCTTTATCGACAGTGGGACGAGAAAGGGAATCTTGTGGTGGAAGCGGAGTTCGCGGAAGGAAAACCGGATGGGCTTTCACTCGCGTGGTTTCCCAGCGGTTACCTCAAAGCTGAGGCACTGATGCGCAAGGGTGAAATCGCGACCCGGCATACCTATCTGGATTCGGTGCAGACACAACCGACGTTGCGTAGCGAGTCAAACAAGTCCGCGAGCCTCACCAAGAACCCATGATAAACTTCACCTATGCTTCCATCGAATTGTCGGGAGACCGCCCAGTTGCAGTTGGACGGCATTCCGCGCGAGGGATTGCCCGTAGGATGGTGATGGGCGTGGTGCTTGTGTTCCTGTTTTGGGCTGCATCGCTTCAGGCACAGTCGCCTGTCAATGACGCTTTTACAGGCCGTTTTTCGATTACGGGAAGCACCAACACAGTCGTGGGGAATAACAGCCTTGCCACAAAAGAGGTGGGAGAACCGGACCATGCGGCCAGTCCTGCTGCCGCTTCGCTCTGGTGGACTTGGATGGCGCCGGATAGCGGTCCCGTGGTTATGACCACCCTTGGAAGTTCATTCGATACCGTGATGTCGGTTTACACTGGAACATCGTTGCAAAACCTTGCCTTGGTGGCGGACAACGATGATGGCCCGGGCCTTGCCACCAGTGCGCTTACTTTTAATGCGGTCCGTGGGACCACCTATCAAATTGCCGTTGACGGCTTTGGCGGTGACAAGGGAAGTGTTTCGTTGACGGTTCGCCTCCCGGTGAGTCCAACCGCGCCCCAAATCACCAGCCAGCCTGTCAACGCCACGGCCCTTGAGGGTGCCGGCAGCAATGTAACTTTTGCCACTGCAGTTACCGGAAGTTTTCCCCTCTCTTTCACCTGGCAGAAAAATGAAGTGAATCTTCCGGGGGGAACCAATGGGTCCTATACGGTCACCAATGCTTCTGGTGCAAATGCGGGAGACTATCGTCTTATTGTGACGAATTATTCCGGGTCGGTCACAAGTTCTGTCGCTGTATTAACTGTTCTACTGCCAGCTCCGAATAACAATTTTGCCGCTCGCACTCCCATCTCTGGACAATCCTTTTCGACGACTACCCATAACCTGGGAGCAACGAGGGAAAGTGGCGAACCGATCCCTGGTGGGGTGAACAGTGGTGCTTCCCTGTGGTGGACGTGGACCGCTCCACAAAACGGCCTGACGATCATCAACACTTCCGGCAGCAAAACCTTTTCGGATGGGGTGCTGGACACCGTGCTTGCTGTCTATTCAGGTGCAGCTCTGAATACTCTGACCGAGGTGGCCACCAATGATGATGAATCTTCCGGGGACATCGTCACCAGCAAAGTTTACTTTCGGGCAATCCAGGGGGCGACCTACCAAATTGCTGTGGCCGGTCTGCTTGATACGAATGGATCGGCTGCCACGGGGAATGTTAAACTCTCACTCAACCAGTTGGTAGACAATGATTTCTTCGCTAATGCCCTCGAGTTTCCATCGGGTGTTGGGACGGTTTATGACAACCTTTCGGGTGCCACGGTTGAGCCGGGCGAACCTGTGCATGCTGGCATTCTTGGCGGACATTCGGTTTGGTACTATTGGGTCGCTCCCACCAATGGCACTTATGTGCTCCATACGGGTGGCAGCCTCGCCGATACCATTTTGGCCATCTACACGGGGTCTGGTATCAACAACCTTTCCCTCGTTGCCGAGGACGATAATCGAGGCGCTGAAGGCACTTCACTGGTTAAGTTTTTTGCCATTGGAGGAACGATGTATCATTTCGCCGTCGATGGGCTCCTGGAAATAGGCAGCAAAACTGCGGGAGCAGTGACCCTGAATCTCAGCCCCTCTGCGATCTTGAACGATGACTTTGCCGAGCGGACAACTCTTTCCGGGCTATCGATCCAGGTGCCCGATTCCAATGTAAATGCCACCAAACAGCCGGGCGAACCAAACCACGGCGGCAACGCTGGCGGACATTCCATCTGGTGGACCTGGACTGCGCCCATCACGGGTCCAGTTGTCATCACCACCATCAACAGTACTTTTGACACCACACTCGCGGTCTATACAGGAACTCAGTTGTCGGCGCTGACACTGGTTGCGGAGAATGACGACGCGATCGGCAATCCGGAATTTTCCAGCCAGGTTCAATTTCAGGGAATCGCGGGTCAATCCTATCAAATCGCGGTGGATGGATACCGGTTCAGCGAAAATCAAGTGGCTTCCGGCACCATGGTCTTGAGCATCGTGCAAAAGGCACCGCCTGTACCAGGAGGCAATGATCTGTTTGCCAACCGCTTTATTATTACAGGCCAAACGAACGTCGTGAGCGGGTCCAACACCAATGCCTCCAAGGAGATTGGCGAACCAGCCCATGACGGGAATGACGGCGGTCGCTCCATCTGGTGGTCCTGGGTGGCTCCTGTTTCGTCACCCGTGAGTATCAGCACTTTTGGGAGCAGTTTCGACACGGTATTGGGGGTCTATCAGGGCACCACTGTAAGTTCATTAAATTTAATCGGCGCCGACACACGCAGTGTGAATGGAAAGAGTATAGTCACTTTTGAGGCGGTCGCGGGCGTGGAATATCAAATTGCTGTGGATGGCTTTAATGATGGTGCAGGCGCCGCCTCCGGCAGAGTCGTGCTGCAAGTGTTGCAATTTCCACCGGGCCGATTGCATGCGAATGATGATTTTGAAAATTCCACTCCAATGACAGATTTCCTGAGCGTCGTTGGTTTGAATATCGGCGCCAGCCGCCAGCCCGGTGAACCCGCCCATGCAAGCACTCCCCAGGGCCATTCCCTCTGGTGGTCCTGGCAGGCGCCGAGCGATGGGCCGGTGACCATTTCAACGGCCCGCAGCCAATTCGACACCGTCCTTGCCGTTTATACCGGGCCCAGCCTGGAGTTGCTCTCGCTGGTTGCTGAGAATGACGACATCAATCCCGGCAACGAACAAAGCAGCGTCACTTTCCAGGCCGTTTCAAACACCGTCTACCACATAGCGGTGGATGGATACGGAAATGAAATAGGCGTCCTCAATTTGACAGTTTCTCCGGGAGCAGATACCCCTTCCGCTCCGCAAGTCCAGCAGCCGCCAGTGGACCAGACTCGTTTTTCTGGAGGCAGCGGGGGCGGAGCGAATGTGTCTTTTAGAATAATTGCCACCGGTTCTTTGCCAATGACCTTTCAGTGGTTGTTACGCGGCACGAATCTCGTTGGAGCCACCAATAATTGGATCACCGTGACTAACGCGACCATTCAGGACGCCGGGAGCTACGAGGTCATTGTGAGTAATCGTTTTGGAACCTCTACAAATAACAGGGCGGCACTGACCTGGATCGAGGTTCCGTTCAATGACGCTTTTGCAAATCGAGTTCTCATTACAGGTTCATCCAATGTGGTCCGAGGATCGATTCTGGGCGCCACCAAGCAGTCCGGTGAGTTTGACCATGGTGGTGAAGCGGGAGGCCGCTCTGTCTGGTGGACGTGGATCGCGCCCACCACCGGTACCGTCAAGGTGCATACCCTCGGGAGCTCCTTCGATACCGTCCTCGCCGTCTACCAGGGGAACGACATCGCCAACCTCACCTTGGTTCAGGAAAATGACGATTTACTCGCTGATACCATTTATGCAAGTAAAGTATTGTTCCATGCCGTGGCGGGCCAGGAATACCAGATTGCCGTCGATGCGGCCAAGACCAACACTCTCGATGGCAGCGTCTTGCTGACCGTGATACAAGGCGAACCGCCGTTGATCGTGACCCAACCTCTCGGAACAAATCTGGTTCACTTCACCAACAGTATTTTTGCGCTGCAAGTCACGGCCTCCGGTCCTCCGCCATTTCAATATCAGTGGTTTTTCAATGGGATGACGCTGACGAACGCCACCAATGCCAATTACGCGCTGGGCCCTCTTGGCCGCGAGAAAAGTGGAAATTACTCCGTGTCCGTTGCCAACGGCTTCGACAGCGTCACCTCCAGCAACGCCAATGTATGGGTTCAGGTGCCGCAGCGGATGCAAACACCCCAATACCTGCCGAATGGGCATACTCAGCTGCTATTCAGCGATCCGGACGGAACATTGTCATCCGACCCAGGCCGATTCGAAATTCAGCACACAGATAATTTAGCCACCATCCCAACGACTTGGGTTCCGACCGCAGGCAGCATTGGCACAAGCAATGGCCGGTTTCTTTTCGAAGACCAAAGCAGCGGGACGATCCTAAACCGCTTCTATCGCATCATCGAAAAATAGGAATTATACCGAATAGTAATGATTTGAAGTGAAGTTGTAATATGCGAATTGCATGATCACGATTGTTTCGGGCGTAATCGCAACAGTTGCGGCTATTCTCCAAAAGTAAGCGCCTAAAACCTGTCATGAACGCTCTGCGAGCCATTTTGCGAGATGTGCCCCACCCACCATCTTAGGCTTCCATTTCCCTCCCTGAATCCCCAATATTCAACATTGGCTGCTTATTCAACAAATGAATATGAAACTATGTAATCAAAAAAAGCGGTTTGAGATTGTGGTAAGTCAGGAATACGACTCTGGAAATCTGCGGAAACCAGTGATTGATGAGTTGCGAGACAGAGGTGTTGCCGACGCCCAAGAGAAGAAAATGGAATATGTTACGCGCCGCGTCGCACAAATGATCAAGGACGAAACAAAGCTTTCGGAGCAGGAAAATCGAATTGCCCTGTCGCGAAAATGGGATGAGAGTGCTTTCAAGCATCCATCACTCTTGTTCCTCACTGTGGTCGTAACAACCATCCTCATCTATTGCCTAATCAAGTGATTGTCCGTTATCATAATTCCTTGTTTGTTCCTTTTGTTACCTGGGTCACCCATTGGGTGATTTGTTCTTTACGTTTCTCAGATTTTTGGAAGCGGTGCACATCAGATGATTGAGCCGGATAAAGCATGCCTGCACCATCAAACCTCTTTTGTTTCATATGTTCGCGGGATTTATTCAAGTTTCTCTACTTGCGACTAAGTTTTCTTCATCGTTACCTGGCCGTAATCATTCCGTAACAATCGGTTTGTAGAGTTTTGGCGAATTCAGATAAACAACGACGAACATGAATAAAGTGTCACTTAAAAAAGTAGCCCTAAGCATCGCCGGCATGGGTGTCATATCCTCCCTCATGGCTCAATCCTCAGACGCTCTTCTGGATAAACTGGTTGAAAAAGGGGTCCTTTCAACAAAGGAAGCGAATGAGCTGAAGGAAGAAACCGACAAAAACTTCACCACCGCCTACTCTATTAAAAGTGGAATGCCGGATTGGGTGAAAAGCGTCAAAATGAATGGAGATTTTCGTGCACGATACGACGGAGTCTTTCAGGACAACGCTAATGGGAATCCAGTTCCCGACAGAAACAGACTTCGCTATCGCCTGCGTTTTGGCCCTACGATTTCCATGACTGATAATTTCGAGATAGGACTGCGGTTAGGTTCGGGAGACATAGGAAGCGTTGGAGGGCTGGTTCAGCCAGTCGGTAGTGCTTTTGGTGGAAATGTATTTTCTGCGAATACCACCTTAAACGGTGACGCCAGCCGCAAGTTTCTTTTCGTCGATGCGGCCTACGCCAAGTGGACGCCTCGCGAATGGATCCAATTGCAGTTCGGTAAAATGGATAACCTTTTCTGGATCAGTGATGCCGCGATCGATTACGATTATCAACCCGAAGGTGGGCAGGAAAAGCTAACGCTGGCGATTACGGACAATCAGAAAGTTAATTTCGCCGCAGGTCAGTGGGTCATTTCCGAAAATTACGGGTCGACCGGGGTGGGAAATCAGAACGACACTTACTCGTTCGTGGAACAGATCGACTGGACCGCCAAATGGACCAAGCAATTTTCGACTCGCCTGGCGCTTTCCAGTATTAGCTACAAAAATCAAAAGGACATTCCTGCTGGTCTTGAAGCTTTCATCAACCAAAACGGAACACCAGCAACCGGGGTTGGGGCACAGGATTTCAATCCGATAATTGGAAGAGCTGAAGCTACCTATGCTTTGGCATCATTCCCAATGTTTGATGGCGAATTCCCGATCACCGTAAGCGCTGAATACATTAATAATCCCGCAGCAAGCGGCGCTCCGTTCGCTGGAAAGAGTTATACTGGCGCCGGAAACGAAGCATACAACCTGGGAGTTGTGTTCGGTAGCGCCAAGAAAAAGGGAAATTGGCAAATTGCCTATAACTATAAGAACATCGAACCTGCGTCGGTGTGGCATGGAATGAACGACGATGATTTCGGCTTCAACTCCAAGGGTGGAACTGATGTTCGCGGACATCATATCAAGGCCTGGTACAAACCCTATGATTCAATGACCATGGTGCTCTCTTACTTTATCACGGAACAAATTAACAACCCTTCGACGGTGGATGTGAAGCAGGACAGATTGTTCTTCGACGTTGTCTGGGCTTTTTAGTCCAGGAGTGTTTTGTTCAAAAAGGCCTGACCTCCAAAAGAGGGTCAGGCCTTTTCTATGGTTAACATTAAAAGGAAAACTGAACCCTGGAGAAAAGGAGCTCTTCAGACTTGAGGGCGCCGACTGCACGAGTTCCTGAATAATCCAGTGAGGTATGGGAGTAACTGGTCATTACCCGCGTGTTTTTGTTAATCCACCAGTTCAATCCAACTGACCACTCCTGAGCCGAACTGGCAGAGCTGGTTGGATTCGCGAAGGACGGAAAGATTTTG
>JAQGOY010000205.1 GCA_028293375.1 Verrucomicrobiales bacterium | reverse complement strand
AGTGTTTCAGAGTGTTCGGAAATTATTTTTAAAGTCGCTGGCAACGGATTGAAGATCGATTTCCTCGACGCATGGATAGGCGTGATCGGGTTCGGCCTTCAGCTCTATTTCGACTTCAGCGGCTATTCCGACATGGCCATCGGACTCGCACGAATGTTTGGTATCAAGTTCCCACGAAATTTCGATTCGCCTTATCGCAGCCGGTCGATCGTTGAGTTTTGGAAACGCTGGCATATCACGCTCACCCGCTTTTTCCGCGAATATCTTTATTTTCCATTGGGCGGGAATCGATGCGGCAAAGTGCGGCAAATGGTTAATATCATGGTGACCATGCTTTTGAGTGGCCTTTGGCACGGCGCAGGGTGGACATTTCTTATCTGGGGAGGCTTGCATGGTTTGTACCTTGTGACCGCCCACCAGTGGGAACGCCTCCTCAAACACAGGCAGTGGCTTTGGAGATCCACACGCAAATATGCCATTCTTTCCTATTTCCTGACCTTTTTGAGCGTCATGATCGCCTGGGTGTTCTTTAAGATGAATTCCGTCGTCCTGGCTTTGAAATATGTGGGGGCAATGCTGGCCTTCAACGGTTTTGAACTATCGACCCAGGTCAGTGCCGACAGTCCAAAATTGGCTAATTTCCTTAGAAAAATCGGTTTTCGCTATGTTTCAGACACGTGCCACGTGACTGATTATGCCTACCATGTCTCTCTGATCATGATGGTATTGGCCATCGCTCTGTTTCTTCCCAATACTCAGCAGTTATTGGCCAAGTACGATCCCGTTCTTGAACCAACGCGGGCCGGAAGATTTCAACTTCGGATGGGAACTTCTCTCTCTTTGGCCATGGGTATCGGTTTTGCGGCCGTTTTAAGGTCATTTTTTTCGGCTGCGCCAACTCCCTTCCTTTATTTCAATTTCTAAATGTTCCGGAACATCACAGCATTTGTTGGCGGCATTATTCTCTTCTACCTGTTTTTATGGGTTGTCATCGTTTTGCAGTTTGGTCGTCCAACTATCGGCACATATTGGATCGCTGCGGTACATAAGGTAAAACTGGATGCGGCTAAAAGGATGCCTTCCCCTAAACTGATTGTTTTGGGTGGTTCAGGGGCGCATTTTGGGATCAGTGCCAAACGCCTGCAGGATCGATTGGGTTTACCCTGCGTAAACTTCGCTTCTCATGCCGCCCTCGAATTTTCCTACCATTTCTATCGAGTCAAGCAGTGCGCGCGTCCTGGTGACATCGTTTTTCTTTGCCTCGAATATGAATATTATCCCCGTGAAGAATCCTGGACTCCCAAAATGCTCGACCTGACTGTGGACACCATTGTCAGTCGTGATCCCGATTTTGTTCGTCAAATGTCTCTGGTTGATAAATGGAAAGTTATGAATGCCATGAGCAATCGTCGCCTTATTCAAGGTTTTCAAAAACCAATCTATAGCGATGAACAGATCAACCAGAACCACGAGCAGGCGATTTATCATCCCTTTTACTTAAATGAAAATGGAGACCAAATTGGTCATGGCCCCAAATGGCAACGCCCGCAGAGCCCTGATATCTTCCGACCGAGCCTTGTGGTTTCGAACGCTTCCATCAAGCCCCTTGCTAAATACTCGAACTTCGCGGAGATGGCTCATTGGGCTCAAGAAAACCACGTCGTGTTATTGGTCGGATATCCTAACCTCGCCCGCCTGCCGTCTTACACGCAGGCGAATATTGATAAAACTGAAACAGCGATTAAAACTTTGTGGGCTGGACTGGGTGTTGACGTGATAGGCTCCGTGCAGGACGCTTTTGTGAAACCAGAGGACATGCTCGACACTCGCTATCATCCCATGGAAGAACCGGCGCTTGAACGCACCGACAGGCTGGTTCCTTATCTTAAACCCTATATTCTCTCGAAAAAACAATGAAACGAATTTCAATTCTCTGCATGGCGCTGTTCAGCATGCTATGTGGCCGTCTGTTGGGACAGGACACTCCATCTCTGCGCTTCTCCACCAACAACATGGATTTCTCGTCCAACCCGAAAACAAATTTCTTTCAATACGCCAATGGCGCATGGCTCCAACGAACCGAGATTCCTTCGGACAAGGGCATCTGGGGGGCACTCTCAGAATTGAGTGAGGAAAATTGGAAGCGGATTCGAACAATCCTGGAAGCAACCTCCCAAAAGCAACCCAGGGAAATGCAGAGCGCACCCGGCAAAGTAGGCGCTTTCTTTAGGAGTGGCATGAACGAACAGGAAATTCAAAAAGCCGGTCTCGCTCCCCTGGATCCTTTCGTTGCCCGAATCAATACGGCCGTGAGTGTGGGCGATCTGGTCCCGCTTGTTGGGGAACAGCAATCCTATGGCATTTCATCTCTCTTCGGACTGGAGGTATCTCCAGACTTGAAAAATAGCGGCACTGAAACTTTTTACCTTGGCCAGGACGGCCTGGGAATGCCCAACAAGGATTATTATTTGGATAAACAGTTCGAAAAAAAGAAGGAAGCCTACCTTGAGCATATCGCCAAAATGCTTCAACTGGCAGGACAACCCGCAGCCCAGGCAGTGAAGGAATCCAGAATAATCCTCGATTTTGAAACCGAACTCGCCAAAGCGTCGATGTCTCAACTTGAGCTGCGGGATGTGTCTGCCCAATACAACAAATGGACTTTAGTTGAAGCACGGAAACTCGCTCCGAATTTTCCCTGGGATGCCGTGCTCGCCTTTCATGGCCTGAAAAGCGAGACAGTCCTCGTGGCTCAAACCAATTTTTTCGTGCGAGTCAGTACTCTCTTGAAAGACGAGCCTCTTTCCACCTTTAAAACTTTCCTCCGCTGGAAATGGATTTCTGGGACCGCAGATGCCCTCCCTTCTGCCTTTGAGGAGGAAAGTTTCCACTTTCATGGGACGGTTTTGGGGGGAGTTCCAAAAATGGAACCTCGCTGGCAACGCATCGCCCGATCCACCGATCATTACCTGGGCGAA
>JAQGOY010000194.1 GCA_028293375.1 Verrucomicrobiales bacterium | reverse complement strand
TTGACCATTCCCAGCTCCATCGATTTGGAGGGATCACTCAGGATGGTCAGCTCAGGCTTGTTTTGGGGCATGAACATTGCCTTGGTTGCCGCCTGACCAAATCCCTTCGGGAATATCACCGCCACTCCCACTTTACCTGAATTCACGGCGGTTCTCGCCTCTTTCTCCCCGACTACTTGTGCATTGAGCGAAGGATCTTTTTTTATGGTCTCTATGATCTCGGTGGTAATCGGCCCGTCATCGTGGCTGACCACCAGCACAGGCACGCGGTTGACCTTCGCCTTCCCGCTCGATCCTCCTGTGACCGAACCCATGAATGTCCCCACCGCTATGGGTACCAGCAGGGTGATTACCACGGCTTTTGGGTTGTTGAAGAACAGCTTTAAATCTTTTTTGATGATGGCAATAAGTGCTTTCATGAATCCCTCAATTGATCTCCCGTTACACGTAAAAACACCGACTCCAGGTTGGGTCGTTCCGATGAAATATGGGTCCAACCCACGGAACTATTTTTCAGTTCCTGCAAAAGAAGCACCGTTGTCGGTTGCAAGGTTTCAACCTCGGTGGTCAGTCGATTCTTCTCCAACGAGACGGATTGCACTCCTCCCAATTTCCGGATTCGATCGAGGACCGAGGCCGTTGGCGGTTCGCTGAGTTCCAGCACCAACCGTTGAACTTGCGCGCCGCCGTTACGAAGTTTGTTCAGGTTGTCATCCACCACCACCTTGCCGTGGTCCATAATGATGATCCGGTCGCACAGTCGCTCCACTTCCTCCATATAGTGCGTCGTGTAAATGATCGTTTTGCCGTTGGTTCGCAGTTGAGCAATGTTTTCAAAGATGGAGTTGCGGCTCTGTGGATCCACGCCCACCGTCGGCTCGTCCAGCAGTAGGATTTCCGGTTCATGAAGGAGCGCCGCCGCCAGATTCATTCTCCGTTTCATCCCACCGCTGTAGGCTTTGATTTTGTCTTTCGCTCGATCCAGCAATCCCACAAAACGCAGGGAGTGTTCCATTCGTTCCGTGAGATGTTTTCCACCCAAATGATAAAGTGCGCCAAAGAACCGAAGGTTATCCCATCCATTTAACTCGTCATAAAGCGCAAGATCCTGGGGAACCAGCCCAATCGCCCGTTTAATCGGCGAGGTATCGGAACTCAGCACCTGGCCTTTGACCTTGATGGTGCCGGAATCGGGGCGCAACAGCCCGGTGATCATGGAGATCGTTGTGGTTTTTCCCGCCCCATTGGGTCCCAGCAGACCCACACTTTCTCCAGGGGCAATATCAAAGGAAAGAGGGTGAACAGCTTTGAAATCCCCATAGGAACGGGTGACTTCCCGAAGTGATAGTATAGGAACGGTCGACATACTCTGTAGTGCAGAGAACTCTACAATCAATTGTCCTGCTGTCAATAGTTGTTGTTTTCTGGCACGATGTGGCTAAGTCGCTTTTCGTTGCTGCGGCTGCTGCTGTTCCTTCTTCGTTCACATCAACAATCGCTTCATCACCAAATTAAACGAGGAGTATATTCTCTCCCGACCCGTCGAATCTTTGGTTACACCACATTTTATTTATGCGCATCTTTATCCTGATTTTTCTCTGCGTGCAGGGTCTCTGCCTCACTCCCTGCAAGGGATTGATCTTGGTCGGAAGCGGGAACACACCCGTCACGGATCCAGGCTGGCCTGAAGGCGCCGCCGGCGTTGCCAATGCCGCCAATCGACTCGGATGGTGGGAAGGCCCTCCGTTCGGCGGTGGAGAATGGCATTTTGAATTTAACGGCGATACCTCTGACTTTCAAAAAGCGGTTAATGCACTTGCCCTCATAAAAGGTATTCCTCCTGAAATTCGAATCCAGGACGGAATGGGAAGTTCTTTTGCCGACCATGGTCCTACAAATAAACAGGAAGTCGCCTGGACTTTTACGGTATGGGTCACCAAAAATTGGGAACACCTCTACGGAAATACTGCAAACGTCGTAACCACAGACGATCCGAACGCTGGCAAATCGATGCCTGCCCCACGCATCGATCTGTTCTTGCATTCTGCTTCCCGCGTCGACTTCGGTAAAATCGTGCTGCCCGCAAACATTGTCATCCATGACGAACGAGCCATTACCGCAGGCGTGGACATTTCGAAGGGAACCGTGGTTCAAGCTAGAATCGTCGACGCCTATTCCAATCAGCAATTATCTGGCGCGAAACTGATCGCCACTTCCGGCAATGCTCAATATCAGTACACCAATATATTCCAGGAGGTGATGGTGACAAACGGCGTGGCGCGATTAAAACCGCTCCCCCCTGGATATTATCAAATCTCCGCTACCGCCCCCGGTTATGTCGAATCTGCTGCCGATTACGGCGACTATTCGCAGCCGAGCTTCAAGAAATACGAACTCAAGCTGGCACCCGCCGGGGCAGTGACGGGAGTCTTGATGGATGAAGATGGCAAGCCTTGCCCCCACGTTCACCTGGTCGTGGCCAATACCCTGCTGACCAATAACGCTCCCTATCGGGCCCTGAAGAAGGAATCAATTGATACGGATGATTTTGGCCGCTTTTCCATGACAAATCTCCCCATCGGCACCGCGCAAATTTGGTTGCAAAGTCCTCTTTATTTTCAGGATAACCTCTTTGCCTATCACTCCGTTCCCGCGAAAGATATCAGGATTCTCGTGCATCACACGGGTTCATTAACCGTAAAAGTTCTCAACAAAAGCAAAGCGCCCGTGCAGATGGTGGATGGCCGCAAACTTCAGGTTTCAGTTCATCCAAAGGGAGGAGACGTGCGTGGCAGCTGGGGTGGCGGCGCAGATTTGAATGCCGACGGCACCTATTCGTTCATCGGAGTTCACCCCGGCGAGTATCGAGTTTCCATCGATTCCTCCGGCGCAGCCCCAAAAGTGATCCAGGTGGATCGTGAAAAAACCGCTGAACTCATTTTTGAGCTGCCGTAGGCGCATGGGCGAATCGGGTCAGTGCAGCGGAATCCTTGTCCAAAAATAAAGTCGCCTGTTTTTGTGTTCGCAGGTAACTGGCAGGGCAACTGGTAGCCACGGGTCCTTCCAGCATGGCTTTCACCGCAGCAGCTTTCCGGGTTTCCGGGCAAATACATAGCATTTTTCGGGCTGCGCAAAGCGCTGGAATGGTCAGGGTAAACGCGTAGGGATTTACCTCTTCCAGCGAGCCAAAGTGGCCTTCATTCACCTGCTGGAGTTTACAGGCGTCATCCAGTTTCACCAATTTCACCCATTCCTTTTCCGTGAAATGGGCCACTGGTGGATCATTAAAAGCAATGTGACCATTTTCTCCCACTCCTAGACAACAAAGGTCAATGGGCGCTTCATGGAGCAAATCTGCATATCTGCGGCATTCATGCAGCGGCTCATCGCAATCCCCTTCAATGAAATGAAAGGCTCCTGGCTTCACCCGGGTCACCACCCTTTCCTTCATGTAACGTCGAAAACTTGCACGATGGTCGGCATCGATTCCGAGATATTCATCCATGTGAAAGCAAGTTATCCGCGACCAATCGATCTCACCCCGGTCAACCAGGTTCTGCAAAAACTGCATCTGGGAATTGCCTGTGGCGAGAATAACCCTTGCGGTTTTTTGGTTCTGCAACACTTCAAGGAGATAGGAGTGGGCAATCTCCGTAACTTCCCGGGCAAGCGATGGCTGTGACTCATGCAGGTGAACCTGCAACTGATCAACTGAAAACACGTATGGTTTGCTAAACATATTAATCTTTCAAAAGGGAATCGGGACGATTTTGCCGGGCACTGCCAGTTCGTTGACTCGAACAGTAAGAGAAGTCCCCTCGGCATTGCACTCCCGGCGAACGTAGCCGAGAGCAACCACGGCTCCAAGCCGGGCGGAAGCGGCGGCGCTGGTCACATACCCTACCTCCTTGTCGCCATTATAAATCTTCATGCCTTTCTCGGGCACCGGGCTCCCGGTCTCCATCTTAATACCACGCAACGCTTTCGCCACCTGGCCATAAGTGCGAATGCGCGCGATCACTTCCTGCCCGATGTAACAACCTTTGGTATAGCTGATCGCCGTTTTCTCCAATCCTGCCTCCGGGGGAAGATTGGTTTCGTCCATGTCCACGCCAAATCTTGGGATGCCGTCCTCGATCCTTCCCTGGTTAAACGCGGTCCATCCTATGGGACCGCCGCCCATTTCTTTCGCCGCAGTAATCGTCTTGTCAGCAACAGCTCCCAGTGAGGCATTCGGAATGTATAAATCCAATCCGGCAAGGCGCAGTCGCGGAACGCGGGCGAGATAGCAGTCGCCAAGCGTGGGCGTATTGACATGAGTCAATTGATAATCCTTCCCGGGTATTTCTGGAAATAAGTCGAGCGCTTTCACCACCTCATCCGATTTTGGCCCTTGAATCGAGAGGAGGCCATAATGCGGACCTACATCAATAATTTGGACATCGTCAGCAATGATATACTTATCAAGTCTTTGTGTAATGGCTGCGGTCAGTCCGGGTTCAAAATCGAGCAGCAATTCATTTTCCAGCGCAAAAATCGTCAGGTCAGACTGCATGCGCCCTTTGCCTGTGATCAGCGCAGCATAACAACCTTCACCAGTCTTCAAGTCGCTTACATTATTCGTCACCTGCCCGTGCAAAAACCGTTTACGGTCATTCCCGGCGAGGCAAATTCGACTGCGAAAGCCAAGGTCCAGAACCGCTGCGCTTTCTCGTACATAGCTGTTCTCCAGAACCGGATTGGAATAGTCGGCTACGGCTTCGGCGCCTGAAAGGGTGGTGAAATTTCCACCCAGCGCTTCATGCAACTCATGCAGGATCAAAGGTAATGTTTGTTCTTCCATCAATGGATCACTTTGCCACGACTTAGCAAAGGAACAAAGCTTTGGAAATTCTTCACCCTATTTCAAGCAATTCCAGCCTGAGGGTCATTTGGGAAAGGCTCGCTGGTACTGCAGCGGCCAATCAATCTTCGCGCCAAGCTCCTTTGCTGCATGGAGAGGCCAGTATGGATCGCGTAACTCCTGCCTCGCCAACAACACCATATCTGCTTCGCCCCTGCTAATAATCCCATCCGCTTGTTTCGCTTCTGTTATCATGCCCACTGCCGCTGTCGGCATCCCAGTCTCGGCGCGTATTCTGGCTGCAAACGGAACCTGATAACCGGGAGCGACGGGAATTTTCGCGCCGGGCACCGTCCCTCCGGAAGAGCAGTCGATCAAATCCACGCCCTCAGATTTGATAACTTTTGCCAGTTTAACAGATTCTTCAATATCCCAGCCCCCCTCCGCCCAGTCCGTCGCAGAAATCCTCACCCACAATGGCAAGTTTGCTGGCCAGGCAGCTCGCACGGCCTGAACCACCTGACAAAGGAAACGAATTCTGTTGTCAAAAGATCCTCCGTATTGATCCGTCCTTTGATTGCTAATGGGAGACAAAAATTGGTGCAACAGGTATCCGTGGGCGGCGTGAATTTCAATAAGTTTGAAACCAGCCCTTTCTGCGCGTCTCGCTGCTTCTGCGAATGCATGCACCACTTCTTCGATTTGTCGTGGGGCCATGCTGGCAGGGATGATGGACTCTGGACTGAACGGAACTTCGCTCGGTGCCCAGATTGGGCTCCAGCCACCCTCGCTTTCCTTCAATGCCTCTCCTCTTTTCCAGGGTGGCGGAGTGCTGGCCTTCCGACCGGCATGCGCCAATTGGATTCCGGGAACTGCCCCCTGGTTTTCAATGAACGCAGCACATTTTGCCAGGGGCGCTATATGTTCATCCGTCCAAATTCCCAAGTCCTGAGGAGAGATTCGGCCATTCGCCGTCACCGCAGTTGCTTCGGCCATGACCATTCCCGCGCCTCCCACCGCTCTGCTGCCGAGATGCACCAAGTGCCAGTCACTCGCCATACCGTCCACGCACGAGTATTGGCACATAGGACTCACCCCGATTCGATTTCTGAAAGTGATTGAACGACTTTGATATGAAGTAAAAAGTTTTTGATTCATTGGACTCCCGGAGTGATGTATCCCCTGACCTGAAGCTTGCACTTGTGCGCTCTCTTGTAAAGTGGTTGGACCTAAAATCCTAGGGACACTCAGCTTCTAATCCATCGAACCCCGCCCAATGTTTCTTGCATCCGGTGAAATGCGTTTCTTATACTATTCCGCATTATATGAGTTCATCTCCAATTCGCGTAGCGGTAACCGGTGCAGCCGGCCAAATCGGTTATTCTTTGCTTTTCCGGATCGCTTCCGGTGCCATGTTCGGCCCTTCCCAACCCGTCATCCTGCATCTCATTGAAATCGAACCCGCCCTGCCCGCTTTGAATGGGGTGGTCATGGAACTTGATGATTGCGCTTTCCCACTACTTAAAGGAGTCGTTCCAACCGCGAATTTGGATGAGGGATTCCGCGGCGTGCATTGGGCGCTACTCGTGGGCAGTGTTCCCCGGAAACAGGGAATGGAACGCAAAGATCTGCTTGGCATAAACGGCAAAATTTTCATCGGTCAGGGGCAGGCCATTCAGAAAAACGCCGCCTCCGACGTTCGCATTCATGTGGTGGGAAATCCCTGCAACACAAATTGCCTCATCGCCATGAACAACGCTCCCGACATTTCCAAAGACCGGTGGTTCGCGATGACACGCCTGGATGAAAATCGTGCCAAATCCCAATTGGCCAGGAAGGCGGGCGTTGATGTGACCGCAGTTTCCAATCTCGCCGTTTGGGGCAATCACTCCGCTACTCAATACCCTGACTTTACCAACGCCAAAATCTCTGGAAAACCAGCGACAGAAATCATTCAGGACGAGGCCTGGCTGAAGGGCGAATTCATTTCAACCGTCCAGCAACGCGGCGCGGCCATTATCAAAGCTCGTGGGGCAAGCAGCGCTGCCAGCGCCGCCAATGCAATCGTGGACAGTGTGGCTAGCATCGTGAATCCAACCTCAGCCGGGAATTGGCACAGTGTTTGTGTTCATTCTGACGGCAGTTACGGAATTGAAAAAGGTTTGATCACTTCCTTCCCCGTGCGCAGTAACGGCAAGAGCCTCGAAATCGTTCAGGGGCTCCCGGTAAGCGAATTTAGTAAGGGACGAATCGACGCCACCATCGCTGAACTGAAGGAAGAAAAATCTCTCGTTAGCGAGTTGCTTCCTAAATAACCAGGATAAAGCATGAGCGAGAAAATTGGGTTCGTGGGCGTTGGCCGGATGGGCAGCAACATGGCTCGCCGACTTAAGGAATGCGGTCACGAAATTGTAGCCGTCTACGATGTAGTGCCAAAATCTGCAGAGGAAATCGCTCGCGAGTTGGGTGCCTCCGTCTGCACCACCCTTGCTGAAGTCACAGCAAAATCCAACGTCATCGTCACGGTGGTTACTGACGACAAATCGATGGAAAAAATCTTCAACCCGAAAGGGGATTCCCTGTTGAAGGGAGCGAAAGGAAAAGTCTTCATCAACTGTGCCACTGTCTCGCCTGCCATCCATATAAAAGTGGCGAAACTGGCCAGGGCAGCAAAGGCTGCATCACTGGAAGCTTGCATGGCGTCCAGCATCACGCAGGCCCGCGAGGGCACCCTTTATCTTATGTGCGGAGGGGAACGGGCCACATTTGAAAAAGTCCAACCGGTTTTGGAGAGCCTCAGTTCTTCTCTCAAATACATCGGCAAAGCGGGCCACGCAGCCACTGTCAAGGCCCTGGTCAACCTGGTCATGAACACCAACACTGCCGCCTTGGCGGAGGGATTGGCCCTTGGCCACGCGCTGAAACTTGATCTGGCCATGCTGCGTGAAGTGTTTAGCCAAACCGGGGCGAATTCCCGCGTCCTGCAAACCGACGGCGAAGACATGCAGAATCGCGAGCACAGTTGCTACTTTTCTGGAGCACACGCGGCCAAGGACTCTGGGATCGCCCTCGATCTTGCTAGACAACAAAAGTTAGATCTTCCTGTTTCTAATGCTGCCCGAAGGCAGTTCGATAAGATGGTGCGTGAAGGTATCGGACACCTGGACAAGTCCGGCGTTGCTGAATTGACCTTTAAGGGCCGACACAAGGCAAAAAAGTCAAGATAGGATAGGATGCCCACATTTGGAAATCGTGCTTAGTGGAGAATGTTTATTTGTAGCATTTTGTGGCTCACTATCGCCAATATGTCTGGCCTATTGACAACAGGCTTTGCTGTGATAGTGTGCGGCCTGTGAAGAGTATTTTCTCTACCATCGGGCAGTGCCTGGCCTTTTCAAGGCAGGGTATTTCCTGTGCTTTACGCCTGCAACGGCGTCGCTGATCCATTCGGATCACCACCACTTTTCATTTCCATTTACGACTTATGAAAGAATCCAAACGTGGATTTTATTACGCACTTGCCGCCCTTTCCGGGATCAATTTCGTTTTCGCCATCTTCAACTCCAGCGCTTCACCCTGGGGCAATTACCGGGCCATTGGATTTCCCTGTCCTTTCATTCTGAAAAGGGCGTGGATGTGGGAATTCAGTTCCGTGAGCCTGATCCTGGATATCCTTTTCAGTTGGTACGCCGCTTACAAGTTCAATCAGTATTACGTTGCTTACCGTAAAGGTAGTAAATCGCAGGGTTCAAGATCTGCTTAGTTTAACGCTGAGAACCGGCGGCTTCGTGCAAGCCGTTGGTTTCGGCTGCCTTCACGCTTTGAGCACCGGCGCTTCCTTTTCCCGCCCCACTTTCACTGCATCCGGCAAGGGCGCCCAATATGCAAAGCGTCAAAATCGCCATTGTCAATTTTGTAGTTTTCATAGAATCCTCCCTTAAAAATTTCCCTCAATCGCAATGGAATCAATGAGGGAAGAAGAGGATTCAGGCCCCATGAATTAACCTTGGGAGAAACCTCGCTGGCAGTAATTCCGTGGGAACCTAGCCGTTTTTACCGCAGCACTGCTTGTATTTCTTACCACTCCCGCAGGGGCAGGGATCATTACGGCCCACTTTGGGTCCGGAACGAATCGGCTTTGCCTTGGCTACAGCTTCATTGGCTTCAGATACCAGATGCGACCCGCCGCCCTTCTTTTTTTCCTGGGGTTCGGTGGCAGACGCTGGCGCTTCAAAAGCGCTGGTGCTTTGATGCACTGTTCTCTGCGGCATGTTTCGCACGAATTGTTCAAACGCCATCAGGCTCGATGCGCTGCGAAAAATGGTATGGCAAATTTCCGTTTTGATGTTGACCATCAATTCTTCGAATACCTTGAACGCCTCGGCCTTGTACTCCAGCAACGGGTCGCGCTGACCGATGGCTCTCAGCCCTATGGAACTACGCAGGGTGTCCATTCCGTAAAGATGTTCCTGCCAAAGTTTATCGATGGCGCTCAGAATCGTGTAACGCTCAATTCCCTTGAGTGCATCCGGCTGCTCAAAACTAACTTTAAGCTCGTACGCTTTCCGCACGCTTTCAGAAATAAAGTCGCACACCGAAAATTGAGCAGGAGTCAACCCGTCGAAAAGCGACCCTTCCACTGGCTCTTCCGTTCCGTCATTGGCTGCCTTGATAATTTCCTCTTCCGGCATTCCAAGCGGGAAATTCAAATTCACCCAATCCGCCAATCCACGCACATTCCATGAACTGACTTCAGCATTCGTCGTGAATTGCTCCACTTTTTGGACCACCACTTCTTCCATGATGTCCATCAAGCGATCCCGGACATCGTTGGATCGAATGATTTCGTTGCGGAAGCCATAGATGACTTCACGCTGCTTGTTCATGACATCGTCATATTCAAGCGTGTGCTTGCGCTGCTGAAAGTTGTGTTGTTCGACTCGTTTTTGAGCCGTCTCAATCGACTTATTGAGCATGAAATGCTCAAGTTCCTGACCTTCCTCCAATCCAACCCGCTCCATGACTTTTACGATTCGGTCCGAACCGAATAAACGCATCAGATCGTCTTCCAGCGAAATAAAGAAATGCGACGACCCTGGATCGCCCTGACGCGCGCAACGTCCGCGCAACTGGCGGTCAATACGACGGGATTCATGGCGTTCGGTGCCGACCACATGCAAACCACCCAATTCCGGGACTCCAGGTCCAAGCTTAATATCGGTTCCGCGACCTGCCATGTTGGTAGCGATGGTGACACCCCCGCGCTGCCCGGCTCGCGCCACGATCTCGGCTTCCTGTTCGTGATATTTAGCGTTTAGCACGGAGTGGATGATTCCGGCCTTTTTCAACATCCTCGAAAGCATTTCACTGCTTTCCACAGAGACAGTCCCAACCAGGATAGGCCTGCCCAGCGCATGCACGGTGGTGATCTCCTTCATCACCGCGTTAAATTTTTCGCGTCGGGTTTTATAAACCGTATCGTTCGAGTCTTTGCGCGCAATAGGCCGGTTGGTTGGGATGACCAGCACGCCCAATTTGTAAATATCAAAAAACTCGGAAGCTTCCGTTTCTGCGGTCCCGGTCATTCCCGCCAACTTATGATAAAGCCGGAAGTAATTCTGAATGGTAATGGTGGCCAGCGTTTGTGTCTCCCGCTCGATTTCCACCCCTTCTTTCGCTTCCACCGCCTGGTGCAATCCATCACTCCAGCGGCGGCCCGTCATCAAACGCCCGGTATTTTCATCGACGATGATCACTTTGTTGTCCTGGACAACGTATTGAACATCTTTTTGATAAAGAGCATAGGCCTTAAGTAACTGGGCTATGCTGTGAATGGCCTGCGCTCTGACTTCAAATTCAGCCTGGGCCTTGGCTTTCGCTTCAATTCGCTGGCGCGCGTCAAGGTCCGCACGGCTTTCGATCTCCTGGAAAGTTGTGGGAAGATCGGGCATCATGAATGCATCAGGATCATTCGGACTCAGGAAGTTACGGCCTTTTTCGCTTAAATCTGCTTCGTGCCGTTTTTCATCGATGGCGTAAAACAGTTGTTCCTTTTCAGCAAACAAATCCTTCTTTGATTGGTCGGCGTGCAAATTAAGCTCCGCGCGATTCATCATGCGCTGGTGCTGTGGCTGTTCCAGGATTTTGGCCAGCTCTGCAGAGCGAGGATTCCCAAGCTTTACCCGGTAGAGAAGTATGCCGACCTGAGTCTCCAGCATGTCGGGTTTGTCGGCCGCAGCTGTTCCTTCTTCAGGATTCAAC
The DNA here is from genome assembly GCA_028293375.1 of Verrucomicrobiales bacterium. GTDB lineage: Bacteria > Verrucomicrobiota > Verrucomicrobiia > Limisphaerales > JAQGOY01 > JAQGOY01. The sequence goes on along the minus strand of JAQGOY010000194.1, from coordinate 3,722 downwards.
TTCACGATTAGCTCGCTGGCTTCCCTGAGAAACCGCGCGCAAAGTTTTTCCTGCGCCTGGACGATGGATTCCACTGGCGGTTTAAATTTATCGTACTGGTTATCGATTGTAATGACCGCCGGGCCGCTGATGATCAGTGGTGTTCGCGCTTCATCGATCAGGATGGAGTCGACTTCGTCGACAATGGCGTAGTAATGGCCCCTCTGAACTTGCTCTTCCAACCGGTTCGCCATCCCGTTATCGCGCAAGTAATCAAAGCCAAACTCGGCGTTCGTGCCGTAAGTAATATCGCAGGCATATTGCGCGCGACGTTCACTCGGGGATTGGTCGTGGAGAATACAACCCACCGATAAACCCAAAAACTGGTAAACGGCTCCCATCCATTCACTGTCGCGGGCCGCGAGGTAATCGTTCACGGTCACCACGTGCACTCCGCGTCCTGACAAGGCGTTCAAGTAAACGGGACAAGTCGCCACGAGAGTTTTCCCTTCACCGGTTGCCATTTCAGCAATGCGGCCAGTATGGAGCCCATATCCGCCGATCAACTGCACATCAAACGGAACCATTTGCCACTTCAAAGGATGGCCGCGGACGATGACCTCTTGTCCGCAAAGGCGTGAACAGGCAATCTTCACTACCGCAAACGCCTCAGGCATGAGCTCGTTAAGGCGTTTCTTCAGTTCGTCATTATCGCTGATCGCCGAAAGTTCAGTTTTCCATTCCAGGGTCTTTTTCCGCAGGGCATCATCCGGGAGCGATTCCAAGGTCTTGGCCACATCATTGATCTTCTGGATGACGGGACGCAGCTTCCGCACCTCGCGGTCATTTTTCGAACCAACGAACTTTTTGATGATATAGCCAATCATACGAACAATTAAAAACTAGAGACGGAGACGCTAAAGTAACCTCCATTTAGCGTCAAAGGAATTAGGGACCCTATCGATAGGGACTAAACTGGGAACAAAGGTCACGTTAAGGGTTGGCCAGATTGGATTTGCCCGGGGAAATTGGTTTTGGCGTAGGTTCAGTCCCCGCCATTCCGGCGAAACTGGCCCAAAATCTCAGGGGAAAAAGACCAATACCGATGATAATAAGCTGGCTCACGACGAAAAACATAAGCCAGAAAAAGGCTTTGTCCATGAAGCCGTAGGAATGCAGACCTACCCCAAGCATATTCACCCCAAACCAGGAGAAACTGGTTACAATATTGCCGAAGACCGCAAAATTCATCATGCCCCGCTCTCGGACCATTCCCCCCCATCGTGCATGTAAAATTGCCGCGTTCCAAATAACGATAATAAGCGCCCCGTTTTCCTTCGGATCCCATCCCCAAAAACGGCCCCAGGATTGGTCAGCCCATATTCCTCCGAGGATAGTACCTACAAAACTGAACAACGTCGCAAAGCAGATTATTCCGTAAACCATTTTGCTCAGCGTCTTCCCCATCTCTGCCTTCAAGTTCCGGGTAAAAAATCCAAATATGATAAAAAAGATACCGAGAAACCCAGCCACAAAAGTCGATGCGTAACCCAGCGTCACTGCCACCACGTGCGTTGCCAGCCAAAAATTGGTGTCCAGAACTGCCCGAAGCATTTCCATCGTATCTCCTTCGAGGGAAAGATGATGCGCGATGATTAGGGTGAGGAACGAGAAGAAGGAGCCGACCACGCTGCCAATTCCATTTTTGTAAAACCGCTCCAGGATCAGGCACAGGCCCATCGCTGCCCATCCGATGAAAATTGCCGAGGAATACAGGTTCGTCACAGGGGGCCTTCCCTCCAGGGTCATGCGGTAAATTAGGCCTACCGTGTGGACAACAAAACCGAAGCAAAGCAACCAGTACGCAGTCCTTTGCAGCCAGTTAGCCCAGATAAACCAGAAGCAGCAGGCAAAGACAAACGCAGTCAAGTAGATGACCATGCAGCGGTAAAAGAACTGGAAGTTGTTAAAGGCAAATTCCCTTTTGCCCTTGCTAATGAATTTGGAATAATCCTTTTGCAGCCAGGTGTTGTAACCGCCCAGGGCTGAATTGAACTCATAGACATGATCTTGTCCGAACGCCTTGGCCATCTCGGCGTAGTATTCGACCGGCGCAGGGATGTTTCCGTCAAAAATAGACTCTTTAAGAGCCAGGCCGGTATTATGCCATCCTTGCTTCTCTGCGGGATTTGCAGGCGGAACCAACATGGGCAGGGCATATTTTGAAAGCTGATCGAACTCGCGCACAAACAAAACCACTCTGTTCATTGCATTCGTGTCATAAGGCTGGCCTTCTCTTTGTGCTTTGACCGCCACCATGCCCGGACCCATGACTTGTTTGTAACTGGCCAGCATCTCCGGAAAGTCTCCGGTTCCCTCTCTTTGCAGGCTGTTCTTCAACCTCTGGTATTGAACCCAGAGTTGGTAAAGCTTCATAACGCCCTTTTCGAATGGGCTTCGCTGCTCGGAAATTTTCTCGTTCCCTCGCTCTATCTCAGGTTGCTCTCTCTGTTGGATCGCCTCGACTTGATTTTTAAACTCGTTAAAATTGTTAGTCAGGTTGTTGAATGAAAAATACTTCCGTTTCGCATCCAGTTTCAAGAGGGTGAGCAGATCCGGGTGGTCTATTCTAAAAACAAGGCGCGTGTCCGCCACCTCCGGTTTGGCAAGAACTTCCAGCAACCATTCGGTCGGCGGGACGCTCTTAAAATAATCGGTGTTCGCAGTCGGCGATGCATCCTCATCCACCTTAGCGCTTTGTTTTCCCCGCATGGAGAGCAGCGCATTGCGAGCTATCGAATCCAATGGTTGCACCCGACCATTGAGTAGAGCAGGCAATTTTCCAAAAGCGTTATAATCGAACGTGTCCTTCTTAACTTTAGGCATCGAGTCGCCGATGATCCATAGAGCGAAGACAAGAGTAATGATCCAGGGAAGGTGTTTTTTCATGCTTTTTTCCTTTTCCCAATGAATTGGACAAGATGGGTCATAAATTGGATGACCAGGCCAAGACCTACGCAACTACAAGCAAAATACGGCGCCAACCATCCCGGGTTGCGAACCACCTGAAGGATTGAAATCTTTTTCTTCCTGGAATCGTTGTCGGGCGAAAAACCGCCCTGATAAAAGGTTTGCCCTCCATATCTCAATGGGCTGTTCATATATATCAGGACGTCTCGATTTTCGTTTCGACCCGGGTTCCTTATTTTGACCTTGCTTGAAAAGTTCATGGGAATATCCGTCCCTGCATATCTGTCGTGGCTAAATTTTTCGAGTTCCAGGCTAAAAGGAAGGTAATAACGGGTGGGGCGCATCCCAATTCCCCATTTTTTCCCATTGATATCCACATCCTGCAAATCGAGAACAAATGCTTTCCCTTTTTCTTTGTCGAAGAACGAATCAGCAACCACAAAAGTTCCCAGCGATTTTCCAGAAGCCAAAAGTTCGACAATCGCACTTGGCAAATTCCTTCGGTCAGGATCGCTCACCAGGCCTTGCGCCCTGAGGTCCAGGTTGGTTCCAAACCCGTGCGTCGCCGGGCCTGAATGGGCATCCGTCTTTCTTTGCACGTCCGAGTTGGCGTAATATTGCAGCACTTTAATTTGAACGGGCAGCAGTGGTGAACTGATCTCTTTCTCCTTTTCCAATACTTTTTCAGGGATCGAAACCACGTGATCGTTCTCCTTGCCCGACTGGTCTACCAGCACCATTTCGTTATTGCGCTGGCTTTCCTAATAATTGAG
>JAQGOY010000159.1 GCA_028293375.1 Verrucomicrobiales bacterium | reverse complement strand
TCCACGCGTTGTGGCCTGGACCCGAACCGGAGATGCTGGACTTGACGTTGTTGGTCGCCGTATCCGCTGCCCGCATCCCGTTGTTTACATACGCTTCCAGGTCAGCAATACGCTGCTCGGTGGTTGGATCCTTCGCCGGCGCATTGGTGGAGGCCACAGCGTTGGTTGAAGTCACTGCTGGCGCGTTCGTTTGAGCGAACGTTGGGAGAGTAGTCCCAATAATTAATGCCAGAAAAATAGTTTTGATTATGCTTCTCATGGGTAGTTTGAAGGGGTTTGAACTTAAATGGCTGCATCTCCTTTTTCTTCGGTTCGAATTCGAATGGCGTCCTGGATGGTGGAAACGAAGATTTTTCCATCGCCGATCTTGCCGGTTTTGGCAGATTTAAGGATCGCGCCGACCACTGCGTCTGCCTGAGAGTCCGATACAACCAGCTCAAGCTTGATTTTAGGAAGGAAATCGACGGTGTATTCACTTCCACGATAGATTTCCGTGTGTCCCTTTTGACGGCCGAAACCTTTCACTTCGGTGACGGTCATACCCTCGATGCCGATTTCGCTCAGGGCGTCCTTCACCTCTTCCAATTTGAAAGGTTTAATGACTGCTTCAACTTTCTTCATTTTTTTAATTTTGGTTGCTTTAGTGGTGCGGTAAAAGCGGTGCGTTTCTTTCACAGTTCCACGAGGAAAAGTGAATGGACTTTCAGCACTGGGATGCCTTTAGCAACCGAAATGCCATCTTGGTAAATGAATGAAATTCATACATATACCCCGTGAAAAGAGACCCAGACATAGTTTAAGAGGCTAAATTGGTTAAAAATCACCTTTGGCCGGTGGTTTTTTTTGGCCACGATGGCTGAAATACATTAGGCCGGGGCTGGGGATTTCCGGAATTACATGCAGGCAAAATGTGGTTCCTTCTTGCAACTCAGTCTCAATTGGGCTAGTTTCAAAACCAGTGAAACAGACGAGCACACTATCCTCCTCGGGTGATTGCCACGGATCCAATTTATGCCCGCTCAGTCAGGTGAGAACGGGGGTGGCAGTGAGGATTAAACGGTTATCGGCGCCGCCCGAAGTGACCCATCGCCTCAGGGAAATGGGTTTTTGCGAAGAGCAAAAAATCAAGCTGCTCAGCAGGAACAGCAATCTAATCTGCCAGGTATGCAATGCCCGTCTGGGAATCAGTTCCCAATTGGCGGATAAAATATTGGTCGAGCCGATTCCCCACTTACAAGTCGCCTAGCATGAGCGAATCCCTCTGTCCCATCACCGATTTACCCATTGGCGCAAAGGCAACAGTGGCCGAAATCAACGTTCCACCCCAACATCGAGGCAGATTGCTGGAAATGGGGTTGTTGAATGGAACTGCGCTAGAATTGATTCGATTCGCTCCCATGGGCGACCCGGTCGAAATTAAAGTAAGAGGGTATCATCTCACCTTGAGAAGAGCAGAAGCGGAGTTGATCATGGTCCGCGCCCTCACCCGCTAAGCATAATGGGTGCAATGAGCCGTTCCCACTCCAACATCGAAAGTGACTCGACTGTTCCTGAGAAATCAGTCGTCGTATTGACAGGCAACCCGAACTGCGGAAAGACAACTCTTTTCAATGCTTTGACCGGCATGCGGGCCCGGGTGGGGAATTACGCGGGGGTGACAGTGGAGCGTAAAGAAGGCAACCTTCAGGGCGTCACTTCAGAATTTTCGATTTCCATTCTCGACTTGCCAGGCACCTATAGCCTGAGCCCGCAGTCGATGGATGAACAAATCTCCAGGGACGTGCTTTTTAATCGTGTGGAAGAAGTGGGAGTACCAGCGTTGGTCGTAATCGTGGTTGATGCCTCGAACCTGGAAAGGAATCTTTATTATGCCACACAGGTAATTGAACTGGGTTATCCCACTTTGATTGCCCTGAACATGATTGACGTGGCTGAACAGAACGGTCACAGAATCGATCTTGTTAGCCTTTCCAGCGCGCTCGGAGCGCCGATCATTGAGATGGTTGCAAGTCTTGGAAAGGGAATCCCAGAATTAAAAAAACAAATTGTAGCAAGTCTTAAGGGCGCAATTAATCGCCCCGCCCCAAGAACTTTTTGCGAATTGCCGGAAGTTTACGGAAAGGAACTTGAAATCCTCAGTCGTCTGGTGGAAGAGCAGTTTCATCAACGCCAAAGCTGTGCCCAGGCCGAGGCATTGTTGCTTTTGTCGGACGAGAAGGTTCTCAATAAAGGTTATACCCGCTATCCCGCCACGATCATCGAGGCCGTCACTGTCTCCCGTTCGCATCTCGAGGCCGCAGGAGTCGACTGGAGGAGTCTTCCTATTGAAGCGCGATACGCGCGTATAGGCGCCATCCAGCAGTCTGTTACCAGCGAAGAATTCGAGAACGTGGAAACCCTCAGCGATAAAATCGACCGCGTGGTCACTCATAAATTTATCGGAATGGGTATTTTCATCGGGATCATGGCGCTGATGTTCTACTCTATTTTTTCACTCGCCCATTTCCCCATGGACTTTTTGCAGGATATGGTGGCGCGTCTGGGAGACTGGGTCGGATCCAAAATCCCACCTGGCGATGTTCAAAGTCTGGTCGTCCAGGGGGTGATCAAGGGGGTGGGGGCGGTAGTTGTTTTCATTCCGCAGATTTGTTTATTGTTCCTGTTTATCGGGTTGCTGGAAGACACGGGGTATATGGCGCGAGCGGCTTTCCTGATGGATCGTTTGATGAGCAAAGTAGGGCTGCATGGCAAAAGTTTCATACCGATGCTCAGTTCTTTTGCTTGTGCAATTCCGGGAATCATGGCCACTCGAACCATAGAGACCCCAAAGGATCGGCTGGTGACAATATTAGTTGCGCCGTTGATGAGTTGCTCGGCGAGATTGCCGGTCTATACCCTGCTGATAGCGGCCTGCTTCCCCGACAAAAAGATCATTTCCACTTTGGTGATGCTGAGCATGTATCTTTTGGGAATTATCATGGCGCTGGCGATGGCCTGGTTGTTTAAAAAGACTTTGTTGCGCGGGGAGGCGCCCATGTTGATCATGGAATTGCCACCCTACAAACAACCTGTCGCAAAAGTGGTATTACGGCATATGTGGGATCGTTCGAAGCTGTTTTTGAAACGAGCCGGCACGGTAATTCTGGGGATTAATATTATTCTTTGGTTTTTCGCATCGTACCCTAAGAATGCGAATTTACAGAAAGAGTTCGAGTTAAAAAAAGCGCCAATCCAGGCAGCCTTGCAGACCGACGCGGGGAAAGAGCCTAAAAGGGCGGAAGAATTGAAAAGCCAACTGGACCAGTTGGACACCGAAGAATCCGGAGAAAAGGTCCGCCAAAGCTTTGCAGGACGCATGGGCAGAGCCATTGAACCCTTGATTGCGCCATTGGGATTTGATTGGAAGATGGGAATCGGGATTATTACTTCTTTTGCGGCGCGGGAGGTTTTTGTCAGTACGATGTCGATCATTTACAACGTGGCAGAAGGAAATGAGGAAGAAGCGCATACCAGGACTCTCGCGGCCACGCTCAAACAACAGAAAAGAAGTGATGGAAGTCTGATCTATACTCCGCTGACTTCCATTGCCCTGATGGTGTTTTACGTCATGGCGATGCAATGCGTGAGCACCGTGGCAGTGGTGCGCCGGGAAACAAACAGTTGGAAATGGCCGCTCTTTCAGTGGTGTTATATGGGCCTGCTCGCCTGGGTCCTGGCCTTCCTGACCTACCAGGGAGGGCGGTTGCTCGGTTTTACCTGACGTCCGGCCTTCTACGCGAGAATGGCTTTCACCACATGACCGTGCACATCGGTGAGACGAAAATCGCGGCCCGCGTGCCTGAAGGTTAGTTTTTCGTGATCGAATCCCAGGAGGTGAAGGATGGTTGCATGAAGATCGTGAACATGCACCACGTCCTCGACGGATTTAAACCCGAACTCATCAGTAGCTCCGTGAACATGGCCTCCCTTGACGCCGCCACCCGCCATCCACATGGTAAAGCCATGATTATTGTGATCGCGGCCATTGATTTTGCCAGCGTTTGAGCCAGGAGTCGGCAGTTCCACCGTGGGCGTGCGCCCGAATTCGCCGCCCCAGATGACCAGCGTGTCCTCCAACATTCCGCGTTGCTTTAAATCCTTGAGGAGGGCGCCAATGGCCTGATCGCATTCCTTTGCCAGGCGGCGATGATTCACCTCTATATCATCATGATTATCCCAGGGCTGGCCAGCCCCATGCCAGAGCTGAACGAAGCGGACACCTCGTTCCACCAGTCGACGTGCGATAAGGATTTGCCTTGCCTGGGTGCCCTCGCCGTACATCTTTCGAATGTGTTCCGGTTCCTTGCTGATATCGAAAGCGTCCGTGGCTTCCATCTGCATTCTGTAGGCCAGTTCGAACGACTGGATGCGCGCCTCAAGCTGGCCTTCCTTGTGGCGGGCTTCGCTATGCTTGCGGTTCAGCGATTGGAGGAGATCGAGTTGCTGGCGTTGCTCTTCTGTGGAAGTGTAGTTGTTCTTTATATTCTCGATGAGCTTTTCGATCCTGGTGAACTGGGTATCAATGTAAGTCCCCTGGTAAACACCCGGAAGAAAACCGGACTGCCAGTTCTGAGATTCCTGAATGGTATATCATCCAGGACACATGGAGATGAAGCCAGGCAGATTCTGGTTTACGGTTCCAAGCCCGTAATTGACCCACGAGCCCATGCTGGGCCGGATTTGGCGGGCCTCGCCGCAATTCATCAGAAGCAGCGAAGGCTCATGATTGGGAATGTCAGCCTGCATCGACCTGATGACGCACACATCGTCAATACAGTCGCCCACGTTTTTAAAGATTTCGCTGACTTCAATTCCGCTTTTTCCGTACTTCTGAAAAGCAAAAGGTGATTTGTAAGCGGCGCCAGTTTTACGTTCTGTTTTTAAATTTTCGACGGGGAGCAGTTTTCCGTGATATTTTTCAAGGGACGGCTTGGGATCAAACGTGTCCACGTGGGACGGACCGCCGTTCATGAAAAGATGAATCACCCGCTTTGCTTTGCCGGGAAAATGGGGCAACTTGGGAAGAGTGGGGGAAATATATGAATCCGCTTGCGCTAGGCCTGGACCGGAAAGCAGCGAACCCAGAGCGAGAGACCCCATCCCCATGCCACAACGCGTCAGGAATCCCCTGCGAGTTAAAGCAAGATGATTCCAGTTTGGCTTGTGATGATTCATCAGGTTGTTGGACTGAATTTACAGTAAGCGAATTCAGAAAAGAAAGCGAGATTCTGGAGCGGTTTGACAATTGCCCGGCTAAACGGAACAATTTTTGCCGAATGAGTAACATAATTTACCCTCGGAGTCCTCGCGAGGTCATGTCGGGCTGGGTCTATCTTCCCAGGTTTGTCGATAAAATCCGTCTTCATCTTGCTGGCAAACTGCATCCGGATTACCAGGAGAATTTTACCAAAGGTTTTGACAGTTCATGGCTAAAAGCGGCCGGAATTTCGGGTGAGGAAATGATTCAGGTGGTGAAAAACACCATTATCGACGGCGAAGTGGCAGATTGGGTGAACAAAAATATTAAAAGGACCGTAGAGGAAAAAAAAGCCCATGCTGAAGCAGTCCTTAATTATGGAAACAACGGCGATGAAGCGTTGAAAGCCAGGCTGCAAAAAAGAAAAGAACAGGCCGGCCTTGGTGACCGACCCGGCATTGACACCTTCGTTGATTTCATTGACGCCGACGAGAAAAGGCTCTGATTATATTATTGAAAAAGGGGGCAACCTTCGCAGGTTGCCCCCTTTTTGTTTTAATCCAGAACTAAACTTTTTCTGGGACTACGAACGGTTTCCGATATTCCCGGGTTAACAAAGCATTTGCCTGGGGATTGTCCAAAAACTTTTCGGATTTTGTATCCATTTTCAGGACCATGCCCAGGGTTGCGGGAGATTTGTTCAAATCAACTTCGTTCGCCTCCAGGTGAGCAGCCATTCGGTCGAAAGTGTTTGTGGCATCTTTGTCTCCTTTGATTGCCTCCTTGATTTCACCCGGTGCTTTCTTTGAGCCGACCCGGTAGGAGATATTGCCGGTGTGGCAGAGGGCGCTCGACAAATGACCCTGCAGGATGTCGGCGGTTAAATCCGTTTGTTTTCGAGAACGAACAGCCTTAATGAAATTGGCGAAATGGCTGGATGACCCTTTGAAGTGTTGAATCTGTGTACCTTCTTTGTCAAAGACTGTCGCCTGGGTGTAGTCCGGCACGAGAACATGGCCGTTTTCGCACTCGATCAGGCAGCCCACCGCAGCGCGATGGTATGGCCCCATGTTTTTTGAGCCTTTCTTTTCCGGGAGTCCACGCACTTCGAAAATGAGGGGGGCCTTGGCGTAATCCTGGAAAATCATCATGGTGTTTGGAGTTTCGCCATCATCATCATATCCGAGTCTGCCTCCCACGCTGAATACCCGTGGCGCCAGTTCCTGTTCTCCGAGAAACCAGCGACAGATATCCATTTGATGAATGCCCTGGTTGCCGAGATCCCCCGAACCGGTATTCCAAACCCAGTGCCAGTCGTAGTGCAGTTTTTTCCGGTTCAATGGCAATTTCGCTGCGGGACCGCACCAAAGGTCGTAATCGATCGAGGCCGGAATCGGCTGTTCTCCCTCTGATTTGCCAATGCTTGGACGCGGCTTGTAACAGAGACCGCGGGCAATAACAATTTTTCCTAGATTGCCCGCCTTGATCCATTCCACTGCTTCCAATATCCCGCTACTTGACCGGCTTTGAGTTCCGGTTTGGACTATTTTGTTGTACTTTCTTGCCGCCTCGACTATTCTCCGGCCTTCCGAGACATTGTGGGACACCGGCTTTTCCAGGTAGACATCTTTGCCAGCCTGCACAGACCAAATAGCGGCCAGGGCGTGCCAATGGTTCGGGGTCGCAATACTGATAATATCGACATCCTTATTTTCCAGTAACTTCCTGATGTCCTTATAGGTTTCAACTTTTTGGCCGTTTTGTTCGAAGTCGGCTGCCCCCTTGCTTAGAACAGTGGAGTCAACATCGCAAAGGGCAACTATTCGCACGTTCTCGGATTTCTGGAGCGCTTTATAACCAGAGATATGATCTTTGCCGCGTCCATTGAAACCGACCACGGCAACGCGCAGTGCGTCGTTGGAACCCTGGGTCTGTCCCCAGGATCGTGGCGAAAGCGAGATCGCAGCGCCTGCAATGGCGGTGCCTTTTATGAAATGGCGACGATTGATTTGTTGCATAATTGGGTTCTATTTAAACGTGTTAAAAGTTCGAATTATTCAGCGTTGGTGGTGTAGGCTTTATAGTGCTCCGCCACATGCCCCTGTTTCTCATCCCCTTCATGAAAAACAAAACGGTAGCGAAATGTTGCCGTTTCGCCCGACTTGATCAGGAATTTTCCGGCATCTTTTGGTTTTTTCTCGAAATCATGGAGCCCGAATGGATTTGCTGCGAACAAACCGTAATCCCGGACGTGCCAGGTGGTTGGATGCCTCGGATTGGTGGGATGATCGAACATGGCCACGCCAACAGTCGTTCCCTCCACAGGCCCAAAATAATCTACCCAATCCGCTCTTTTTGACCAGGTTTGGTCGTCTTTGACTCCTTCACTGTTGATAATGTGGCCTTTTGCCACCTTGCCTTTTACTCTCATCGTTTCGGTGACCCGAATTGCCATCGATCCCTCTTTTGTGTCACCAAAAGTGACGTCCCCGTGTGTGGCCTGAATGGTGACGTCAAAGTCGAGAATTTTTTCATGTCCAATCGCTTTAAAGGCTAGTTTGCGGTGGTCACTGCACAGAGGTTTACTTTCATGATCGACCCACTCATTATCGGATTCAATAGTTCCACCGGTCGCACTGCTTTCAATTTTTGTAAATTTTTTGTGGATCGTCGTTCCGAATTCTTTTTCCACAGACCAAAGATCCTTCCCGTTGACGTCCCCGTGGGCGTACCAAAGCCCTTGATGATGAGGATGGTCGTGTTCTTCATCCGGGGTTGTTTTCATCGGCCAGTTTCGGGTCATGGGCAGATCATTAAATCCCAAAACTGGATAACAATAGGGACGGGGGACGTTTAAAAAATGGTACTCGGTAAAGAGTTTTCCATCAATCTGAAGCGCAAGTTTTTCAGGAGTCTCCAGGATTTGATAGCGGGAATTTGTAGAAGGGGCGGAATGGCCCAAGACAAAAGGGAACAGAGCTAGCGCTAGCAATGACAACGATTTCAGGGACATCCTGAAATCGTAGTAGCTGCCAATATCTGGTCAACGAAAAACGGAGCAACCCACACACGTCATCCTTAAATCACTTTTGCTTTTCAGCCTGTCTGGCTGCGTTGTTGCGCTCAAGCGTGATATCTGCGGCAGGATCGACTTCTAATTGGTTCCTCACATCTGTGACACCGTCAGTCTGTTTGATCGATCGTGAGATATCCTGTTTCAGGGATGTGGTCCCCACTCTTCCTTTTACAGTAACTATTCCCGCATGAGAAGCGATGACCAGGTCATTTGTTTGTTGGTTGGTTAGCAAGCCGCTCAACGAGTCACGAATTTTTTGATTAAGGGCGGTGTCGGAATCCAAAGTCCTGCCTGGCGAAATCGCAGCTCCAGCGGCCCCATATTCCTCGGGAACAGGCCCGTTGCTACTCCTGGATTGATCCCTCTCACGGCATCCCACGAGCAATAAGATAGCCCCCAATGCAGATAAATAGTTAGCGTTCATATAGTCATTCCTCTCTACACGTTCGACTCATCCCGCGAAGTTTCAACGTCTGGCGATGCGTAGCCGTGGGTAGGCGGTTTGCCCAACCGGACGCAAGAACAAGACAAATCAGGCATGCTTCGAAAAATTGATCATCTTGCAAAAAAGAACAAAGGCCTGTTTTATTCCCGCGTGTTACAACAACAGACGCTCAAGCAACAAGCGCAGTTCTCGGGCATAGGCCTGCATAGCGGGAACCGGGTGAATATGACTTTCCTGCCCGCCGGCCCCAACACCGGTATTCGTTTCCGTCGCGTCGACCTGGAAGGCAAGCCTGAGATCGAAGCACGGGTCGACAATGTTTTCGAAACAAACAGGTCCACGACTCTCTCGAAGGGAAATGCTAAAATCCATACCGTCGAACACGTTTTGGCGGCATTGGCAGGGCGGGGAATCGATAACGCCATTGTTGAATTGGACGCGAATGAGCCCCCCATTGCCGATGGAAGTGCGCGTGAGTACGTGAAGATGTTGCAAAGCGCCGGGTTGGTGGTCCAGGCAGAAAAAAGGGAACCTTATTACATTACCGCGCCAATCGAATTGCAAATGGGAGAGACGGTGATTTCGATTTTCCCGCACGATAAATTAAAAATCACTTGCACCAGCGCGGACAAAAAGGGCCGTTTTACCCAGTTTTTTAGCACGGAAATCAATCCCGACACCTGGGAAAAGGAGTTGGCCCACGCACGCACTTTTTGTTTTTACGAAGAGATTGAATACCTCATCAAGAACGGACTGATTAAAGGAGGCAGCCTGGAAAATGCAGTGGTAATTCGCGAAGACGCAATACTGACCACTGAACCGCTCCGCTACAAAGACGAGTTCGTCAGGCACAAGATTCTTGATATACTGGGAGATATTACATTAGTGGGAAGGCCCGTTATTGGCCACATCATGGCGGTGAAGCCGAGTCACAGCTCGAACTGCGAGTTGGCCCGCCATATCCTGGCCCAAATTCGTAAACCAATCGTTACCGCGCAAACGTTTACCCCTCCTCCATCTCCAAAAGATGCCGAAATTTTGCCTGCTGCCAAAGGAAGCCCCATGCCTGCCCTTGATGTCATGCAGGTCATGAAAATGCTTCCCCATCGGTATCCGTTTCTAATGGTGGACAAGGTGATCAGCATTGAAGGCGATAGAATTGTGGCTCTGAAAAACGTCTCGATTAATGAACCTTATTTTCAGGGACACTTCCCCGCGCATCCCATCATGCCAGGTGTTTTGCAGTTGGAAGCCATTGCCCAGGTAGCGGGGATATTGACCCTCATTCGCGCAAACAACCTCGGACAGCTTGCTTATTTCATGTCGGCTGAAAGCGTGAAATGGAGAAAACCAGTTCGGCCCGGAGACACGATTATCATTGAAGTCGTGCTGACCAAGAGCCGCGGAAAAATTGGCAAAGCCAAAGGTATTTGCCGGGTAGACGGTGAGACGGTGAGCGAAGCAGACGTGACTTACATGCTGGTTGATCCTTGATATGAGCGAAATACATCCCACTGCGGTCATTCACAAAGATGCAAACCTGGGCGAGGATTGCCGGGTCGGTCCTTATTGCATCATCGGCGCCGACGTAGTCCTGGGAAACCGGTGCCAGCTTCATTCCCACGTAATAATAGATGGGAAAACCGAAATGGGAGCTGATAACGAAATCTTTCCTTTCGCTTCCATTGGGTTGAAGACCCAGGATTTGAAATGGAAAGGAGGCAACACTTTCACCAGGATCGGCCACGCCAATACCTTTAGAGAGTACGTGACCATCCATAGCGCAACCTCGGATGGCGAGACCACGGTTGTGGGATCGAATAACCATATTCTGGCTTACTGCCACATAGCTCATAATGTGCAGATGGGAAACCACGTGATTATGTCCAACGTCGGAACCCTGGCTGGACACGTGATCGTGGAAGATTACGCAGTGATAGGGGGCCTGGCTGCCGTGCATCAGTTTTGCCGGATAGGCAAAATGGCGATTATTGGCGGCTGCTCCAAGGTGGTTCAGGATGTTCCACCCTTTATGTTGGCAGATGGAAACCCGGCGGAAACGCGCACGGTAAATAAAATCGGGATGGAGCGGAATGGGGTCAGCGAGGAATCACAGAATACCCTGCGGCAAGCCTACAAAATTCTATTTAGAGAAGGATTGACGATTTCCAACGCACTCAAAAAGATCGAATCGGACCTGCCCGTGTCGCTTGAAATGAACCACCTGATCCAGTTTGTCAGGACCAGCCAGCGCGGTATTAGTAAATAGCTCTAAAGGTCAACGAAAGTCCGTTTCCTCGCCATGAACTGGGCCGTTTTGGAGTAACCTTT
>JAQGOY010000142.1 GCA_028293375.1 Verrucomicrobiales bacterium | reverse complement strand
GAAGGTTGCCGCCAGCATTTCCAAAACATCATGGTGGATGAGTATCAGGACACCAACGCCTCCCAGTTTCAACTCGTCTATCTCCTCTCCAAAGAACATCGCAATCTCTGCGTTGTCGGTGATGATGACCAAAGCATCTATGGCTGGCGCGGCGCCGAAATCGCCAACCTCCTCGAACTCGAAAAATACTTTCCGGAAGTCAAAGTCGTGAAGCTGGAACAAAACTACCGTTCCACCTCCGTCATCCTCAAAGCCGCCAACGCCGTCATCAAAAACAACGCGCGCCGCCGCGGCAAACATCTCTGGTCCGAAAAAGGCGAGGGGAACAAAATTCTTCTCCAGCACTTCCCCGAGGATGAGGAAGAAGCCCGCACCATCGTCGAGCGTATCGAGTACAATCGCATGGCGCATAAAATCCCATGGACAGATCACGCCATCCTCTTCCGCACCAACCTTCAGTCGCGTCCCCTCGAAACAGCATTAAGAAAAGCGAATGTCCGTTATAACCTCATTGGCGGTCAAAGCTTCTTTGACCGGCGCGAAATCAAGGACTTCCTCGCCTTCCTCAAAATGTTCATCAATCCGCATGATGACGTTAGCCTCCTCCGCATCGCCAACGTTCCCGCCCGGGGCTTGAGTGATGTCACCATGGAACGCCTCGTCCAGGCCAGTCACGAGCGCAGCGCCTCGGTCTACACCGCCATGCGCCATACTGATATTCAGGATAGTTTCATGGGGCGCACCAAAGAGTCCATTCAGGCCTTCCTCGCCATGATTGAGGAAGAAAAGAGCCGCATCGAAAAAACCACCAGCATTTCCCAGTGGGCGGATAACTTCCTTTCAGACATCGATTACTTCAACGAACTTCGCCGTGGCGAAAAAAATGTGGAGACCGCCGAGAACCGCGTCCGCAATCTAAAAGATATCATCATCACCCTCGACAAAGCCGAGCCCATCAACGGCAACGGCTTCGAGCGCCTCCAAACTTTTCTTGAAGACACCACTTTGGATAATGATCGACGCGACGAAAAAGAATCCACCGTCGATGCGGTCACCCTGATCACCATGCACAGTTGCAAAGGCTTGGAATTCCCCCACGTCTTCATCGTGGGCTTGGAAGATGGCCTGCTCCCTCACACCCGCTCCAAAGTGGAAGGCACACTCGACGAGGAGCGCCGTCTGTTTTACGTGGCGATAACCAGAGCCATGCAAAGCCTTATGATCACCCACTGTGGCGGCAGAAAAAAATACGGCCAAATGTTGCCCTGCCACCCGTCCCCGTTCCTAAAAGAACTCCCGCCCGAGCTGCTGGACGTCGAAGATGGAAACTCCAAAAAAATAGTAACCGCAGCCACAGGAAAAAGCTTCTTCGACGCCATGCGCAACGCGGCCTCTTAAAAAAACGAAGCGTGCCAAAACGGCATCCAGGAGCGATTTCTCCGTGATCACCGTTTCGTGCGAAGCTCCCAATCCAAACAAGCTCCGTTAGGAGCGATCTGGCGATAGTAAACCTAATCAGCGCACTGCGCTCACGAGCCGCATCGCTGCAGCGATGTGGCCCCTCCCTGCCACCGCAAAATAAAACCAAAATCCATGACCCCTCCCCAAAACATACAAATTTAGATTAGGCACACACCAAAAAAAGACTGGCGATTGCTTGCGCAATCGCCAGGTTCTAGCTCAATTTTTGAAGGTTACGTCTTGTTAGGACGCGGGGTGGGATTATGGTGGGCCTTTTCGTCAACCCTGTGATAGAGCTGTCGGTAGGGAGAACACACCTGGCTTCCTAAGAAGTTCGATATGTTATTTTCCATGAGATCCCTTAAGCACCAGCCGTGCCACGCCTCTTTATGGCCCTTTACCCCTCACGAACTCCCTCTTTCTGAAAAAAACCACTCACTCTGTCTTTTTTTGCTCAATCGACTTCAAGGTTTGCGCATCAAACGTCGATATTCCTTCCAAACTGGGCTTCGCCCGAACCCGCGTATCCCCCTCAAAAACCAGCTTCTTCTTTTCAATATGTACAATTGTCTTGTTCGCCAGGCATATCGCCGTCAGCGCCTCCATCCCGTTCAAGTCAAAGACCGACATGCTGTGCCGGTAAAAATGCGTTGTGTGCGGTGAATAACGAGGCGGCTCCACCCTGGTATCCACCTGGAATGCCAGGATTGGCTGCACATAATCCCAGTCCTTATCCAGGAAAACACCCGCCTTCACAAAATGCTTTTTGGCAATCCGCTCCGCCATCTTCTGATCTTCCACCTGGATCATCCCCTCCATCGGATCCTCCGCGGTATGCAGGATCAGTAGCGGCGCACTATAAGTCACCCGCACCCAGGTCTGATTGGTCAATGCACGGATCGCATCCAGCAGGGTGGGGGAATCATTCGTCAACGTGACGTGAGCTCGTTTGAAAAAATAAAATTCATCCGTTGCCCCCGGCATCCAGATCAATCCCTTTACGGTGCTATTCTTCTGAAACGCCTTTAGCGTCAGCGGTACCGCATTGGTGCGATTCAACTCCTTCACCTCGGTCCCCAGTGGCATCTGACGGATTGCCTCCTCCCAGCCCGCATTCTCCGCTGCTCGACTGGCAGTCGCTCCAACCAGGCACAGAACTCCCACAAACAAAAGAAATGATTTCATCTTAATTCTAAATTTGATCGACGAATAACCAAAGGCCACCTTTTTATGCGAAGAAACACAAGCCCTAAAACGCCAGTTGCACCGTTCGCTCCTGGATCTGTTCCGTCCAGCGTGATACATAACTGAACGTCCTGTAAATCTGTTCCAGCCGTTCCATCGGCAATTTCCCAAGCCGTTCCGGGCTGCCGGGCGGAGGCGCAAACTCCCACACTGCATTCATTAGCGACAATTCCTTTTCCAACGATTGCCTCAGCGCATGAATCTTCGTTTGCAGGTCCGAAAGCTTCTCCGTCCATTCCATGCTTTCCTGCATCACCTTCAACTTCAGCATCGGCGAGACCTCCGTAGGCTTTTCTTTGAGAAAACCATCCGCATCGCGACACATCTGCCCCACCTCTACGAAAAGATCCATCGTCCCGGGCGGTATCCGCTGGATATCACTAGGCGCCTTGCCCTGTTCCAGTTCGATCAAGTGAAGCAACCTGTCCTTCGGTTCCCGCAGAGTATTATAGGCTGTGTTCAGGTCCGAATACGATTGTCCGGCCTTTTCCTTCTCCTCGGCGGGGGTATTGTGAAATCTATCGGGGTGCAGGCTGCTGGAGAAATGGAGAAACTTGGATTTCAACTCATCCGCATCGAGCCACGGCCTCCGAGACTCACCAAACAAGGCGAAAGAATCAGTCATCACACGTGAAAGGATAACAATTTAAGCGCTGAAACTCTCTCCGCACGAACAACTTGCAGCAGCGTTCGGGTTTTTCACCTTAAACCCGCCATCCTGCAGCGCATCGACAAAATCCAGCTCACTGCCAGTAACATAAAGCGCGCTCTTCGGGTCCACCACAATCTTGATCCCGCTGCTTTCCACCAAAATATCGCGATTCGCCGGGTTATCCTGCAGATCCATTTTATATTGGAGGCCGGAACAACCGCCACCGACCACGGCCACGCGCAGCACACCATTGGGACGGCCCTGCTTCGTGAGTAAAGCATTGACCTTCTTTGCGGCGTTGGTGGTTACCTTGATCAAACGTTCATCGCCCACGCGAAAAGCAGGGGCGGCAGGAGACTTGTTACCGATGGCACCAATCATGATCAAAGAGTACCCGCTAAGAACAGCACAGTCAACGGCAGCAAAATAGCCTCGTGTCGGAGCTCTCTCCGAGTACCCCTTCGCGCAAAGCACCTCGCGCCCTCCGTATAATCACACCTCCGCCCTAGAAATGCGTCAAAACCGGTCGCGGCCACGACGCGAGGAGGGCGCATGGCCTCCGGCCCTGTAACCGACGAGCAACAAAGGCCCCGGCCGGTTTTCACGCATTTCTCATCCCCACCATGTCCATAAGTCGCGCTGTCGCTCTATACGCCTCCTCCACCCACTCCACTATCTTCTTCGGATCCGGCGCATACTCCAACTCGATCGATACCACCCCATTCGGCATTTCCAATTCCTTGATTGCCTGCAAATACGGGGCAAATTTCACAACCCCGCGACCCGGCGGCAGATCCCCGTGCACCTTTCCATCGCAATCGCTCAGATGCACATGAATCGCTTTGCCTTTCAAATCCTTCAACTCACTCGGCGAAACATCTGCCAATACCAGGTGACTGATATCGATGTTCGCCTTCACCCTCGCATGATTGCACTCCGTGACGAACCGAACCATTTCCGAAACATTATTGAGAAGACTCAGCCGAAACGGTTCCAGTTCCAGCGCTATGTCTATCTTCTTGCGCCCTGCGTAATCGCCCAGATCACGACAAGTCTCCACCGCAAAATTCCATTGCTCCGTGGGGGAGATCACCTCCTTCTGCCAGATATACTCGCCAAGAACCAAAAGAATATTCTTCGCACCAAGCTCCTGCGCCAGGTCGATAAACTTCTTGCACCGCTGCACATGATACCTCCGCACCGGCGCATTAAAATCAACCAGCCCAACAGCCACTACAGGCAACGAAACCACAGGAAGCTTCAACTTTTTTGAAGCAGCCCGAATCAAAGAAACCTCCTTTCTGGAAATCCCCTCTGCCTCCGTAAAAACATCGACACAATCAAAACCGATGCGGGCAATGTGTTGAAGACCTGCGGCAGTATCCACCCCGGCCTGATGAAACGCGCTATTGATAATTCCAAGCTTCATATAATAAAAACCAAGTTCCAGTAGGAGCGATCAGGCCACAGGATGGTGCTGTCCCAATGGGAAGCTGAAACTCGGCTCAGACGATTTCGCCACTCGATATTCCTTCCCCAATCAACAACGTTCGATAGGCCTGCCCAATCTTTCGGCAACTCTCCTCAAAAAGATCGGGCGACACCGTATTAAACTCAAACAAATCATAATGACACGGAATCACCAATCGCGCCCCGATCTGCTTCCCCAAATTCGCAGCTTCCGCGCCGTCCAAATTTCCCGCTACCCGGCGCTCTGGCCTATCCCCATTAATGGGGAGCATGGCCACATCGATTTTGAACTTCTTCAAAAAATGTTCCATCCCATCGTAATGCACCGTATCCCCGGCGTGATAGATGCAGTACGACCCGAACTCGATCACAAACCCCATGAAAAGAAACTCTCCTGCCGCATCCCGATCCAGGTCATTATGCGCAGCAGGTATCGCGGTGATCTTTAGGCCGCGCAAACATACCGTCATTCCGACACTCAACGGAATAAATCGGGAAAGTGGCAGTTCCAGGCGTTCCGCAGCGAAAGCGACATTTGCCTTTCCGACCACAATTTCCGCCTTTGGGGACTTCTCCAGCACCGGCAAAATCGTGTCCTTGTCCAGATGATCCGTATGATTGTGACTGGAAGAAATCAGCGTGATCCCGCGCAGATCATATGCGGAAACCACGCGATCCGAGATCCGTTTATGAGGTTTGTCCGTGAACTCATACTTGCGGGAAAGAGAATCGGAGAGATACGGATCCAGTAGAATACACTCGGATCCGTAACGAAGGAGAAAGCCGCTCTGACCAAGCCACCACAATTTGAAGTCACCGGGACCGCGTGGCCCGCGAGCCACATCTCCCAGAAATCTCTCATCCTGCTGGAACGGTCTGATCATAAATCAAAACAAATCCGCCGAACTAAAAACAACCCGTTTCGCGCAAAGCGCCTATTTCAACAAGCTCCATTCGGAGCGATCTGGCTATAGTACAAACCATTCAGCGCACCGCGCTCTGACGCTGCATTCCGCAGAATGCAGCCACCCGGCGCCGCAGGCCTCACAAAAAAAAGTACCAATCCAAACGCCAAATCTAAACCCAAAATCATCACCAACCAAAACCCAATAAACCAAAAAACCTTGCAAATCACCCTTCCGACTCCCCATCCCAACTCCCTTATCTCCGTTGCCTCCTGTAAGAAAAATCCGGGACCCAAATTCTTCTCTCCCTCACATCTCCTGTCTGACTAGTTTCACGCCTTCCACCATGTTGATTAATTTTTGTTTGGCTGCCCACCGTGCTGTCTGGCTCAAACCACAATCCGGCGCAAATGAAAGTCTATCGGGTGGGGCAAACTCCAAACAAGCTTTGACCCGGCGCGTTACTTCCGGAATTGTTTCGATATAATAGCTTTTCACATCGATGATCCCTACCGCAACATCTTTCTTTTTGGAAATCACCCCCAGCAACTCCAGCTCCGACATCTCGCGACTCGCCATTTCTACATGGATCTCGTCCACCTGCATCTCCAAAAACGCAGGAAACATGGGCGCATACCGCCTCGGCCCGATCGCTCGACCCTTATAATTTCCGAAACAGAGGTGCGTCGAAAGATGACACTTCCCCACTACCGACTCCACCGTCCGATTAAATATCTCCACAAACTTCCGGGGATCCTCCTTGTGCGCGTAACAACTCATCGAAGGCTCATCCACCGTGATCTCCGTGCAACCCGCCGCCACCAGCTTCTCCAGTTCCAGGCGAATGATCGGCAACAACGCCTCCGTCAACGCAAAACGATCCGGATACAGCGCATTGGGAACCAAACGCCCGCTCAAAGTATAAGGCCCGGGAACACTGGCTTTCAAAACCGGCTTGGCTCCAGAACCTGAATTCGCATCCGACCCAACAATCCGTTTCAGCCGCTCAAAATCCACCACCGTTCCCAGTCCTCGCGGCGCGGCTAACTCTCCCGTGACCTTGTGCTTCCCGCGCTGATCATGCGCCGGCGGACCAAACCTTCGAGGCGATTCCGATTCCAATTCCAGCCCGGTGAGAAATCCATAAAACGAAAGATTAAAATCAAGCCGGGTCTGTTCGCCATCCGTGATCACATCGAGCCCGCTGTCCATCTGATCCTTGACCGCGATAGCCACAGCATCCGAGACCAACTCCTCGCGGTCGGCAGTCCCAAACTGGCCCAGGTGCTGACAAGAAAACTCGAGCCAGGAAGGAAAAGGATAACTCCCAATAACCGTGGTCCGCAAAGGATGACTCTTCATAAAATTAGAATCCTAAACCAAAACCCAACACCGCACGCCCCGAAAAAAACACCACCAGCCCAAACAAAAATCCAAACCCAAGAATAGGACAACACCAGTCACAGTCCCAACCCCCTTTTCTCCCTTGCCTCCTGTAAAATAATCAGTGCCCCAATTACTGTCCTCCCTTCGTGAACTTCGTGTCATTGCGTAAGACATTCACTCCCGGTCCCACCTTTTCATATAACTTAGACATCCTGTGCGCATGCTCATCATACGCCGCTTCAAAAATCCGCGTCGCCTCCTCTTTCCCGACCACCGCTCCAGCCGAGAGCACCAGTGGAGGAACCCCTGCCTCGGTCAGACGCAATGCCACCTCCGCCTTGATCGCATTAATCAACAAACAACCTCCAATGGTCGATCCCGGCGCCACAGGCGTTTTCAAACCCTCGATGGAAACCATCGCATCGCCGACCGGCGCGCCCGTGTCCAGCACCAGATCCGCGAAATCCTGCAACTTCTTGCCCTGCGAATGCTGCGAAATACTCGCCTCCGAGTGCGCCCGACTGATGATCGCCACCACTTTTATTCCGCGCTTTTGGAATAACTCCGCCATCTCGATCGGCACCAGGTTACAACCGCTGGAAGAAGCGACCAGCGCGCAATCCAACGGGGACAAATCAAAATTCCGCAGGATCCGGTCCGCCAACCCCGAAACATTCTCCAAAAACATCGCCTGCCGCTGGCCGTTGGCCCCGACCACGAGGTTATGAAAACTCAAAGACAATTCGACAATCGGATTAAACCCTGGAAACGAGCCGTAGCGGGGCCACATCTCCTCCACAAGGATACGGCTATGCCCCGACCCAAAAAGGTGAACCATCCGCCCCACGAGAATAGTGGAGGAAAACCAATCCGCCGCCCGTTCGACGAGAGGAAGCTGTTCCCGCACCCGGGAAATGAGATCGGAAGATTTAAGCAGGTATTGTTCGCCAGGTTTCACGGATGGAGATCATTAGATTCGATCAGTACAAAAAGTAAAAGCAAACTTGCGATTGCGGGCTGCGGTTTCGCTCTTTCTATGTCGCTGCGGTCGCATTGTGAAAAATCCTCGATTTTCGCCGTCATGCACCACATTGTTCATGTAGTGTTGGCGCCACCATGAACCGTCGGGTTCGTTTTGTTACGACCGATAAAAGCCCGGCAAGACTGGAGTCCATGAAGCTAAAGCAGAAATGCCAGATCGAAAGACCTGAACCCGGGGTTCTTACCTATCGTAAAGGCTTCACAGAGTATCGATTCCCCATTTACGAAGAGGACCGCGAGGTTGTTTTTGTTGCGTGGCCCTCAAGGCAACGCCTCTTGCTCTTCTTTAGCATGGGCGGCTGGACACGTGTACCGCTTCTGTTCCCCATGGATGACCGCGAGCGCATTACGGCTCACGTAGTGGAGTATCTGCAGCGCGGAGGAGCTCCCGTTCGTGTTTTGAATCGAATTGAGGTGGAAGAGGAAGGGCTGCAGTTTCACCCGGAGTTCTTCGAGTGCAAAGCCAGGGCGTCCGAGATTTTGGATACGGCAGGTTTTGCCTGGTTCAGCGATTATAGTTGTATAGATATTCTTCACGAGGAGTTTGGACTGGAGATTTGTGGACTTCGCGAGGAGTCCAGCATTGAACCCATCACCCAGGCGATGAGCACTGCATTTCCGCACTGGCATCACTCCTGCATTGCCCACAAAGAATGGGGTTGCGAACCCGGTTGGAAAATTGCCATCCACATGTTCCCAACTCGTTGTGGAGATGCTTGTGGTTGATGGAACATAGAATCGGTCCAGGATATTCTAATCTGATTTTGCAGGGAAAATAAAATACCTGGAAAACCCCCACCAGCGATTCGCCCAATGGTGAAAACGAGCCCCGCGATCACCATTCCCTCGCTCGCGCAGACGAGCCAAACCCAAAAGCACTGAAGCTGCGCAACATCATAGCCCAGCAACGAAGCGTCGGCATGGGTACAATAACAGCGCAACGAGCTCCCAACGACCATTCCGCAGAATCGTCGCAATGCCTTGTGCATAACAAGAAACATTAACTCTTTGGATCAACTCATCCTCGAATACCGCCATGACCCCAAAGAGCCGTGATGGATAGACTCGACTATTATTTATACTCCATAGCCACCACGCCAATGATGGGCTTCCCCGGCGGCTTCGAAGCGGGCACATCCAGCCATCTCCCCCAAGGGTGTTAGCGAAACCTCGCACCCCAGGCACATTTCCTTACCCTGGATCTTTTGGCAAAACGACGACGGTCAACCAGTAATCGCTGAATGACTGGATTGCGCGGATGAATTGATTCAGGTCGACCGGCTTTACAATATAGGAACTGCAGCGGAGTTGATACATTTTGAGAATCTCCTGCTCTTCCTGCGAGGTGGTCAGGATGACGACCGGCAGGTGGCGAAGGCTTTCGTCCTTGGAAATTTCCGCCAGGACTTCACGGCCGTCCATGCGCGGCATATTCAAGTCGAGCAGGATGATATCGGGAGTTGGCACATCCGCGAATCTTCCCTCTTTGCGGAGGAAGGCCATGCACTCTTCACCATCCTTGGCGTGATGCAGGCTGACGGCCAGCTTGGACTGCTTGAAACCCTCGCGCGTCAGTTCCACGTCGTTGTCGTTGTCTTCGACCAGCAGGATTTCTGCTGGTCTGCTTCTGCCTGGTGGTATGTTGTTCATAGTTTCTCAACCATTCTTTCCGGGATGGTAAAGTTAAATCTGCTTCCTTGATTAGATTCTGATTCCACCCAAATCCTTCCGCCATGACGATTCACCACTCGGCGGCAAACGGCCAGCCCAATGCCCGTTCCCGGATATTCCTGCTGATTGTGCAGTCGCTTGAATATCTCGAAGATGCGCTCGTAATGTCTGGGGGCGATCCCAATGCCGTTGTCGCTGATGGAAATCATCCATTCATTGCACCCGCGCTGCGAAGTGACATGGACTTGGGGCGTTTTTTCGCTGTGATATTTAAGGCCGTTCCCAATCAGGTTTTGGAACATCTGAACCAATTGCGAGCGGTCCCCCATCACTGTCGGCAATTCGCCGCAGGTGACTTCCCCGCCTGCATCGCGAATGGACGCCTCCAGCTGTCCGACCGCGTCATTGAAAACGTCGCGAAGAGACACAAGCTCGAACGGTCGTGCCCTCGAATCCACCCGCGAGTATTCCAACACGTCCCGAATGAGGGTGTGCATCTGTTCGGCTGATTGGACGGTACGGCGAATCCAATCGCGGCCTTTTTCATCCACCTTGTCCGCGTAGTTTACCTTGATAAGTTGCACGAATCCGCTGATGTTCCGCAACGGAGTCTGGAGGTCATGCGAAGCAATGTATGCAAACTGCGCTAACTCCACGTTGCTCCGCTCCAAAGCTTCGTTGGATTGCTTTAGTTGCGCGTTGATCAAAGCCAGTTCATCTGCCCGCTTGCCCTTCTCCGCAACTTGAAACGCCAGTTCCACGTCCGCTGCTGTGCGTTCCTCCACGATCACGGCCAGCTCATCCGCTCGTTTGCCTTTCTCGGCAATTTGGAACGCCAGCTCTTTGTTGGCCACGGTGCGCTCCTCGACAATCGCGGCCAACTCATCCGCTCGCTTGCCTTTCTCGGCAATTTGAAACGCCAGTTCTTTGTTGGCCACGGTGCGCTCCTCGACAATCGCGGCCAGCTCATCCGCCCGCTTGCCCTTCTCCGCGACTTGAAACGCCAGTTCCTTGTTCGCGGCTTCCAAGGCTTCGTTCGATTGCCTCTCCTTCAATAATAGCTGCTTCCGCTGCGTAATTTCGGCACACATGGCGACGTATTGATATGCCTTGCCGTCTTCCTTGAGGAACGGGACGAGCGTCGTGTCCACCCAATAGAACGAACCGTCCTTCGCCCGGTTTTTGATTTCCCCCTTCCAAATCTTACCCCCGGCAACAGTCGTCCATATATCGCGGATGAACTCCTTCGAGTGAAATCCTGAATTGATGATGCGATGATCCTGACCCACCAACTCTGCGCGAGAGTATTTTGAAATCGCGCAGAACTTGTCGTTGACGTAAGTTATTTTTCCCTGCGGGTCGGTGGTGGCGACGATGGCGTGCTCGTCCAGCGCGGTTTTCAGGTCGCGAATTTCGTTGAACGAACTTTTCAGTTGTTCGTCCGGCCATTTGTTCTCGCTGACTGTCGGGTTGGCGCTGTTAAAAGATTCTACGGGCATGATAAGGAACACCTAATGCAACAGCTGACATTACCAGATTGCAGGGAATCCCCTAACGAATACTTTTCTTGTAAAACTTCCCGCGAGACTTTGTGCCCGGAATAAGTCCTCGAATATCCACTCACCCGTGGCGCTCGCACATAATCGCGGTCACAACGTGAACAACATCCGACAGCGCAAGGCGCTCTCGACGACGATTCCGCAGAATCGTCGCAATCCCCTTCCGTTCGGTTCAATCCCAAACATAGTTCATCCTACATCATTTAATAACGCACAACAAAAGCACTTTAGATAACATTCTCCCCTTTCAACCCGAAATGTGGAGCTGCAATTAATAGGCGTGTATCATTGGAATAAATTTTGGCGAACCCTCCCTCGGCTGCACAGGCGAGATGAATGGCGTCCGCCGAACGAAAGGCAATGTTTGAAGGAAGTCCCGCATATACAGCAGTCAGGCGTGTCACCGCCGCGGAGGTTAAAGGGAGCCAGCGGCAGGCACCGTTATCGGAATCCACCTCAAATTCGGTCACTAACGTTCGCAACTCCTTTGCTTTTAAGGCTCCCTCCCTCATTTTCCGATGGAACGCTGCAACGACCTCGGCCTTGCCGTGAATACAGCAAACCAGGCTCTGAGTCTTGGCAAGTTCTCGGACTATCTCCCAACCGGGATCTTTGGTATAAAGCCTCACCAAATAGCTGGTGTCGAAATAGAGCATTAAACACGGTCCTCTCGATCCTCTGAAAGGAACTGGGTGGAATCGCCCCCACGGCCAGTTTTACCGCTGGCATCCAACCGGGCAAACGCTGGAGACGGTTTTCGCCGCGCAAAAAAAGGAACTTCTGACTCAGAGGTTTCAGGGATGATCCTGGCGATCGCTCGCCCATTGTCCGTCACTAAAATGTGGCCGTGAATCGAAGCAGCACGCACCCAATCACCAGTTTTTGCGTGCAACTCCCGGATGGTGACTTTTTTCATGTGTCACACTGTGACACGCGTCTCTTTCAATGTCAAATCGGTGAGCCTATTCAGCCTGGGCTCACGGACTATACTCGTTCCTTCCCGGGAATCATTTGGAATTTGCGGGGCGCAAGGGGTCAGTAATTACCGGGAGTTTTGACTTCTGGGTCGCCAGCCATTTGATTGCCGCTTGTTTCGAAGGAAAAGTAGAGGATTCGTATCCGGAATATTGTAGTTTGCCGTCGGGATCGAAGGACATATAGGCCAGGTCGCAATAGCCTCCATGCTCGTCCACGTTGATGGGGATGACGAAGAGGCAAAGCCAAATGTCGCGCTTGCTCACGTCATTAATCTTATAGGTGATCACGCCGATCTCGGGATAGTCATTGTCGGGCTTTCCAAATCTTTGAATTGCTTCATCCCGGGTGAACGGGGCCGATTTCGGGACGATAAAGGTCTCTTTGGTGCGGGAGCCGATAGCGGTCCGCTTTGCGGGAAGCGGAGGCGTGATGCAGCCGGGCCAGGCAAACAAACCGACGGTGCCGATGAATATTGCGGTGAGCAGTGTCTTCCTGGTTTTTGTCATCATTTTGCTGTGCATAATGCCGGGCAATAAGGAATGCGCAAATCTGGTTTGATTACGTGGAGAGGCTACGCTCACGACGTGGAGAAGAACAGGAAAATTCGGTGTGGCTGAACAGAATTCATCTATGAGGAACTCCCCTTCGGAGATTCCTGGCCTATGGGGACCGGGGTTCGATTGAGTTGTTTTCTACACCTCTGGCGACACATTTGACGCAGAACCATTGTTGACGGGGACTCCCGGCCGGGGGCCCAGCCTACAGGAAGGCAAGAAATCGCGAATTTGGCGGAGGACCTTATCCTTCGTGAAAAGTTAGCATGACAGGCAAGCTAACGAAGAGGGCCGGGTGGGGCTTCATGAAATATTTTAAATTAGCAATTTTGATTCGAATTGTGCTGGATGTTGATCTAACAAAAGTGTTAGGTTTTTTGCGGGAGACCTCCCTAAAGATCATGATGGACCCACACTTATTTCGCATCGTTTTTCGGCAACTGGCCCGAAACCATTTGGCATTTCTTTGCTGCTTCCAAACCACCAGGTTGAATTCTCGGATAGAGGCACTTCATGATTAGGGTTGGGCCTGGGGTAGTTCTTTTGCTTTTCTGGCTTGCATGGGCACTGCCCAGCTTTGCCCAGGTACTGGAAAAGACTCATAGTTTTGAAGGGCCACCTCCACCGCCGGAAGAGTTAATGCAGGCGGCCGATGGTGCTTTTTATGGGACGACTAGCAGTGGCGGACCTTTCCACGCAGGCACTCTCTTTAAAATGAACTCCATGGGACCGGTGAATCGGCTTGCAGCTTTCAATGGAACGAATGGTGTTCAACCGAATTCCCGTCTGATTCAGGATCTGGACGGGAATTTTTACGGAACCACTTATACGGGAGGGTCGAACAACCTGGGGACGGTTTTTAGAATGACCCCAGCGAAGGTGTTGAGCGCGTTGCATACTTTCTCAGCGGGTCATGGAGCGCATCCAACCGGACTATTTTTGCAGGCGAGCGATGGAAGTTTTTATGGAGTAACTGCCGATGGATGCGGAGATACAAATGCTCCTGCCATTTTCAAGCTCACTAAGGCGGGAGACTTTACAATCGTGGCGATTATGGATCCTGAAGGGCAGGGGGCACCCACCTCCCTGTCAC
>JAQGOY010000085.1 GCA_028293375.1 Verrucomicrobiales bacterium | reverse complement strand
TTCACAGAAGGATCAGTTTGGATATTTTTTGCGGGGCGAAAGCTTTTTCAATGTCGCGACCTACATGGACCAAATCGGCTATCTCCATGGTTACGGTGGGATGTCGCTGCACCATCGATCGCACGGTGAGGCATTCCTGGCTTTGCTTACCCATAAATTTCAAGGCAAAGGCCTTTATCTCCTGGACGAGCCCGAAGCGGCGCTCTCGCCCAACCGTCAATTGGCAGCGCTTTTGGCCATTCACCAATTTGTGCAGGATGAATCCCAGTTTATCATTGCGACACATTCTTCAATCCTGCTGGCCTACCCTCAGGCAAAGATTCTGCAATTTGACGGATATGGGATATCCGAAGTAAAATTTGAAGATACCGAGCACTACGCAGTGACGCGGGATTTTTTAAATCATTACCCAAAACGTGTTGAACAACTTTTTGCGAAAGAATAAGTGTGCGGTTTCTTTTTGCCATTCGTGCCGGTTGCGCCCGGGTGGTTTGTGCAGAACAGCTTTTTTGTGCGCTATACTTTGCAGCCTCACGAGCGGATGCTTAATCCCACCCAATGAGAGGGATTATATTACGGCGAATGCGGAGGCGGGCTCTGTTGAGAAGTGGAACGAGTGGCCCTACACCACCCTTTCCATAGGGAAAGCATCCCAACCCATCCACGATCTTTCTCCCTATTATTTGGTCATTCGCGGTGAAAAGGTTGCGCTGGCTGGATTGACGCGGGAGTTAATTATTTCGATGGGTGGGAAGCAGGATACTGTGGTTCGTCGTGGATGGGGTGCCTCGAAAGGGAGGGATGCGCTGATCATGGAACCGAGTTGCCATTTTATATTGGCAAGCAACAAGGTGGTGCAGGCGAAAGTAACGTGGCAAAAATCAGAACCGGTGGTTGGAGTGGGGAGGATCGGAACGGAAACAATTTATTTTCTTCCGCTAAAAGAATCCGAAGTGAAGGAATTACTTGGACCTGCGGTGAAGATCCGAGAGATTCCAAAGTGGTAGAGATGGACGGGTGGTATTTTGATTCAAGTTGTCGAAAAGATGTGGCTGGATTCCTTACGCAGGAGCGCGTCAGGGAGTCACCATCCCAAACCCGGTGGCACCGTAACCACTTCTTCTCTCTTCAACTCCAATCAGTTGAAAAAGAGATAAGAACCATTACGGGACCGAGGCCGTGGATTTTTGTTCCGTGAGCTGTTTCGCCAACAGGAAGAGGCCTCCGGACATGACGAAGGTTTTGCACCAGTCGGATTCGAAGTTGGGACTGCTCAGGACTACTGGCAGGTGAATGAACAGCATGGAGAGGAAGATGAGGACACCCAGGGTCGCGCAGGCCACGACAGAGGTTTTTTTGAAGAGGATAGCTGCGCCCGTCAGGATCAGTGCCGCTCCTGACAGATAGGTTGCCATCACGTTTTTGGGAAACCAGATTGGCACTTTTGGAGTGATTGTTTCAGGAAAGACGAAGTGGAGAATTCCGAGGGCGACCATGGAAAGGGAGATGGCTTGCGGGCTAAACCTGTAACCCAAGGTGCAGATTTTGTTGATGGTGTTTGCGGTGGAATTCTCTTTTGAAATCGATGCGGCCAGGACAAACGAAATGGCGCTCATGGAAAGAGCCTGGAAAAACCCTCTCCATTCGTCCGGGCTTCCTGGCTGCGCCGCAATACGCGAAGTATGAAGAAATACGACCCATATGAATATCATGACGCCGAGCAGGGTGGCGGCGGATCGGTCCCACTTCCGGATAACTATGCTGATGGCGGCAGTGATGAGACAAACTCCAGTGAATGCTGCCCAAAAGGTGCAAAACGGAATCCATTCCGGGATGAAGAGGGCGACAAATTTGAGGTAGAGGAAATGTTGATACCCGTAGACGGCCATGGGAACGGCAATGAAATAAGGAGCAACTGCGGCACCAAGTTGGATGAGTTTATTCATGAAACGTTGTGAGTGGTTATTGTTGCGATAACTCTAAGGCTTTCAAGATTATTGAACGAAGTATTGCGGGTGGTTCACTGCAAAGATCCCACACGGCGAGCCATTCCTTGCTTTGCTTGCCCACAAGTTCCGGAGAAAAGCCCTTTATCTCTTGGACGAACCTGAAGCGGCGCTATCGTCCCATCATCAATTGGCAGGGCTTTTGGCCATTCATCAATTCGTGCAGGATGAATCCCAAAAACCCAGGTCAGTGAACTTCTTGGAGTTTCTGAGAGAAATTCGCGAAATACCCAACTGGGTAACCGACCAGTGATCGCTGCAATTCCTGAACATAGTCGAGCAAACTGGATTCCACAGCCAAATAGTGAAGCTTTGAAAGGGAGAATTGTGACAATTCTGTTACGAAGCTCAAACGAAAGGAGGAGTTTGACGATTTGCTCTTAACAGAAACGTAACAAAAGCGTCGTGAGGACGTAATGTGGGGTTTCCATATTTTGAATCGTGAAGGTGATTCGTTCGAGACTCAAAAGCAATGATGCGTGACCTCGTCCGAACCATTTAGCAAGGCTCAGGTTGATCACAATGGGTGTGATTGGCAAGAGCGGTTCATTTATGAAAAACAGCCTAAAAAAACTGACCGTCATTCTCACACTCGCGGCCTGCGCTCTTTCTGCGCAAGCTGGTAAAATCACGATTAAAGGGTCGGATACCCTGTTAACGCTTGCTCAAAAATGGGCAGAAATTTATATGGGAGCTCATAGCGAAACGAAAATTTCTGTTCTTGGAGGCGGTTCAGGAATTGGGTTCGCCGCATTGCAGGGCCAGCAAACGGACCTGGCGAATGCCTCCCGCAAAATCAAATCCACTGAAATCGAAGCCTGCATCAAGGCGTTTGGGAAGCGTCCCACGGAGTATAAAGTCTGTCTCGACGGATTAACCGTTTATGTGAACCAGGAAAACCCAGTGAAAGAATTAACCCTGGAACAGCTGGAAGGGATTTTTACGGGGAAGATCAAGAATTGGAAAGAGGTGGGCGGGAACGACGCAGCTATTACAGTTTACAGCCGCGAAAACAGCTCCGGCACTTATGAATTTTTCAAGGAGCATGTTCTGAAAGGAAAAGATTTCGTGGCCTCCGCCCAGACCATGCAGGGCACCTCCCAGGTGGTTCAAGGTGTGGAAAATGATGCGAAAGCCATAGGCTACGGTGGTGCATCCTACGCTGCAAAGACAAGGGCTTTGGGCATCAAGAAAGACTCCTCCAGCCCAGCCATTGCTCCCACTGAAGAAAACGTCGTCAAGGGAACTTATCCTATTTGGCGCTATCTGTTTGTTTATGTAAATCCGAGTCAGGACAAAGGCGAAATTGCCAGTTATTTAACCTGGATACGTAGCGACGAAGGCCAAAAAGTTGTCAAACAGGAAGGCTATTACCCGCTGCCTGAAGCACTTCGGAAATAATCGATTTTGATCGTCGGCATCCTCCTGCGATCAACTCCAGTGGACAAGAGGCAGCGCATTCTTCCTCTTGTCCACAATCCCTCGAAAGCCACATGCAAGAAACCGCCAATAACCTGGAAGCCAAAAGATCCATAGGCTGGATGGGCCTGTCGCGCGGGCACAAGGCGAGACCTCTGGAATGGTTGATTGAGAAGGGAATATTCCTGGTGGCGATTTCGGCCATCCTGGTGGTTTTTCTGATTTTTCTTTTTGTGCTACGGGAAGCGTGGCCGATTTTCAGCGGCAAGGCGAACAGTGCTGCGGCGCGCAAAGTGATTCCCGCTGACCAAATCGACAAGCTGACTCCTGCCCAACTGCAGGCCTATCTCGAACTTACTCCTGACGAATTCAACAAGAAGGACAAGGAGACCTTAAAACTGCTGATGGAAGTCAAAGAGGAGGCAGGAAAAGAAGCAGTTCCAGACAAGGACGAAGCTTTGAACACTACCGAGTGGAAATACATTCTGAAGCCTTATGCCTGGACTGGTTATTCCAAGCCCGAATATATCTGGCAACCTATTTCAAACATTAAAAAGTATAATATTATACCTTTGATCATTGGAAGTCTGAAAACCACCCTGGTTGCTCTTCTCTTTTCCGTTCCTTTGAGCATCGCCGCCGCAATCTATGTTTCCCAGCTGGCGAATCCAAAAGTAAAGGAATGGGTCAAGCCTGCGATTGAAATGTTATCCGGCATTCCTTCCGTGGTCATGGGTGTGTTTGCCCTTCTGGTTTTAGCCACATTCCTCCAGACGATATTTCATTACAATTCGCGTTTGAACGCGCTCGTGGCTGGCGTCGCACTTGGGCTCGCAATTGTTCCTGTAATTTTTTCGATTGCTGAGGATGCGCTCACCAGCGTGCCTCGAAGTTATGTGCAAGCGGCGTTGGCGGTTGGCTCCTCCAAATGGCAGGCGGCCTGGCAGGTGGTCCTTCCCGCAGCACTGCCTGGCGTTTTTGCGGCCGTCATTCTGGGATTTGGGCGGGCGATTGGGGAAACCATGATCGTACTGCTGGCCAGCGGCAACGCGAGCATCATGTCCGCCAGTATTTTTGACTCCACCCGTAGCATTACCTCAACGATTGCCGCCGAATTGGCTGAGGCGGTATTCGGCGGTCATCACTATGGGATGTTGTTCATGATAGGAACGCTGCTTTTTGGTGTGACTTTCGTTTCCAACCTGATGGGCGAATATATTATGTACCGGTTAAAATCCAGGCTGGAGGGGAAACAAAAGTGAGCCACTCGAATCAACAGTTCAAACGGAAGACTTTTGACTTCTCCAGTTGGTTTTTCACCGTTCTTACTGGCGCGGCGACTTATCTCATCGTCTCGATTTTGGCGGTCATCCTCCTAAATGTTCTGATAAGCGGTTTGCCACGATTTAGCTGGAGGTTTCTCACCGGCGGTACAGAACGCGATATGTTTAGCGTGGCCAACGCAGGGGTTTGGCCGATGATTGTCGGCACCTCCATTCGTGTTTTCGTCATGACCCTGATGGTTGTTCCCGTGGGTGTGATAACCGCCATCTACCTCACCGAATATGCCTCCAGTATTTCTTTTCTCACGCGCGTGATTCGCGGCGCGGTGAATAATCTAGCGGGGGTTCCTTCCATTGTTTTCGGTCTATTTGGCCTGGGGTTCTTCATTTCCTACGTGGGCAAAGGACTTGATCACGTTTTCTACGCTGGGGGCGAGAGTCACTGGGGCAAGCCTGCTGTTATTTGGGCTGCACTCACCCTCGCGGTGATGACCTTGCCAGTGGTGATTGTGGCGACCGAGGAATCGTTGCGATCGATTCAACCAGGGTTGCGTGAAGCCAGCCTGGCTTTGGGAGCAACCAAACTGCAAACCATTTTTAAAATCGTGGTCCCGCAGGCGATGCCGGGCATTCTCACCGGGGCAATTTTGGCCATTGGCCGAGCCGCAGGAGAAGTGGCCCCCATCCTCTTTACTGGCGTGGCCTACTACATGGCGGATTTGCCGCACTCGCTGAATGATCTCTTCATGGACCTGGGATTCCATACATTTATCCTGGCGAGCCAATCCCCCAATATCGAACAGACCAAGCCGATTTTATATTCCACCGTACTGACACTTCTGCTGCTGACTTTTGGCCTCAACTTTATCGCTGTCCTGGTGCGTGGTCGCATGCGTGCCGCACGGCGTTCTGTGCATTAAATATGGTTATGACCGACACTCCATTGAAAACCGTGATCAGCCGTCCTGGAGCCACTTCCGCTGCGGGCGACCATCGTGATTTGATCCATGTCAGGGATCTCTCTCTCTATTATGGCGCTTCCAAGGCGCTCAAGAACATTTCGATTTCTCTTAAAGGAAACCTGGTCACCGCTTTTATCGGCCCCTCCGGTTGCGGGAAATCCACATTCCTGCGTTGTTTTAACCGAATGAATGACTTGATCGACCACGTTAAGATAACGGGTTTGATCGAAATAGGAGGCCAGGACATAAACCACAGAGAGGTCGATGTGATTGAATTGAGAAAAAAAGTAGGGATGGTTTTCCAACGATCCAATCCATTTCCCAAGTCCATTTTCGAGAATATCGCTTATGGCCTTCGCCTCCACGGGATGAAGGCGAAGTCGGAGGTCGAGGGAGTCGTGGAACAAAGCCTCAAAGCCTCCGCCCTTTGGGACGAAGTAAAGGATAGACTCCACTCCTCTGCGCTGGGGCTTTCCGGTGGTCAGCAGCAAAGGCTGTGCATCGCCCGGGCCATCGCCATCAAGCCTGAAATACTCCTGATGGACGAGCCCGCCTCTGCGCTCGATCCCATCGCCACCAGCAAAATCGAGGAGTTAATCCTCGAACTCAAGCGTGATTTCACCATCGTCATCGTGACTCATAATATGCAGCAGGCGGCGCGAATTTCGGATTACACCGCATTTTTCTACATTGGCGAACTGATCGAATACGATTCCACTGTTAAAGTATTTACCAATCCCGGTCGTAAACAAACCGAGGACTATGTCACTGGCCGTTTCGGTTGATGTAAAGTTATGCAAAGACATTTTGAAAATGACCTGGTCGAACTGAAGGAAAGTTTACTTATGATGGCGAGCCACGCGGAAGACGCCGTGCGCAAAGCCATTCAGTCGCTCGTGGATCGCAATGATCGCATGTCTCATGATGTGATCGAAAGCGACAATAAGCTGGACCAATTTGAGATAGAGATCGACGAGGCTTCCATCCATCTGCTTTCCAAGGCTCCTCTCGCCACGGATCTGCGTTTGATCACCGTCGCCATGAAGATTTCACAGAATTTGGAAAGAGTGGGGGACGAGGCGACGACGATTGCCCGCAAGTCGATTGAGCTAAACCAGGAACCGCAGTTGAAACCCTACGTGGATCTTCCTCGAATGGCCGCAATTGCGCTGGAAATGTTGCAGGCTGCCCTGGAGGCATTTGTGAATCGTGACGCTCCCAAAGCTTTGGCTGTCATTCCTCGCGATAAGGAAGTGGATCAAATCAACAAACAGCTTCACCGGGAACTTTCC
This sequence comes from Verrucomicrobiales bacterium, assembly GCA_028293375.1. Classification (GTDB taxonomy): domain Bacteria; phylum Verrucomicrobiota; class Verrucomicrobiia; order Limisphaerales; family JAQGOY01; genus JAQGOY01. Next base: position 9,970 of record JAQGOY010000085.1, on the reverse strand, counting down.
AGTTTCATGGTGGAGCGGCCCACCACCATTGGCCGGTGCCTTGCCTTGATGGTTATTTCCAAGAGTCTGGAGAGGATTGCCGATCACGCGACCAATATTGCTGAAGAGATCGTCTATTTGTATGAGGCCAGGGACATCCGTCATTCTGCCAAAAACCTTGACGAGTGAGGGCAGAATTATGAAACACACCATTTTGATCGTCGATGATGAGCAGGACTACCTCGACCTGCTTCAGTTCACTTTGATGCGCGCAGGCTTTGACGTCGTTACCGCCCAAAACGGCGCTCAAGCTCTTAACATTGTGGAATATAATCGCCCCCATCTTGTCATCCTCGACTTGATGATGCCTGAAATTATTGGTTATGGGGTGTGCGAGATTCTTAGAAAGTCTCAGGTGGGCCGGGATATTCCGATTCTTATCATCAGCGCCTGCTCCAATGAGGATGTCCGCAGGGTCGGCCTGGAATGCGGGGCAAATGATTTTTTGTCTAAAACTATCAGCTCCAGGGATCTGATTCGTAAGATCAACCACCTTTTGCACGTTGACGGCCTTGCCGCTTGATTATGAAACCAAAAATCTTAGTTGTGGACGATGAACCGGATCAGGTGGAGCTGATAGAATTCAACTTGCGAAGCGCAGGATTCGATGTTTCATGCGCCTCTGACGGCCCGGAAGCAATCGCCAAAGCTCGTTCGGTTGCTCCTGCCCTTATCCTGCTGGATGTCATGCTTCCGGAGATGAGCGGTCTCGAGGTATGCAAAACGTTGCGTCGGCACGGCGACACGGCCCACATTCCCATCATCATGCTTACAGCGAAGGCAGCTGAGATCGATCGCGTGCTCGGCTTGGAACTGGGCGCGGACGATTATGTCACCAAACCATTCAGCCCACGCGAACTGATTCTCCGGATCAAAAAGATGTTGACTCGTCATGATCCCCAGGCCGAAGAAAAAAAAGAACAATACAGATTGGGTGAAATCTTTATCGACCTGCCGCGCCATCAAACACTCGTATCCGACCGGCCGGTTGACCTGACGGCCACCGAATTTAAATTGTTAACAGTCCTCGTCCAACGAAAAGGAAAAGTGCAATCACGCGAGCAGTTGCTCCAGGACGTTTGGGAGTATGACAGGATGATGGGGACCCGCACCGTGGATACCCATATGCGCAGGCTGCGAGAAAAACTTGGCCAGGCTGCACGTCACCTCGACACGGTTCGAGGCGTTGGTTACAGGTTTGTCGATGAAGTCTAGTTTCGCATGTGGCCCCTGTTGTTTTTTGTCTCCGTGATCGTGGGCTGCCTGGTGTATCGCAGGCGGATTGATCATGAAAGTGAACTTCACAAAAAAATTAATGGGCTGGAAAAGGAAAACGCCAGGATGCTTCGGAAATTTACCGACGAAGCCCGCCAATCTGAAGCGCGTCAGAAAGCCCTTCTCAACAGCATGATCGAAGGCCTCATCGTCCTGGATGAAGAAGGACGAATCGAGGATGTTAACGAATCGTTCCGCAATCTCTTTTCCATAGAACACGACGTTAAAGGGCAAAGCATCCTGGAAGCAGTTCGGCTTCACGAATTGCACCACATCGTGCAAAGATTGCCCGCGGAAAAAATTGTCCTCGGAGCGGAATTAAATATTCCAGGACTTGATCAAAAGCAATTTCAAGTAAACGGAACGTCCATTATTGACCCGCTTGGGAAACAAAAAGGAGCAGTGCTCGTGCTTCATGACCTGACTCGCTTGAAGCAACTGGAAAATACCCGGCAGGAGTTCGTGGCCAACGTTTCCCACGAACTGCGCACCCCGTTGTCGCTGATTAAAGGTTACGTGGAGACTTTGATCGACGGGGCGAAAGACGATCCGGGCGTCATTGATAAGTTTTTACATATTATTGAGAAACATGCGGATAGACTGACTTATCTCATCGAAGATCTGCTGACCATCGCTCGACTCCAATCGGGACAAATTACCCTAAACCTTCAGAGCACCGACCTCTGGCAGATCACCGAGAGAGTCATCGAAGACCTGGAAGACAAGGCCCTCCCAAAAAGGATCACGTTACTAAACGCCATCACCCCTGGATTGCTTGCTCCGGCAGATTCGAATCGCCTCCAGCAGGTTCTTTTTAATCTCGTGGACAACGCCATCAAATACAGCAACTCCGGGGCGACGGTCACGATTGATTCCTCGATGCACGACGAGAACTGCCAAATCGCCGTCCGAGACAACGGTCCCGGCATACCCGCGGATTCGGTGGAGCGAGTTTTCGAACGGTTTTATCGAGTGGACAAGGCGAGGTCCAGGGAACAGGGAGGCACGGGCCTTGGTCTGGCCATCGTGAAACACATTGTCAAAAGTCACGGAGGCGAAGCCTGGGTGGAGTCAGAGTATGGCAAAGGAAGTAATTTTTGTTTCACCCTTCCAGTTAAGAACCCAAAAACATTATTGGTCACTCCACCGTAACGCTCTTGGCGAGGTTTCGCGGTTTATCCACATCGCACCCGCGAGCCACTGCAATGTGGTAGGCGAGCAATTGCAAAGGTATGATGCTGAGCAAGGGGAAGACTGCTTCCATGCAGGCCGGGACGTAGATGACGTCGTCGGCGATTTTATGGATATCCGTGTTGCCTTCGGTGGCGATGGCGATAACTGGGCCTTTCCTTGCGCGGATCACTTCGAGATTGCTTAATACTTTGTCATACATGCCATCGGTAGGGCAGAGGACCACGGTGGGGCTGTTTTCGTCGATTAGCGCGATGGGGCCGTGCTTCATTTCGGCTGCGGGATAGCCTTCGGCGTGAATGTAGGAGATTTCCTTGAGCTTGAGGGCGCCTTCGAGGGCGACTGGGAAATTGATGAGGCGCCCTAAAAAATAGAAGTCCCTGGCGTGGGAGTATTTTTCGGCAAGTTTTTTGATTTCGGCGCTCTTTTTAAGAATGGTTTCAATTTGGGCGGGCACGGCTTCAAGAGCTTCGAGAATGGCCTGGCCGCGACGGGAACTGAGCATGCGAATGCGACCCATCAGGAGAGCGAGCAAGGTGAGAACAGTGACCTGAGAGGTGAACGCCTTGGTGGAAGCGACGCCGATTTCAGGGCCGGCGTGGAGATAGATGCCGCCATCAGCCTCGCGGGCGATGGTGGAGCCTACCACATTACAAATGGCGAGGACCTTGTGGCCGCGGCGTTTGGCTTCGCGCAATCCAGCGAGGGTGTCTGCGGTTTCGCCGGACTGGGTGATGACGAGGACGAGGGTGTTTTTCTCGATGGGGGCATTGCGATAACGGAATTCGCTGGCGTACTCGACTTCGACAGGAAGATGGGCAAGTTCCTCAAATAAAAATTCCCCGACCAGTGCTGCGTGCCAGCTGGTGCCGCAAGCAGTGATGATGACCTGATCGACGGCGCGGAGTTCCGCGCTGGACATGTTGAGGCCCCCGAATTTGGCGGTGCCTTCTTCTTTGTCGAGGCGTCCGCGAAAGGCATTCTTAATGGTTTTGGCCTGCTCAAAGATTTCTTTGAGCATGAAATGGGCATACTCTCCTTTTTCTGCGGCTTCTGCGGTGAATTCCAATTGGCTGATCTTAAAGCTGGCTGCGCCGGAACCGAGGGTCTCCAATTTGAATCGGTCAGGCGTTACCGTCACGATATCGTAATCGTTTAAATAGACCACCTGCCGGGTGTGGGCCACAATCGCGCTTGCATCGCTGGCGAGAAAATTTTCTCCGTTTCCAACCCCTATGATGAGAGGAGAGCCACGACGCGCACCCACGATGAGATCCGGATAATCGGTGCAAACTACGGCGATTCCATAAGTCCCTATCACTTCTTTCAAGGCATTCATCACTGCCAGGGCGAGTGGATGGGGTTCAGTTGATGTTTCGGTGTCTGTGCTGCCCTGGTTGGCTTTTCTTACTTTCTCGTAGTGTACCCCAATCAGGTGCGCCAGCACCTCGGTATCCGTGGCAGATTTATAAGTATGTCCAGTAAGGCTCTGCTTGATTCGGTCGAAATTCTCGATGACTCCGTTGTGCACCACCGCAATTTTTCCAGTTTGATCCAGGTGCGGATGAGAATTCTCATCGGATGGCGGACCGTGGGTTGCCCAGCGTGTGTGGCCAATTCCAATGGTGCCCAGCACCGGACTGGATTGGGTAAGTCGAAACAGACCCTCATCGATACGGCCCTTTTTTTTCCGGGTCTGGAGAATTCCGGAATGGGTGAGAATGGAAAGGCCAGCACTGTCATAGCCTCGATATTCAAGCCGCCTCAAACCTTCAATAAGGATCGGAGTGGCCTGCTGTTTCCCAACGTATCCCACAATCCCACACATACTTTTCTATAAATCCGATTTTTTTCGATTGTAACTTGCTCTCGCGCCACACCAAGCTATAGGTATTAAACGTTCACCGGCAAGTCGGAAGGAATATTTTTATGGCTCAAAAAAGTTTAAGGATGTCCCCCAACACCAGTAATGTCCTTTCGGTCATTTTGGGTGGTGGTCAGGGTACGCGACTCTTTCCACTGACCCGTGACCGTTCAAAACCTGCGGTGCCGCTTGCCGGCAAATACCGTCTGGTCGACATCCCCATTTCCAACTGCATTAACTCAGGCTTAAAGCGTGTTTATCTGTTGACTCAGTTCAATTCCGCTTCTCTTCATCGCCACATTTCCCAGTCCTATAAGTTCGACCATTTTTCTGGAGGCTTTGTGGAAATATTGGCTGCCGAACAGACCTTTGCCGACACTTCCTGGTATCAGGGAACAGCCGATGCAGTGCGTAAAAACCTAGTGCATTTACTCAACCATGATTTCGAATATGTTTTGGTTCTGAGCGGTGACCAACTTTACCGGATGGATTTCCGTCACATCATTGCTCAACACGCGGAGAGTTCCGCTGACCTCACCATCGCCACGATTCCTGTGCCTCGGAAAGAAGCCCAGGCATTGGGAATCATGCAGATGAATGAAGAGCGTCGAATCACGCGTTTCGTGGAAAAACCAAAAGATGCAGCGGTGCTCGACACCCTCCGCGTCGAAAAAGATTGGTATCAACGGCTCGATATCCAGGGTGAAGATGAATTTTTCCTGGCCTCAATGGGTATCTATGTTTTCAACCGTGAAGTTCTCCTGCAAATGCTGGATAACAATCTGACCGATTTCGGCAAGCACATCATTCCAGGAGCCATCAAAACGCACCGGGTTTTCAGCTATGTCTTTCAGGGATATTGGGAAGACATTGGAACCATTCGCTCGTTCTTTGAGGCTAATTTGGACCTCGTCACCGAGTTGCCAAAATTCAATTTCTTTGACATGAGCGCGCCTATTTTTACCAGGCCGCGTTTCCTTCCCGGCTCCAAGATCAATGGCGCCGAAATCAACCACGCCATGATTTCGGATGGATGCATCATCAATCATTCCAAGGTTACCAATAGCATTATAGGAATACGAAGCACGGTGAACGAGGGTTGTGAGCTCAATCGGGTCATTCTTTTGGGAAGCGATTACTACGAATCCGAAAACTCGATCATCCAATTCGAATCAAACGGAATTCCCCGCATCGGGGTGGGCAAGAATACCATGATCCGTGAGGCGATTGTCGATAAGAATGCCCGTATTGGCGATAACTGCGTCATTACTCCGGACGGAAAACCGCAGGAAATGGATCACCCTCTCTATTTTATTCGAGACGGCGTGGTCATCATTCCCAAAAATGGAATCATCCCGAGTGGAACGGTGATTTAACCCCTGTCACTCGAATGATTTACATTCAGGGAGTGCGCTGATAAAACATCCCGGTGTTAAACGATTCCGAGATCTGGAACCGAATCTGTTCCGGCCAACTGATCCTGATTGCGGGACCTTGCGTGATTGAAAGCGAGGAACTCTGCCATTCCATCGCAAAGTCGCTCCAAAAGAATTGTGCTGAACTGGGAATCACCTACATTTTCAAGGCCAGTTTTGATAAGGCCAATCGTTCGTCCGGCGCATCTTTTCGCGGCCCTGGCCTCGAGGAAGGCTTAAATATCCTCGGGCGAATCCGTTCCACGCTGGGAATTCCAGTCCTGACCGATGTCCACAACGAAGAACAGGCGACCCTGGCAGGAAAAAAGGTGGATGTGTTGCAGATTCCAGCGTTTCTCTGCCGCCAGACAGATTTGATTGAGGCTGCCGTGGCCACCGGAAAAATCGTTAATGTCAAAAAGGGGCAATTCCTTTCTCCACAGGAGATGGGACAAGTGGTTAAAAAAGTAAAAGCGTTCGGCGGGACAAAACTTATGCTGACCGAGCGGGGAACGACCTTTGGGTATAATAACCTGGTGACGGATATGCGCTCGCTTCCTATCATGAGGGATTACGGATATCCCGTAATATTTGATGCTACTCATTCCGTGCAATTGCCTGGAGCTGGCGGGGATAAATCAGGCGGGCAGCGGGAGTTTGCGCCCGTGCTTTCACGAGCCGCGCTGGTCGCTGGCGCCAGCGGATTGTTTATTGAAACGCATCCCGATCCAGCGGCAGCCTTAAGCGACGGCCCAAACATGATTCCGCTTGCGGATATGCCCGTGTTATTAAAACAATTTTCTGAACTTTTTGCCATGGCGAGGCAATGGACGGTCTCGAAATAGCTGCTTATATGACCAGGGTTGAGAGCGACGAAGATCACCAGCCTGAGCTGGCGGCAAGGGCCTCGCGAATCAGGCTGTTCCTTTGTGACGTGGACGGTATCCTGACAGACGGAACAGTCACCGTCGGCGAGCTTGGCGAAACGAAACAATTTAGCATTTTGGATGGTCTTGGTTTGAAACTTTTGCAGCACGAAGGGATAAAAGTTGGATGGATTTCCAACCGAACCTCGCCGGCAACCGCAAAGAGAGCGGCCGAGTTGAAGATAGATTTCCTGTTCCAGGGCGAAGGTGGCAAGATTTCGGCAGCCGATAAGATCGTTCTCGAGGCGGGTTGCGGATGGGACGAGGTTTCTTACGCAGGAGACGATGTAGTAGACCTTGGGCTGCTGAAAAAAGCTGGGCTGGCTTTCGGAGTTCCTAGTGGGATTCCAGAGACGTGGCCGCTTTGTCACCATGTTACGACGGCCCTGGCGGGGAAAGGCGCAGTCCGCGAAATGGCGCAACTGATATTAAAATCGCAGAATAAATGGGAAAAATTGATTGAGCACTTTTCATCCATCTAGTTTGTCTCGAAAGAATTTTCTATTGGTCGCCTTGCTGGCCGCCGGGCAATTCTTACTGACCGGTCTCGTCCTGGCGCAGCCCCAGGCCATTCCCAATGTTAAGGTAAAAGTTCACTTTTCCGCTCCCATTCACGAAGGCAACACCTTGAAAGGTCAAATCTCCGGCCAGGAAATTCAGCCGCTGGATAAAGGTAATATTTACATCACTAACTTCGTCCTGCGCACCTTCCAGAATGGTTTAACCAACCAGGTGGAAACAACCATTGAGGGTCCCCAGTGTATTTATAACCTTCAAGACAACTACGCTACCTCCACCAATACCCTGATTTTATACAGCGGAAACACCAATTATTTTATCCAGGGCGTCGGTTTCCGCTGGCTGCTGGGAAAAACGAACACTCACCTGAATATTTCGAACAACGTATACACGCGCATCCTTCGCCAGGAGGGAACCCAAACCAATGCCTCGCCCCTAGAGGTACGGTCAAGTCAGTTCACTTTCGATTCCGCAGGAACCGGCAACGAGGCGGCTCGCACTGCCATTTATCGCCGGGATGTCGTGGCTAAAGAAGCGGGCATGGCCCTCCGATGCGATCTGCTCACCGTCCAGTTTCCAGGAAGTTCCAACACCGTGCGATACATCACTGCTGAAGAAAATGTCGAACTTTCCATGGATTCCGGCAAGAGCATAGCGAGGGGAAAAATTGCCCGCTACGATTCCGTCTCCGGTATTATCGAACTCGAAGGCAATCCAACCTGGAAAGACCAGGAACGTGACGTGATTGCAGATAAATTTACCTTCGATCGCAATAACCGCCTCCTGATCGCAGAGGGCAACGCGATTCTGAATCTGCCTAACAGCGCATTTTCTCAACCTGCCTTTCTCTCCGCTGAAACCCCCGGCAAAGATTCCCTCAAAAAAGGTTTCTACAAGGTGCTGGCAAAGAAATTGACGGTGTATCTGTCTGATAGTGGATCAACACCTGAAAAGTTAGTGGCAGAAGGCGATGTTACAATCGAGTCCGACGATGGCAAACAAAAGGCCTCAGGTTCGATCGCTATTTATGACCAGGTTCAAAACACGATCGTGCTGCAGGGAAATCCAAAGTGGGTTTCAGGGCAGACTTCGCTTTCCGGAGATTTGCTCTCTTTAGGCAGCCAAAGCAAGACTGTCGCAGCCATGGGAAACGCAGTGTTGAAGTTTCCAGCTCCTGCGGCTTTGTCAGCAAGCCCATTGAATCTTTCCAACGCGCTCCCCGTGGTTTCTAATCAATTTGTCACCATCACCTCCGAACGTTTTTTATACGAAAGCAATCTGGCTATTTTTAAAGGACAGGTTAAAGGCGAGTTGTCATCGAACTCATTGCCGGTCGCCCGGTTGTCCGCTGGTTGGCTCCAAATTGGGTTCAACACCAGCAACAGGGTGGAAAGTATATTTTCTCAGGAAGCCGTTCATTGGCAGTTTTTACCGGTAACAAATTTAAACTACTCGCTGGAACGAAATGGGTTCAGCGATTTTCTGGCATTGAAGTGGTGGCCTAATAAACCCTATTTACAATCACTGGATGCAGATGGCGCTGTCCGTTATGAAGAGACAAAACTTTCTCTCTCAACAAACCTTCCTGTTTATCAGGCCATTACCACGGAACATCTTTCTGCCGAATTTGCCTCCACCACCAATGAATTAAGAACTGCAAAGGCAGAAGGCGAAATGACCGTTCGCCAGAATAACAGCTACGCGAAGGGCGAATTCGGGCTTTATTACATGACGAACGGCAAACCGGTTTTCGATATCAAAGGCTCACCCATGGCAGCCGTCGAGAAACCCGGAAGCAAAGTGCGCTCCATTATTTCCCACGCTGCGCTGTTGCAGTGGGATGTCATTTCCAACACCTTCAAGATTAAGGGACCGTTTGCCATTGATCCCGAATCAACAGTGAATACCACCAATACCACGGCGATTGCAAAGTAAGCCATGAGCCAATCTCAACCACGCGAATCAACTTCCTCACCCGCGTTAACTGTTTCGGTTACGGCACACGCTATGGATGAAACGGTTCTTTTAAGGACAACCGGACTGGTAAAATCCTACAAAGGACGACGCGTGGTCAATGGCGTCGCGATCCACGTGAGGGCAGGTGAGGTCGTCGGCTTGCTGGGCCCCAACGGCGCAGGGAAAACAACGACATTCGGAATGGTCGTCGGTATCGTTCGGCCAGAGGAGGGAAAAGTACTCCTTGATGGCGCTGAAATCACTTCCCTCGCCTTGCATCAAAGAGCGCGCCTCGGAATTGGTTATCTCACCCAGGAGCCTTCGATTTTTCGAAAAATGACCGTTCAACAGAACATCAGCGCCATTCTCGAAACCTGTGTGATGACTTCGAAAGAACGCGCTCTTCGTTTGAAGTACCTGTTGGAGGAACTGGACCTGACTCGGCTCGCCAAAAGCAAAGCTTTCACGCTTAGTGGCGGCGAAAAGAGGCGATTGGAAATCACCCGAGCCCTCGTCACCAGCCCCCGTCTTCTTTTATTGGATGAGCCTTTTGCAGGAATCGATCCTTTGGCCGTCTACGAAGTTCAGAAGAATGTCAGGCGATTGCGTGATCGCGGACTTGGCATTTTGATTACCGACCACAGTGTTCGCGAGACATTAAAACTTGTGGATCGAGCCTATATCATTAATAAAGGGGAAGTGGTGTGCGAAGGTAAGGCCGAGTTCCTGGTCAACGACCAGAAAGCCCGGGAAATTTATCTGGGTCCAGAATTTAACCTTTGACG
>JAQGOY010000063.1 GCA_028293375.1 Verrucomicrobiales bacterium | reverse complement strand
GTCTCCATTGCCATTTTATTTTTGATCGTAAGTAGTTAATAATAAGCTGGTTAGCATATAATTATTCAAATTTTAAACCTTTTTCGAAGGTAGCCCCGCAGATGTCCTACCTCCTGTGTTAACCTTTTATGAATCAAATTATGAAAACACAACAAATCAATAAAATCCTTTTCATTAGAGCCCAAAATCTTTCCTACGATAATATCGCCGAATTCACGGGCTACAGCCCACGGACCATCACTAGTTTCATCCAGAAACACAAAGTGGGGTTGACCACTTGTCTTACGAAACAAACTTACCTGCGCCATCCCATCGTGCTCGAACTGCTGAGAACCATTGAAACCCTCGGGCATTACCTAAAGCAATTGCTGGCAGGCATCGCAACCTGGACCGTAGGGCAACCCCTTTGCAACCCACGAAGGGGGTCACTTAACTCTATGGATCTTTAAAGCGCATGACGCGAGCTTCTCCAGGGGAAATGTCATGTTCTTGTCAAAAAACCGGACATTTTTCCAAAGCCATTCAAACCAGCGGTAACAGCTTGAGTGGGAACTCGTTCCGGACACAGAACAATTTGAAAGTTGTAAGCCTCATGATTTGTGGGTGACCCCCTGATCTGGCGCAGGTTGATCCCTTTGGTTTTACAGTTGCCAGCGATTTCCAGCTGGCCTAGGGTTCTAGCCAACACACGGAGTAATATGATTATCCAACGATTTTTCCCACGCGCCTTGTTCTTGATTGCCGCTCTTTTCTTATCGCCAATCCTGCGGGCCGCCGACGTGTCCGCCCAAAAACCTTCGGACGTTAAAGTCGCTCCGAACGAAAACGCTCTGGAGACTGCCGCCAATCTCAAGGCCAAAATTCCCGCTCGAGACCCTGCCGCCAAGCCCGGCATGGTGGATCTGACTGCATATTACAATGCCGTGCTGACGGAGACCTGGCACCCCGGAAACCATATTTCCCTCGAACGTCGCAATGATCTTTCAAGCATGCCTCGTGGATTGCAGAAGTTTGACGGAATCGAATTTGATGTCCGCGGTTTGATCCAATTGCTCGGGCGCGGCCCAAAAGGCTGGGGCGGCGTTTTCCCGGAGCAAGTCGAGGGAATCAAAATCGGCAAGTCCGCCAAGGTCCTTCATTTTTTACACGGCACTGGATACCAGGCGAAAGATGGAACGACGATTGGCTATTACGTTGTGAATTATGTCTCAGGCCCTGAAAGAAAAATTCCAATCATCTACGGGAAGGATGTTCGTGACTGGTGGTATTGGCAAAATGAACCCCAGAAAGCGGATCGATCAAAAATTGCCTGGACCGGCAATAACGAAGCCTCCGAGAAGGCCGGGATGTCGTTGCGCATTTACTCCAGTTCGTGGAAAAATCCCCAACCGGACGACGAGATCAAGTCCATAGACTACGTCACCACAATGGCTATGCCTGCTCCCTTTTTGATCGCCATCACTCTCGAATAATAGGGCGAATCGAATGAAATACTTCCACATCAGAATCGTAAAGCAGGCTTATTCCCGATTTTTCTTCGCCCGACTGGTTGTTGCTTTTTTGGGTTGGAGTAGTTTCTGTAATTTGCATTGCGCAGCTGTCACACCTCCCAATGAGTCGCTCCTTATCACTTCCGCAGAACGGAACGCCATCCAGCAGACAATCTCCATGGATGTCGCGCTGGAACAAGGTAACAAGGCTTTCAAAGGGGATAAGAACGATTTGGCCTATGCGTGGTTGAACCGTGCCCTGGTTATTAATCCCAGGTCCCCCAAGGCACTTACTTTAAGAGGACAGATTCTCTCCGATTTACGCCTCAATAATTTAGCATTAAAGGACTTCGATCAGGCCATTGTGTTTGATCCAAAAAACAAGGAAGTGTTCTGGCTAAAGGCTTCTATTCAGGCTGATCGACATGAATACGATAAAGCCCTAAAAACTGTCAATGAAGCCATTCGGCTCGATCCCGGTTTTGCTCCTGCATATGAGACTCGCGCCTGGGCCAGGTATCGGCTTGGCGAAACAAACCAGGCTGTAGCGGATGTTTCCACCGCGATCAAGCTTTCCCCTGACTTGGCCTCTGCCCGTCGATCCCTGGGAACCTTGACCAGACTGGTTGGGCATCCCCATGAAATCGTCAATATTTCAACCAATCTCGCCATTGCCAATCCAGCGTGGGCGGAGAGTTATTATCTTCTGGCCAATGAGCATTGCATGGAAAACGGCGAACTGAATGCTGCATTGCCGCTTTTAACCGAACTCATTCGGCTGAGCCCCACCAACTCAAACTATCTCGCCATGCGCGGCTGGTGCTATGCTCGCTTGGTTCTCCTTGAACAGGCCTCGGAAGACTTGAATGCGGCCTTAAAATTGGATCCCTCCAACCCTTTGATCTATAAAAACCGCGGCTACAGCTATGAGAAATCGCTGGACAATGGCAAGGCATTGGCGGATTACGTCAAAGCGATCAGCCTCGATCCTCACTACGATGCGGCCTACAGGAGCATCAAGGATTTCTATTCCCGCAAAGGCAGCAGGGATGGGTTCCAAAGGGAGATGGATGAGGCGGCAAAACTGAACACGAATGCCGCTTATTTTTATTTTTACGAGGCGGGAATCTACCTTAGGACCTTAAGCAAATTAAAGGAGTCGGTTGCCCAGTTCTCCCGATCGATCCAGTTGAACCCCGGTTTTGCGGAGGCTTTTTTCGAACGTGGACGTGCGTATTCAAATTTGCGGGACATGGACTCTGCTTTTAAAGATTTTGATCACGCGACGCGGTTGGATCCCACTCAAAGCCATTTCCACGTCAATCGTGGTGAAGTCCTGGCTTCGAAAGGGAAGCAAGAGGAGGCAGTTGCCGAGTATAAACTTGCGCTTAGGGCAAACCCCTGGAATACAGCGGCCAACGCCGATCTCCAGCAGATAAGAAGCTTTGCTGGCCAACGTGAGTTGCTGTTCCAGGACTACATGGACTTGATCAAAATTCATCCGGAAGGTGAGGCGAGTTACCTGCTCAACCTTGGCGATGCCCAGTTGGTCAGTAAACATTATAAAGAATCTATTGCTAACTATGATACCTACCTGGAAATGCAACCGGCTGACGAGACAGCCTTATTGCAGCGCGCCCGGGCCAAACGTTATTCGAGTGATCTTGCCGGCGCGTTAAAGGATGCGCAACTGGCTTTACTCGAGGCGCCTTTTTCCGGACCTGCCATGGTGGAAAACGGTTTCAGCCTCCAGATGCTGGGACGAAACGAAGAGGCCCTGGCCATGGTCGAAAAGGCAGTGGAGCATAATCCGCGCGTTGTTTGGTATCGAGGTGTCAGTGGGACGATGCATGGAGAGATGGGGCAAATGGACAAAGCCTTGAAAGCGTTTACTGCGGCCATCCTACTCGATGGCGGGGCCGTTTATTACTATCAGCGTGGCCGCATTCTTCTGCTTCAGGGCAAAGGTGCAGAGGCTGCCATTGATGCCAGGGAATATCTGCAAAAACACGGATGGAACTCTGGCCAGTCCGCTTATGCTGTCTTGCAGGCTTATGAGGGTTATTTAAAGGCAGGCCAGGAGGATAACGCCAGTGGTATTCTGCGAGAAGCCAAAGCCAAGTTGGGATCTGCCGGTTGGTTTAATCTTTTAATCCGTCACTTGCGCGGCGAGATTCGCGAAGAGGTCGTCATGGCGCGCGCCCTCGATCAGGGAAGTCTTTTCATGGCTCATTATTTTCTGGGGCTGGAGCAACTTCATGCGGGAAGAAAAGCTGAAGCCACGCTACACCTGAACTGGATTAAGGATAATCCGCAAAAGGAATTTGCCCTCGAACGTCAATATGCCCTTGCCGAGCTGACCACCGCCGCAAACATTCCAGAATCCAAAAAAATTACTGGAAGCGATTCACGCCCTCTCAGTCTCAAACCCGATTTAAACCGCGATTTGGCAATTTATTTGCCATTAACCCAGGATATTGCTGACCACTCGACGAATAAATTGCCCGTGAAAATTAATGGAGAAATCACCATTAAAGATGGCGCTGCTTTCTTCAAGGGAGGTGACAATTTTCTCGATCTCCCTCATATCAACCTCGGATTAAAACCGTGGGCTGTTAGTTTTTGGGTTCGATTTACCGGCACCAATGCCATGTACGGTCTGCTGGAGCAAAAGGATAGCGACGTTCCCAATCGCTACATGCACATGATGCTGCGCGGCAAATCGCAACCTCAACTTGGATTTTATATGAACGATGTCATTTCCCCCACGACTCTTGAGATGCGTGATTCCTGGCACCATTTCGTCTTTCAATTCACTGGCTTGCACCAGCAAATTTGGGTGGATGGCGTCCTTATTTGCGAAAGGGTCAGCGAACCTTACGAAGGTGTGACCGGTATGACCAGGATCGGAAGATCTCCGAA
>JAQGOY010000031.1 GCA_028293375.1 Verrucomicrobiales bacterium | reverse complement strand
GCAGGCTTCGGGGTGCCTACCACGTTTGTGGCTCCATACGACCAGGTATCCAAAGAATCGCTCCAGGAGATTTCGGCCCGATTCAAAGTTTTATCGACGGGCTGGTTCGAGATTCGTCGCCTGCCGTGGAGTTGGCTGCCAAATTACGCGGTGAAAAAGACGCTTCAACGTTATCACTGGGAAGCTGGAGGCACTCGCCTGCTGGCTCATCCAGGCTGCCACCTGTCGTATCATAAAGATTATGGCACGATGTTGGACACCATCATTTCGAGCATTCAAAGCCGAAGACTAACGGTGTTGGTGAGCCACTGGTGGGAATATTTCCGGAGTAATTTACCGGACGAAAAATTTATCAACGTGCTGCACGAGACTGCGGAATACCTTGCGAGCCAAAAAGATATCCAGGTGATCTCGTTTGAAGATGTCGCCAACGGAAAAATAGCCCTTAACTAAAAGATGAAAACCAAACTACTCGAAGTACTCCGATGCCCCAGGTGTTCGGAAACCATGAAAACGATCTCCCGCGAGGAAAGCGGAGGAGAAATTCGCACTGGAACTGTTGTTTGCAATGGCCCGTCGCAACATACCTTTGACATCGTGGACGGGATAGTGCGCATGGCAACCGGATTCGACCATGATGCAGTGAAACGGGAGCTGGAATACGAAAACACCACGTATACAGGAAGCGATCGGCTGCGTGATCCGAAATTGATCGGAAACTTTCCGGAAACGCTGGCAGAACTTTGGCCGCACACGTGTAACTTTGGACCTGACTTCAAAGTATTGATCGATCATTTGAAATTAAAAGCCGGGGATTGGGTGCTGGACGTGGGGACGGGGCCCTGCTGGAGCAGTCGAATGCTTGCCCAGACAGGCGCAAATGTCATCGCGCTGGACGTGAATGAAGCCGATTTTTATGGACTGAAAACCTCGGACATCCTGTTCGAAATGCACAACGTTTATTTCGAACGAATCCTGGAAAGCATGACCAACCTGCCCTTCAAGGACGATTCCCTGGATTACATAACTTTCAATGCTTCGTTTCACCACACGCCAGACATGGAACAAACACTGACGCAGTGTTACCGAGTGTTGAAGCCCGGCGGTATGATCGCCATGGTGAACGAGGAGTTTGCCTCGTTGAGGCAGAAAGTTTTTGTGGCTGAATCAGCCACGGATACAGGATCGCACCATACTATTCCTTACGCGGAATTTGAGAAGTCAGTGGAGAATCATGGCTATCAGATCAGTTACTTTGTGGCAGCTCATGTGCAGGAAAAACTGGCGGCAAAACTGGGAAAGGGAATGAGCTCCCTCATTGTCAACACGATGGAGAAATTTCCCATCACTCTGAAACAATTGAATTCCGCATTAATTCTGCTGCAAAAGCCGGTTTACGCCAACAAAACGAAGAAACAGAATGAGTGTGTTTCAGCTTAACGCGACCCCCCTGGTTCTCAAAGAGGCAGGAGTGGTGTTGGAAGAAAACGTAGCTGAGACTGCGGCGCCACCGATAGCGATCCTGGGCGTACCATTCGACAACATCACGGTGAGCGAAGCGGTGGCGGCGGTGGAGAAAATGGTCTTGTCACGGGAGCCCCACTACCTGGCGACAGCGAACGTGGATTTCCTGGTGCAGGCATTGCATGACGTGGAACTGCGCCGGATATTGATGGATGCGCACCTGGTGCTGTGCGACGGGACACCGTTGGTATGGGCTTCGCGACTGTTGGGAAACCCACTTCCCGAGCGAGTGGCGGGTAGCGACCTGGTGCCGCTTTTGCTGCAAATCGCGGCCAAGAAAAAATACACCGTTTATTTTTTGGGCGGGACGGAAGAGGCCACTTCGAAAGCCATTAAAAATATTACGTCCCAACTGCCTGACATAAAGATCGTGGGATACAATTCACCACCCTTTGCCAGCCTGATGGAGATGGACCACGCGACCATCACTCAAAAAATAAAAGCAGCTGAACCGGATTTGCTTTTTGTCTCATTTGGTTGCCCGAAGCAGGAGAAGTGGATCGCAATGCATTACCGGAAACTCGGTGTTCCTGTCTGCGTGGGGGTGGGAGCGACCATCGACTTTTTGGCGGGGACGGCAACTCGAGCGCCCAAGTGGATGCAAAAGACCGGGACGGAATGGACATTCCGGCTGGCGCAGGAACCGAAGAGACTCCTGAGGCGATATACCAACGATCTCTGGTGGTTCAGCAGGGCCATCTTCAAACAGTGGTGGCAGCTCCAACTCCTGTCGGGACATAAGACAGAGTCGTCGACCCCCACGCGACTGGGAGAAAAGGAAGAAATCAAGGAAGTCGAACTACCGGAACGCTTAAACATGGCGACGGTGCGGCAAAACTCAATGGTGTGCGAGCAGGCGTTGTCCAATAGCAGGCAATGTCTTTTGTTACTGGACAAGGTGAAAAAGATCGATAGCACCGGAGTGGGCCTGCTGATTCGACTCCAGAAAAGAGCTCGCATCACAAACAGTCATCTTATCCTCGTCAGTCCGAGCAAGGCTGTGGTCTCCGCGTTGCGATTGATGAATCTTTATGATTTTTTTGAGATCGCCAAAGACCATAAAGAGGCGCTGAGCCGGACGAGTCAATACGCCTCGACGCATGTTGTTCTCAGGAATAATTATTATTCATCAAAACCGTCTCTCTTCTGGCAGGGAGAAATCACTGCGGCCAACGCAGAGCTGGTCTGGGAAACGACGCAGAATCATTTGACTTCGAAGGTAAAAAGCAAACTGGTAATGATTGACCTTTCGCGACTTTTGTTCATCGATTCCACAGGCCTGGGGCTGATGGTAAAAACCAGGAAGGTCGCCAGGGAAATGGGATTGAAAGTGCAGTTCATCGGAATCACAAAAAACGTGATGAGCGTTTTGAAACTTGCGCGATTAGAAAAATATCTCCTGGAGGATAAATGAGAGTTGGAATATCGACCACGATGATTCAACGCGGCAAGACGGGGATTGCCCAGTATTTGTTTGCGTTGACACGGGCCTTTGGAAGGTTGCACACAAAAATCGAGCCAGTGCTTTTTGTGCTGGAGGAAGATATGCCGCTCTTCGCGTTTGCCGAGCCGTATTGCGAGCTGGCACCGGTAGCAGAGAAATTTCGGTCGCCCGTTCGGAATATTCTTTGGCATCAATTGAGCTTGCCAGGGGAGATTAGAAAGCGATCCCTCGAGCTTTTCCATGTTCCGAGCTATCGACGCATGCTGGGCACGGCTCCCTGCCCCTCGGTGGCGACAATCCATGATCTGGCCCCTTTTCACGTGACTAAAAAGTACGACTGGAAACGGATGTTTTACGGCCGTGTCGTGGCGCGAAGACTGGCTGCGCGCCAGGATGAAATCATCGCCATCAGCAAACAAACTGCTGGAGACATTGAGAAGTATTTTGGGGTGCCCAGGGGCAAAATAAATCTCATTTATAACGGGCTGGACCGAACCAAATATTTTCCTGGGGAAGTGGAGAACATCCCAGAGGCGTTAAAACAAATTGACCTGACCATACCGTATTTTCTTTATGTAGCCAGGTTGGAACACCCGGCCAAAAATCATGTCAGGTTGATCAGTGCTTTTGAGAAATTTAAGAAGGTGACTTCAAGCCACTGGCAGCTCGTATTTGCCGGAGCGGACTGGCACGGAGCGGAAGTGATTCACCATAGAATGGCCTCCAGCTCCGTGCGAAATGAGATCCACTCGCTTGGTTTCGTGCCAGATGCTGATTTATCGTCGCTTTATCGAGCGGCCGGCTGTTTTGTTTTTCCATCCATGTTCGAAGGGTTTGGACTTCCCCCCCTGGAAGCCATGGCGAGCGGATGCCCGGTGATCAGCTCGACTCGGGGATCGCTGGCAGAAGTGGTGGGAGATGCGGTGATACCAATCAATCCCGAATCTGAGGACGAAATGGCGCACGCGCTCGCGCAGATTTCCGGTAGCGAAGCACTGCGGATTTCACTGTCTCGAAACGGGATAGAACACGCCAAGAAATTTGACTGGGGGATCTGCGCGCAACAGACGGTGGAGGTCTACCACAAAGCGTTGCGAAAAAGTGCACAAGTGGCATCCGAACCCGCGTTGCTCAAGTCCGTCGGCTAAACCGTTTCCGGTTTTTCGCGCACGACCTCGGATGCGGCTTTATCCTCGCGCAATCCGAGGAATACCGGGTGCCGAAGATGATTGTCATTCGTCCACTCGGTAAAACTAACCTGCGCCACGAGCGAAGGCTCGACCCAGGAACATTTCTTCATTTCCGCCCTGGTAATTCCCTGGCCGAAACGACCACTTCGAGACTCGGGCAAATTGACAAATGGACATTCAGGGTGTTTGAGCTGAGTGAAACGATGATAGAGTTCACGAAGAATTTTCTGGTCAAAGCCGGTTCCGACCTTCGAAGCGAATCGAAGCTTTCCGGATTGATAAAAGCCGACAAGCAAGGCCCCAAAATAAGATCGAGATCCCTGCGGAGCGGTGTAACCGCCTATGACAAATTCCTGTTGAAGATTCACTTTAATCTTCGCCCAGGAACCTGAGCGCTGGCCGGCCTCGTACTGGGAATCCAGCCTTTTGGCGATGATCCCCTCCATGCCGCGGCGTTTGATTTCCTTCAGAAGCTCGGTGGGATCACCTTTAATGCTGTCGGAGTAGCGCAAGATCCCTTGTGAGTGAGGTTTGACAATAGTTTCCAGCAACTTTCTGCGCTCAACGAAAGTTTGCGATATGAGCGACTCCTTTTCCAATTGCAAAAGATCAAACACATAAAAACAGATGGCGCCCTGCGGCAAAGCACTTTGCTGCGAATTCTGCAGGAGTTGAAAAGATGAACGGCCCTCCGGGTCCAGGGCGACAATCTCTCCGTCCAACATGAGTGATTGAGCGGGCAATGCTGAGATGGCTTCAGCTATTTCCGGGAAACGCGCAGTCAGGTCTTTGTTGGCGCGCGAGAGAAGGGTAACTTTGTCCCCACTTTTTAAAGCGAGGGCGCGAAAGCCATCGAACTTTAACTCATAAATCCATTCTTCACCACGCGGCGCCTCTTCCAGAAGGCGACACTTCATCGGCTCAATCCATTTGACGTTCGGAGCGGGGACTT
Organism: Verrucomicrobiales bacterium; assembly: GCA_028293375.1. Lineage (GTDB taxonomy): Bacteria > Verrucomicrobiota > Verrucomicrobiia > Limisphaerales > JAQGOY01 > JAQGOY01. The sequence continues at coordinate 4,471 of JAQGOY010000031.1, read as the reverse complement.
TTTTTTTAAGGGAGCGTTTTGGAGCAGCCGGCTTTTTAAGCGGTTTTGCTCCCGCTACTGCAGACTTTGAATCGCTGGCTCGATTGCTGATCCATTGTTTGTCGTTGGCTGAAGAAATCTGGTCAAGCGTGCGTTTCGAAAGGACGCTGCTGTTTTCCTGCTTTTCACTTAGAGGCTTCATCTCTTCGCCACTTTTAAAAATAAGCCAGGGATCTTTTCCGGATTCTGCGCGCATACGGATCAATCCCCATTCCCCTTTTAACTTGTTTCCTTTCAGGCATATATGAAACTTTCCTGCTTTCATTGCAGCCAGGGGCTGGTTTTCGAGGACTTCGTAGGTTCCGATATCCCAGACCATAACCGTGCCGGCGCCATAATTGCCCTCAGGAATAGTGCCCTCGAAACGCGCGTAGCTCATGGGATGATCTTCCACATGCATGGCTAGTCGGCGTTCGCCCTTCACGTATGGAAGTCCTTTTGGCACAGCCCACGATTTGAGAACGCCCTCCATCTCCAATCGAAAATCGAAATGCAAGTGGGAAGCATCGTGCTTCTGGATGACGAACATGAGCGAAGTGCTTTTCTTTTTTGCGATGGCTGGAGGTGGCTCGCTGGTGACAGCGAAATTTCTTTTGGCGCGGTAAGCACTGATGGAATGACCGGGAACACGAGGTTTCATAAGTTAAGCCGCTTTCCTTTTGGTTGCGTGAGCCCTGGAACTCTTTTTGGCTGATTTGGAAGGTTTTCTGGAAGGCTTTTTCCCAGTTTGATTCAGACTTTGTTGAAGAACTGAAACGAGATCGATAACATTGGACTTCTTCGAAGCGGCAGGAGCGGGCGCTTCCGGCGCTTCGCCGGTTTTGGCTTTTTGTTTGATCATCTTTAGCAATGCGTCCTTGTAATCATCCCCATATTGTTCGGGCTTCCATTTATCAGTCATGGAATCGACCAGTGATTCTGCCATGTCCAATTCCTTCTTGCCCACGGCGGTGGAGGGAATATTCAAGTGGGCATGCTCACTGATTTCGTCGGCAAAATGCATTAATTCGAGGACGATGGCGTTGTCCTGTGGTTTGACGGCGGCCAGGTGCTGCCGCGATTTGATGACCACCTTGGCAATGCCCACCTTTCCGGTTTTTCGCAATGCCTCGCGCAGGAGGGCATATGCTTTGCCACCGGATTTCTCCGGCACCAGGTAGTAGGGTTTATCAAAAAACATGGGATTTATCTCATTGACCTCGACAAAATTGATGATGTCGACGGTTTGGGTGGCCTCGACATCCACCCGTTTGAAATCCTCCTCCTTGATGACGACGAATTTACCCTTGGCGTACTCGTAGCCTTTGACGATCTTCTCCCAGGGCACTTCCTTCCCGTCAGCTTCGGCCACCCTTTTATAATTCACCGGACTCAGATCACCTTCGCGAAGCAGCCGAAATTTAAAATCCTCGCGATGAGTGGCGGGATAAAGACCAATGGGTATGTTGACCAACCCAAAACTGATAGACCCTTTCCATATTGCCCTCATAATTCCATTACCCTTTCAGTTTTTGTTTCTTTTTGAGGACGGGCTCAAAAAGATCCCCATGTTTACCGACTCTTCGCAAAGTTTCTTCCGACTCGAATCGAAGGATATCTGGCTTTTTCTTCTTCAAGCATTCTCCTACTTCGTCCCATGTCACTGGAGTTGAGACCGTAGGCGAGTCTTTAGCGCGCAGGGAATAGACGCAAACGGTGGTTTTGTGGATATCGTTCTGGCTCCAATCCACGAATACTTTTCCATTGCGTAGAGCCTTGGCCATCTTAGAAACAACCTTGCCACGCATCTTTCCTTCCAGAGTTTCTGCCATGCCATGAGCAAACGTTTTGGTCAGGTCGTAGGAGGTTGGCGAGTTTAAGGGGATATAAATTTGAAGTCCCTTTGAGCCGGACGTTTTCGGAAAAGCTTCCAGTTTGAAAGCGGTCAATTCTTCTCGCAAGGCGAACGCGACTTCGCAGCAGTCCACGATGTTGGCGGGCAAACCAGGATCGAGGTCGAAGACGACCATCGTCGGAGAATCGTACTTGGGCGCCCGGGCGAGAGAAGTGTGCAGTTCGAGATCGGCGAGATTGGCAGCCCAGACCAGGGTGGGCAGGTCGTTGGCTAAACAGAAATTAATATTCGCCTGGTTTCCTTCGCTCCAGACGGCTGCGGTGTCAACCCATGGGGGGCGATGAGAGGGACATTTTTTTTCGTAAAAAAAGGGTTGTTCCACGCCATTCGGATAACGTTTCAGAGTCAAGGGACGCGCTTTTAAATGAGGAAGCAGAACCGGGGCGATCCTGATGTAATAATCGATGACCTGGCCTTTGGTGAATCCACATTTTGGATAAAGCACTTTCTCGAGGTTCGAGACAGGAATGCTCTTTTTCCCGACCTGCAAAGTAGATTTTTCGCTGGAACCCATTTACCTACAGAAAACCGTAAAGCCAAGAGAGACTCAATCGGGTAAGCCCCCATTTTTGGGGGTGGCATAAAATCGTAATCACTTGTGGTTGGGGGCAGGCTGTTTAGTAACGCACGGTTCGGTTTGTTCGCGGGCAATTTGAACCGCGCGATGGTCAAACAATTTGCCGTTCACGATGCTTTCTTCAAAGAGACTCCGATTTATCTTTTGGCCGGCCGCAGCTCCTTCGCCTGCCGCAACGATCATTTGACAATTTGCCGGGGTAACGCATCCTGCGGCAAAAAGTCCCGGGATGTCGGTTTGCCCACAGCTACCGGTGACGATCTGGCCGTATTCGTCGAGAGTAGCGCCGAGGGAGCGGGCAAGACCGTTGTGAAAAATGTCGCCTCGGGTGGTGAATAGCGCCTCGATTTCAACGCATAGCCCATTTTCGAAACGCACACAGGATATTTGCCCACTGTCGTGGCAGACCTCGGTGATTTTTTCCGTGTGGCAGGATACTTCGTAGCGTTGGAGCCATTTGGCGTGTTCGTCATCCCAGCCTGCAGTTTTGCCATTGGTCAGGACCACAACACACCCGGAATAAAGCGAGAGGCCGAGGGCGTATTCCACTGCGTCGTTGTTCGAGCCGATGACAGCAACTCGTTTTCCACGAACTTTAAGCCCATCACAGTCTTTGCAAAAAAACATGCTGACCCCGAGGCAGGAATTGACCTCTGGAATATCGGGAGGAATGTGGAGGGCGCCGGTGGCGAGGAGGCAACGACTTCCACGATAATCTCCTTTTTTACCCTTCAGAAGAAAGGCCTCATTCTCTTTCATGCCATCGACAATCGTGTCCTCAACAAATTTAGCGCCGAATTTCTCTGCCTGTAAGCGACCCCGGTCCAATAATTCCTTGCCGGAAATACTTTCAGGAAAACCGAAAAAGTTTTCGACTTTGGGTTCCCATGCACCGATCGATTGCCCAGCATCCAGCACCAGCACAGATCGCGTGGCGCGGGCGATATAAATGGCCGCTGAAGTGCCGGCGTAGCCTCCTCCGACAATCACGGCATCCCAAATTTTATGATCCATAAAAAAAGCGCGGAGGATAGTCTCCGCGCCTTGTAGATTCTTTAAAATAGAGCGCGACTATTTGCTGGAGCGGCCTTTTTTTGAATTCTCGCTGGCTTCCTCTCCGGAATCGTCTGACGACTCTTCATCACCATCAACCGCCTCGATGTTAATGGTGCTTTCGGCGATATCGGTCAAAGTCTGATCGGTTTCTTCTTCTTCATCCAGGGTTTGCTGGAGGAGGTCTGCTTCTTCTTCGAGACCCAGGAGCTTGGCATAGGTGCGAACGCAACCGTAGACTGCAATTTCATAATGTTCGACACGCTGGGCCGCAGCAATTAATCCGGCGTCCAGAACGTCTTCCGCGATGTCCTCTTCAAGCAACTCTTTGGCCTCTTCGATGAGGCCTTCCATGGCTTTGCATTTCTTGCCCTTGGGGGATTCGTCGTGGTTTTCAAAGATCTGGTCCAGTCTTTCGACATGTTCACGGGTCAGTTCCAAATGTTCTTCAAAAGCGGCTCGCAGTTCATCGGAGGTGGCGGCCTTGGCCATTTGAGGAAGGGCTTTTACAAGTTGCGTCTCGGCGCTGTACAAGTCTTTTAATTCTTCCAGGTAGAGGTCTTTTAATGTCTCGATTTTCATAGAATGCTTTTATGTTTTTCTGCGGTGTAAGCTGGTAGCTGGCAACAGATGTTCCCCCTCTCGCGAAACTCGATCAATGAGGGGGAAGGATTCTTGCACCCTCATTCATTCGACGCGAAAGCGTTAATGGAAAAAACTAGGGACCTGACTCCTTTACACGGGAGCGAAGAAGTTTCGAATCTCAGTGGGGGGATGGGCGGATCGAAGTTCGGAAGGATCATCCTGATACCAATCCCTCGGAAGCAATTCCAGATAGGGTGATTTTAGGAAGCGCGGGCAGATGAGAAGAGCCACACCGCAGTCGGTTTCATTACGAATCAAGCGAC
>JAQGOY010000014.1 GCA_028293375.1 Verrucomicrobiales bacterium | reverse complement strand
AATCACCCAACGGCACCAATCGTAGTGTCAGGCCTCGCAGAAAATCGAAGCCAACCCGCGAGCGTCGTTAATATTCGTAGGATGCGAGGTGACGAGAATCTGATCAAAAAAGGTCAAACGACCCGTGTAAGATGAACACAAAAAGACATAGCACAAAATTCCTGATGCACCTCGACTCTCGCGAGGGCTTCCTGTCACTTTGATGTCATACTCAAAACCACCTTCCGTAATACTGATGCGGGCCAATCTCCTCCACCACTCGGGAATCAATAATATCAACAAACCTAAACTCAGCTTTGTGTATGGTTATGACGAAATGGTCGATCCCGGCGGAGTGGGCGTCGAATCTTTTGGGCGGCTCAGCAGAGGCGCTGGTTGTTTGAGCCGCTTGTATACCCAGGTCTCCAGCGGGCGGAATAGTTTTAGCAGGTTTCGGAACGGGGAATAGATAAGCCGCAATCTGACAACCGAAAGGAACATAACGAAGGAAACCCGGAAAAGGCTCGAGGTCACTTTGCTTCCTGCTTTGTCAGTCCATTCAGTCGGCTGCTCCAGGATTTTGAATTTCTCTCTTTTTAACAGGTAGAGCAGGTTCACATCAAAGGCCAGGTCCGCGATTCGGAGGCCGTGATGGGTTTTCTCGATCGCTTCGCGCTTCATCACTTTGGCAGGGCATTGGGTATCGAGAATATGCATCCAGAAAAGGGACTCAACGATAAGATGGAAAACCCGACTCGTCAGTTGGCGGAACCACGGTTGTTTGGCGTGAAGTACCGCGCCTGGCAGCCAGCGCGATCCAATCACACAATCGATCTCGCCATGGCACTTCGCCACGATCTCCAGAAACGACGCGGGAGAAGTCGCCCCATCCGCATCCACATAGCCGATGAGATCAACCAGCGGAGCCAGGCGAAGTCCTTCGATAAGCGCTCCCCCTTTGCCGATGGGAGCCGGGAAATCGATATAGGTGATTTCGGGAAACTCTTTGGAAATAGCCGAAACTACGCCAGCGGTGTTATCGCGGCAACCATTGAGCACCACCACAATTTGGAATTTCCCGCGGTAATGAGATCGCAAATAGGCACCGAACTCGCGCAAGACCGGACCGATGCGGTCCTCTTCATTATACGCGGGTATCAGCAGCAGCAAGCTGGATGTTACCTCTTCCACAACAGCTGATTACCAAAGTGAGGCTTAAGGAGCAATTGTGAAGTGAAACGCTATGGCGGCGGCAGCTCGCAAGCCTGCGACTATCAGAGACCGGGCATTTTCGAGTCTGTAGACCCTGCCTATTAGCTCTCCGCCGGGGATTCTCTTAGAGATTTCTCCTCTTTCCTTGAATTTGCTCTCGAAACCAGCAAGCATTCGCAGCAATCAATGAAAACCGTGTTGCTCATAGACGACGACAAGGTCCTTCGCCACGTCTTATCCACCTGGCTGAGGGCCGCTGGCTGGTCTGTCCATGAAGCTCAGGATGGTGAGCAGGGGCTCGAATTGGCCTTTGCCATCAAACCCCAGGTCATCCTGGTCGATCTCCTCATGCCTCGCGTTAACGGTTTTCAGGTCTGTCGCAGCATTCGTTCCCGTAAAGATATCCTTCCCAAAGTCCGTATCGTCGTTACTACCGGTAGCGGTTATACCACCGACCGACTTAATGCTCTCGAAGCCGGTGCCGATGACTATCTGGTTAAGCCTATCAATCCTGAGGATCTTTCCCGCTTGCTCGACGGTCATCTCCCTCCTAGGAATGGCGTGACCGACGCCGCGCTCGTTGGCGACCTGGGCCGTTCTCCTTCCTCCGCCCACACGGCTTCGCAAACTTTAATTCGCTTTTGGGGCGTTCGAGGATCCATCCCCACTCCTGGTCCTTCCACCGTTTTTTACGGGGGCAATACTTCCTGCGTCGAGGTTCGCACCATGGGTGAAATCATTGTCCTGGATGCGGGGACCGGCATACGACCGCTCGGATTGGCGCTGGAAAAGGAGTTTGGCGAAAAACCTATTCGCTGCACCGTCCTCATCAGCCACACCCATTGGGACCACATCCAGGGTTTTCCTTTCTTCGTTCCTGCATATAATCATCGCAACATTGTCCGCATCCTCGGCTTCGAAGGCGCGCGCCAGGGCCTCGAAAGCACTCTCTCCGCCCAGATGGAGAGTCCCTACTTTCCCATTAGCATGCAGCAAATGCCGGGGCACATCGAAATCAACGAGCTAAAGAACTTCCATTTCGAAATTGGTCCTGTTCCCGTTCAGGCGGAACTGGTCAACCATCCCGGTATCTGTACCGGTTACCGAATTTCCAGCGCTGCGGGGGGCATCTGTTATCTGCCGGATATCGAACTCTTCCAACGCCTCCGCTCCCAGTCCAACAAAGATAAAGAACACCTGGCCTTCGCCCAGGCTCAGGATGAAAAACTCCTGCATTTCATCAAAGATGCCGCAGTCCTTATCATCGATTCACAATACGACGCCGAGGAATACGCCCACCATGTGGGCTGGGGCCATAGCTGCGTTGAAGATGCCGTTGACCTTGCCCTCAGTGCCAATGTCCAGCATCTCTTTCTTTTCCACCATGACCCCATCCACACTGACGAAGAGATCTCTCGTCTGGTAGCCAAAGCCAGGGCCATCGTCCTGGAACGCGGGTCCAAAATGGTTGTTGAAGCTGCGCGCGAGGGCACCGAACTTATTTTGCATCCCACTGAAGCAGAGGTCTCTGAAACCGAGGTGGTTTAACCTCCATTCTTTGCAGTTGTTTGCTTTTCGGTGAGTTGTCAATCATGTCTATTCTCGCCTCGGGATACGTTTGTTTGCGCATCCCAGCCAGCACGTATCATTCGGTTTTAGAATACCTCAGGAATAACTGGAGAACGGTGCATAGTGAATGACAAATTACTTGTAAGAAGAACCAAACTCTTTTAGTATCCATCCAACCACACGCATTAACGGTCAAGGGTTTTAAAGTAGTGCGGTTGGGAGGCAATAGTCACAGCGGCTCCAGTCATTCGTCACCCGGGATTTTTGAATGGTTTTGGACATTGGGAAAACAACAAGTGCAATGAAACCTAAAGGCCATCGCTTGCTCCACAATCCCTTGCTCCCAGGTTTTACTCTCATCGAAATGCTCGCGGTGTTGGCTATTGTTGGGATAATCGTCTCTATGACTGTGCCCGCTGTGGTTGGTTTATCAAAAGCGAACACACTTACTGTAGCCGCTCGCCAACTCTCGGATGACTTGAATTTGGCGCGTCAAATGGCAATCAACAACCGAAGCGTGGTTTACGTTCTTTTTGTATCGACGATCAAGACACCGACCATCAAAAGCCTCCAAAAGGGACAGGGAAGCCAATATGCGTTTTTTTCGGATAGAAAGGTGGGGGACCAGCCCGGTGTTTACCATCCTGTCTTCCTTGGCAAATGGAAATCACTCCCTGAGAACATGTTTATCATTCCATATAAATTCGCTAATGTTCAAGGCAATCCAGATTACACCCCTTTTCCAAAACGAACTTTTAAGTTTACCAGGGAATTCTTTCCGGGTGAATCTTCGGATCTCGATGTTGAAATGCCCTACGTGGCATTCAGCCCTGCCGGTAAGTTGCTGAACGGCAGGCAGCAGGATGAACTGATTACGGTTTTTATTGGATCGATGGTTACTGACTTCAATCCTAACGGCACCATTGCCAGACGAATAATTTTTGAAACCCCAGTGGGAGATTACACCAACCAGCCAACCCGCATTCGGGTCGATTGGGTAACTGGTAAGTCGCGAATCGAGAGGTTGGAGATTAAATAAGAACTCATAAACCCATGGATCATCACATTCACGAAAAGCCTGGAAGATTCAAAACTTTAAGATCCACTCCATCGGCCTTGGCATTTACACTCGTCGAACTTCTCGTGGTCATCGCCATCATCGGCATCCTCGCGGCCATACTCCTCCCTGCCTTGGGGAGGGCGAAACTCAAGACACAAATAGCAAGGGCAAAATCGGAAATGCGGGATATTGAGTCTGCCATGATCGCCTATAAGCTGGAGTATGGAACCCTTCCAATCCCAAAATTGGAAACACCTTTTCCCGGCATAAATAAAACCATAGCGGATTTCACCTACGGCACCCGATCCACCAATGGGAGCGTAATTGATAACGCGCGGGATTCGATCCCTGCCATCCCGGGCGAAGTCATTCCTGGTAATTCACCCTATCACGATAATTCCGAACTAATGTACATCCTGATGAATGTGAACGGAGGCTGGAACATCAACCACCAAAGAAACTCCCATTCAATCGCCTTTCTGAAACCAAAGATAACCAAGGTAAAAGGAGAACCGGGGGTCGGTCCGGACTTTGTATATCGAGATCCATGGGGCTCCCCCTACGTCATCAGCCTCGATTATAACGGCGACGATGTAGTTGAAGACGCTTTTTATAGTGATCCACTACTCAACCAGGAAAAACCCAACCGCTGGGGTTTGGAATTAAAAAACACACGGGACCTCGGGCCATGGATCCGGCGTGGATCAGTGATGGTCTGGTCTTTGGGTCCTGATCGCAAAGCCGATAGCAAGCAATCAACGCCGCGAACCACAGACGACAACGCCGATAACGTCCTTGGGTGGAAGTAATTCGAACGGCCGGTAAAATTGAAAACGGACAAAATTAATCCTTCCACGCTCCTGATAGGCTCACCCGCTCGAGCTTCGAACCCGGAGAGAACCTGAAGGGAGAATTCTGGCTTTGTGGATTCACTAACGAGTTTAGGATCATACGGGAACGCAAATAGAACGAGAAGTAATGGGGATTTGATAACCAAAAAATTCTTGTTGTGACAGTCGAGTAATAGCCGCCCGCAGCTGCGACAAACTTTGAGGAATTTAAACCATTTCCATTTAGAAGGGGGAAAAGCGGCAGGGGGCTGCTTTTGAGATTGTTTACCGAACGTCGGGTCTATATATATTTAGCACGAAAAGGAGTCCTGTGTCCTATCCAAATGATTTCGCCCGGGGCGAACAAAATCTATGTGTGACGTGCGATTGATCATTTCTTTTGCGCTCAGCCAGAAATTGGTTATAATGAGTAACTTTTTTAAAATCCATGCCTCTTTCTTTTCCCCCAGCCAAATGAAATTATTTGCCGTTCTACTTCTATTGGCGGTCAGTGTAGTCGCCGCGAACGCCACTTTGGATGTTACAATTGGGCTTAACTTCAAAGGATCTTCCGAAGGCGTGGAGTCCATTGCTGTTCCTTCGGATTGTAATGGCACGATTGGGCCGAACCATTTTGTGGAATTCTTAAATGGGGTCTTTGCCGTTTATAATCGCACCAACGGCAACCGCATCTCCCTCTCCACGGATATTGCTTTCTGGCAAAATGCCGGAATTACTTTTGCCGCAGGGGTGGATATATCTGATCCCAGGCTGATTTATGACGCTCAGTCCGGACGCTGGTTCGCCTGCATGATCGATGTGCCTCTTTCCCAGGTCAACAATCACATCCTCCTGGCCGTTTCCAAAACGAGCGATCCGACCGCTGGCTGGCGTGCTGTCAGTATTAATGCGGATGTGAACCGCTTCGCTGATTTTCCAACCATGGGCATCGACGCAAATGCTATCTATATCGGATCGGATTCCTTTGATGGTTCCGGCACTTACCGCGGAGTCGCTTATAGCAGTATCCCCAAGGCGGATTTGCTCGGCACTGTGCTCTCCCTCGCGAGGCGTTCTTCCTCCGGTACACTTTCACCTGCTTCTCGCGGGAACACCCCCCATCCCATTGTTAATTTCGGCGGCACGGGTCCCGGGTTGATCCTCACTACCGAAAATAACGGCGTCGATTTTCAACCTCACTCCACCCTCAAATTGGTTCAGGTGAACAACAGCGGCGCTGCTGGCGCTACTTTCTCCGCTGCCACTTTGATTTCCGTGCCATCCTACTCCATTCCCATCAATCCCCAGCAGCCGGACGCCACCCAGTCTGATTTTGATGACGGAGACTGCCGTTTCGGCGCCAAACCGTATCAAATCGGCAATATTATTTACGCCGCGCATACAGTCGATCTTCCGAATGGCAGCACGCACCATGCTGGCATACGTTGGTATAAGATCGATGCCACCGCCAAGACCGTCATCCAGTCAGGGACAATTTCAAACGCGCTTGAGTTTTTCTACCCTTCCATTTGCGCGAACTCGAATGGTGTGGTGGTCCTGAACATGAATGGATGCTCCACCACTCAATACGTTAGCAGCTACGCCGTGGTGGGTGAAACCGTGACCAACAACACTACTTTTGGACAGCCCATCCTCCTCAAAGCCGGCACTGCGACTTATGATGATGGGGGCGGATTTGGCGGGACCTCACGATGGGGCGATTATAGCGCAGTAACCCCGGACCCAAACTCGTCTGATCATTTTTGGGCTATTCAAAACATCGCTACCGGGGGTCAGGAATGGTCCACCCAAATCACAGAGATCATTGCCGCCCAGGTCCTCTCCCCGACCGTAACCATTGACCGATCAAACAATAAAGTCCTGTTGCAATGGCTGACCACAGCCACTGGATTTGCCCTGGAAGAGACACCCAGCCTCAATCCCCCCATCTTTTGGACCTCAGTTTCAACCAGTCCTGTCTCTGCCAATGGAACTAATACCGTCACCATTCCTGCTAATCAGCCCATGGATATCTTCCGCCTGAAGCGCTAACCACAGAGCGATTGACATCAGGGCAAAGGCCACGCGCGAATCAATGGCTCTTTTTCCTCTTGTCAAAAGCTGGAGTGCTGCTAGGTTTCATCCCCTTTGCTATGAAAGCTGATATACATCCGAATTACCGGGACGCCGAGATCCGTTGCGCCTGTGGCAACATTATCCATACGAAATCCATCAAGAGCTCGGTTTTGATTGGTATTTGCAACGTTTGCCATCCTTTTTATACAGGCACCCAGAAATTTATCGATACTGCTGGACGCGTCGATAAATTCCAACAGCGCATGGCGAAGACCCAGGCTGCCCAGGCCGCCGCCGCTGCCGCTTCCACCAAGAAGAAAAAGAAGTAGGTTTTTCGAACTTACCGCCCGCAGGAGAATTATTTTCTGCGGGCGGTATTCTTTTTACCTGCCCTGTCCTTATTATCGAACCACCGCAGGCTTATTTGATTTGATCCCTTGAGTTGTTGATTCATGGACCTGAAACCCCATATCGAGAAGTTCACCAGGCGTTTCGCTGAAATCGAAGCTGCCCTCAGTGATGCTGCTGTCTTTGATAATCCCCAGAAAGCGCAGGAAATGGCCAGGGAATACGCGCGCTTGCGGGAGCTGGTCGGGCATGGCCACGCTTACCTCAAAGTGGCGAAAGACCTTGAAGAGAACCGCCAACTCGTCGTTACCGAGTCGACCGATTCAGAGCTTTACCAAATGGCCCAGGAGGAAATCGCCCGCCTCACCGTGGAGGAGAAAAAACTGATCCAGCAGGTTCAGCATGGACTTTTACCGCCGGATCCTACCGATTCTCGCAATACAATTATTGAAATTCGCGCAGGTGCTGGCGGTTCTGAATCCGCTCTTTTCGCCGCAGATTTGTATCGGATGTATTCCAAGTATGCTGAAAAGCATGGCTGGAAAATTGAAAATATGGATACCAGTCCATCGGATCTGGGTGGGTTCCGGGAAATCATTTTTCAGGTCACCGGCAGCGACGTTTTCAAAAAATTAAAATACGAAAGCGGAGTGCATCGAGTTCAACGTGTTCCTGCTACTGAAGCACAGGGACGTGTTCACACCAGCACTGCGACCGTCGCGGTATTGCCGGAAGCCCAGGAAGTGGATATTGAGATCAAGACGGAAGATCTGGATATTACTTGCTGTCGCGCCTCTGGTCCCGGAGGGCAGGGAGTTAATACCACTGATTCCGCCGTCCAGATTATTCACAGACCTAGCGGTTTGATTGTCCGTTGTGCTGACCAGCGTTCTCAGCAAAAGAACAAACTTCGCGCCTTGACCGTGCTTCGCTCCAGGCTCCTGGAAAAGAAAATTGCTGATGAAAACGCCAAATATGCTGCCCAGCGAAAAGAGCAGGTCGGAACTGGCGAGCGCAACGAACGCATTCGAACCTATAACTTTCCCCAGAACCGTGTGACTGATCATCGTATTGAGGTCACTCTTTACAACCTGCCAACCTTTATCGAGGGAGACATTGAATGCCTCCTTGAGCCATTGATGAACAATGACCTCGATACCCGGCTTGCCGCTTTACAACTATGATTCCTTCCCACATTCGCGGTATCATTTTCGATTGTGATGGAACTCTTGCCGATACCATGCCTTTGCACTGGAAAGCGTGGCAGGTCATTTCAAACAAGTATCAATTTCATTTTCCTGAAGATCGTTTCTACTCGCTTGGCGGCGTTCCCTCCAGGCACATTCTACAGATGATCAGCACGGAACAGGGTATTCCTATGGATCATATTGCCGTCTCCAAAGAGAAGGAGGAAGCTTACCTTCCCTCTCTTAAGGAAGTGCGGGAAATCGAATGCGTGGTGAGCGTGGCTCGGGCCGCTTTTGGAGTTATACCCATGGCCGTCGCCTCCGGTGGAACGAAGCACATCATCGAAGAAGTTTTGAATCATCTGGGGATTCGGCATTTTTTCAACGCCGTAGTCACCAGCGAAGACGTGGTTCATCAAAAACCCGCGCCTGATATTTTCCTGGAAGCGGCGAAACGAATTGGAGTCCATCCCGCCTCATGCCGCGCTTACGAAGATACCGATTTGGGTATGCAATCTATTCGAGCTGCAGGCATGGAAGCCATCGATGTTCGCCCGCTCATTCTGGCCGCACTGTAGAACAGTTAATCAAGGGCCCGTCTTTGCGGGTGGTTTCGGTTCCACGCTTCGCAACCATTCGTGATGCGCCAGAAACTGCTCCAGGACATGGTCTGCCTCTTTGACCCGCCCTTGAGCCCAATCTTCGCCATGTTTTTCAATATTAAATGCGTACTTGGCGGCTCCAGTCTGCACGCAGTTAAAACGTGAAACCAATTCATTAAACCAGTTCGGATAACGGTTCGTAAATTTCAACTCAAGGATGACTGTGCTGCCAAACACTGGAAGCGATTGCTCACTGTGGGCCATGAGCTCTCCCCCCCTGTTCGGCGCGCTGTAGACAGACCTATCCATCGTCACCCGCACCGAATTGTCCAGCGGGTTTTCCCAGGCTTCCCGCATGTATCCCACGTACAGGGTGGGACGCGCCTCATTTAAAATCTGCAGACGGCAAAATTCCTGGAGATCGCCAAACGCTTCCTCATCGTTTTCGTCCAGTAAATAATCCCGGAGGGGAAACTGGCCGGAAAGCAGTTCGCGCACCGCGGTTTTTCGAACCCCGGCGCGGCGTTTGATGATGATGCTGTTCAATCGTCTCTTCACCTCGAAGAAAACTGGCGAGCGTGGTTTATCGTCATAATAACGCAGCCGAAGTTTGTAGCGATTCATGGAACCGTTCAATGTGTCCCGATACAAATCCAGTCCCGGTGAATCCAGGTATAAACTTAGAGTGGGGTAAGACCAGGTCGGCTGGCCCACCGCAAACTCATCCAGTTGCAGGTGGCAGGACACAAAATCGCGCACGCGGAGGGATTGCTCCTCCGAAATCCAATACTTCAGTTCGAAACGGGAATGCTGGGCTTTGTCATGCATCACGGTGACTGAAGATTAACGGGCCGTTGATTTTCTCGCAAGACAAGCTAACCCGGCAAAAATAAGGGAAAGCCTGCCGTCCAGCCGGGAAACGAGCCCGATGGACGCAGAACCGGGAGTTTTTTAACGTGCCGGTGTGGGATTAACAAAAGGGAAAATAATGAAAACTAAAGTAATACTGTCAGTGGTGCTCGGGCTCATTTTGATCAACGTTGCGGGATGCCGCGCCACCGCTCACGGTGCTGGCGAAGACATGGAACATGCTGGCCAGAAAATCCAGGAAAAGACCGAAAAGTAATACTCAAATCAGGGCTGGATTTTTCCAGCCCTTTTTTTGCTGCTGCTTCCAGTGGGTAAAGTACAAAAAAGAACCGGGCGAAGTTCGTCATAAGACGAGCGCTTCGACCGGTCGATCCCCGACCTCCAAAAATCAACGGACAATAGGCTTTTCGGGGGAAGTGTTGATGGGCTTCTCGGCGCCGGCTGCTTCAAGAAGCACGGAACGTTCTTCTGGAGAAAGCGTGCCCTTTAGTTCGGTTACCTGCCGGTGGGCATCGGCACTCAATTCTTCGTCGGTGGCAACTTTCATCCCTGCTCCCGGAGTCACGATTTTATTGCTGCTAAGAGGGTGGTTGGATTGGCACCCAACAACCAGAGTCATCGAAAGGATGGAGAGGATTGCAGCAGGAAAAAGTGATTTTAAAGTTTTCATGGTTCAATCTAAACTCTGGGCTCATAAGCGCCATGCGCCTAAGGTCCCAGCCGGGGATTGGCGTCTTACCCCTTCGGTTTTCCTTCAGGGTATAGTGTGGGTCAGGCAATCTCCTGACTGGCTTTTATCCCTTTTTCCTGAAAACCTCTCGATACTCTATGAAAGCTGTGATTTTAGCGGCCGGTAAAGGCACCCGCATGCGCGAGTTAACGAATGAATTGCCTAAGCCCATGTTGAAGGTAAATGGCAAACCTATTCTTGAGCATATCCTTGAAGGCCTCATTGCCGCCGGCATTCGCGACTTTTTCATTGTCACTGGTTTTCGTGCAGACGTGATTGAAGATTATTTTCAGGCCGGCGCAGGTTGGGGCGTTAGGATTCAATATGGGAAGCAGTTGGTGCAGGACGGTACTGGAAAAGCGCCCGAGCTCGCCAGGGAGTTCGTCGGTCACGAAAATTTCCTTCTCACTTATGGGGATATCCTGGTCAAGCCCGAAACTTACCAGCAAATGATTCTGAGGTTCCAGGCGTCTCAATTTGATGGCGTTGTAACCGTCACCGGAAGCGAAGACGTGACTAAAGGGGGCCTGTTTTTTTTCACCGAACAATTTTGTCTGAAACACCTGGTCGAGAAACCCAGCCCCTCACAACTGGCAGACCTGAAGGCTCAAGGCCTGCTCAGGCCCGGAGAAACCGCCTGGTATAATGCCGGTATTTATATCTTTAGTCCCTCTCTGTTTCGATTCACCGCGTCCCTTCAAAAGTCACCACGTGGTGAATATGAACTTACCGATGCTCTCAGCTCCATGATTTCTGGCGGAATGACCCTTGCCGGACTGGAAATTGCCGGAAGATGGGTGGATGTGCGTGATCCTGAAGTCCTCGCCTCTCTGGAACAGTAGCCTGTTGCCCCACCACTACTACTTGGCCATCAATGACTTCTATGTAAATGGACGACAATTCTCTTCCATTTGATAACTTTCCTCAAGGTTGCTCTGCCACGCTTGATTCCTATTGCTCATTTGACAAGTTTCAGAAAAACTTGGGTTCATCATTTGATCTGAATTTTATTTCCATGAAGAACTATCCTAAGATCCTTTTTGCACAGTTATTGGTGGCCCTGTTGTTTGGATGCTGCTCCCTCCAGGCTGCCGATACAATTGTTTATCAGGGGAAGAGCGGTCCTGGTTTGGGGAAGCATCTCGTCTTTATCAGCGGTGACGAAGAATACCGCAGCGAAGAGTCCTTTCCCATGCTGGCAAAGATTCTGAGCCAACGACATGGATTCAAATGCACCGTGCTTTTCGCCCTTGATACCAACGGCGTCATCAATCCGAATACCAACAATGCTCTTCCCGGCGCGGATGCCCTCGATTCCGCAGACTGTGTGATTACTCTTCTGCGCTGGAGAAATTATCCAGAAGCTCAAATGAAGCATTTTGTCGACGCTTACAAACGAGGCGTTCCATTTGTGGCCCTGCGAACCAGTACTCACGCTTTTAAGTCGAATGCTAGAACTTACGATAAATTCGGGAAAAAAGTCTTTGGAGAGGATTGGGTCTCCCACTGGGGAAACCATAAAAAGGAAGCCACCCGCGGCATCATCGAACCTTCAGCCAAGGATCAGCCTATCCTTCGCGGTGTGACCGATCTTTTTGGCACCAGCGACGTGTATGAAGCCTATCCGCCTGCCGACGCCACCATTCTTGTCCGGGGCCAGGTGTTGAAGGGTATGAATCCCACCGATGAACCGGCCGATCGAAGAAAAAATCGTTCCACGGACAAACAGGAGCAGGCAGTTAATGACCCCATGATGGCCATAGCTTGGACACGCCTCTACAAAAACGAGGCCGGGAATACTAACCGCATCTTTTGCACCACCATGGGAGCCGCCACGGACCTCACCAACGAATCCTTGCGCCGTCTGGTCGTCAATGGTGTCTATTGGGGTTTGAATATGGAAGTGCCCATGAGCGCCGACGTAAAATACGTCGATCCGTACAATCCCTCCATGTATGGATTTGATGGCTTTAAGAAAGGCATCAAGCCCGAAGATCACGCTTTGGGGAAAATGGAAGGAGCCGAAGCGAAATAGAATTTTCCTGTTTTAACAGGAATCCTTATGAACCGAACCATTACCAAATGCCAAATCTTGCTAGCCCTGCTCCTAGTGACTGCAGGCGCCTGGATTGCCACTGCGGCTGACGCCCCTGACGCGCAACCTCCTGTCGAGCCCCATCCCAGCGGTAATATTTTCTTAATGGCCAGTAACGCCATCGTTCATGGCTCCCAGTTGCGCTACGAACCTCTGACGAACAAAAACTGCCTCGGTTATTGGACTAAGGCTGAGGATTGGGCTGAGTGGAAATTCACCCTGAAAGAACCACGAAGCTACAGCGTCCGGCTCTGGCAGGGATGCGGGAAAGGTCAGGGGGGAAGCGAGATCACTATCCTGCTGGAAAAAAGCCAGTTTCATTTCGTCGTGCGGGACACAGGCGGATACCAGAATTTTAAGGAATTCACTCTTGGCACCGTGGAACTGGGACCAGGTATCCATTCCCTCCAGATTAAACCGGAAAATAAAAAATCCGGGGCCATTATGGATGTTCAAAAAGTGGTCTTAATTCCACTCGAAAAAAGATAGTTGCTACAAATCTCCCACCAGTTAGGCCCCGAGCCGGGGGTTGGACTGTCCATGAACCAAAGGCCAAACCATCAAAAACTTATGAAAACAACTGCACTATTCTCCATTCTCTCCCTGGGAACGCTTGTCCTCACGGCGGCTGAACCGAAGGATGATCTGAAATCCGCCTTCGATAACCTGAATAAGAAGGCCAATTATAGCTGGTCCTCAAAATCCGAGATTGAAGGCTTGCAATTCACTCCTCCCACCATTGAAGGAAAAACCGAAAAAGACGGCTACACCCTGGTCAGCGTAAAATCCGATCAGGCTTCGGCAGAAGCTTTATCCAAAGGAACCAAAGCCGTGGCAAAAACTGCAGACGGTTGGAAAACGGCAGAGCAAATGGCCGCAGCAGCCCAGGCTGGCGGCGGAGGTGGATTTAACCGCGCCACCATGATGCCAAATACCGCCATTCGAGCAAAAGCTCCGGGTGCTGAATTCGGTCCCTTGATGGGCAAAATCAAAAGCGCCAAAACAGAAGGCGATATGATCTCGGCTGAATTGACCGATGAAGGTGCGAAAGAACTCGCTTCCTTTGGTCGTGGACGCCCGGGCGGCCAGATTCCTGAACCCAAAGACGCAAAGGCTTCCGCCAAGGTTTGGACAAAAGATGGAATTCCAAACAAGATTGAAGTGCACGTCTCCTCCAAGGTCAAATTTGGCGGGCCGGACGCTGAAGAACGGGAATTCGTGCGGACCACCACTATTGAAATTAAATCAGTGGGAAGCACCACAGTTGAAGCTCCCGAAGACGCAAAAAAAGCTCTCGAAGCAAAATAATTTGGTTTTTTTCAAGCTATCCTCTCACCGGACCATTCCTTCACGGAACGGTCCGGTTTTTTATTAGCCACATCGCTTGGAGGGTCCATTGAGACCGCATTAAAAGCTTGCGTCCGAGCCTGTGAAACGCCTACCTAATCTGCATGAACCGCCGTCAATTTCTTCAGCTTAGCGCTGCCGGCACTGCATTGTCGGCTTTGGATCGGGAAGCACTCGCACAAGTCGTTACTGGCAAACCAAAAAGAGTCGGTTTGATCGGCACCGGCTGGTACGGAAAAGCAGATTTGCTCCGTCTCGTTCAGGTAGCCCCAGTGGATGTTGTCTCCCTCTGCGATGTCGACACAAAAATGCTGGCGGCCGCCGCGGATCTCGTTGCCGAGCGGCAGGTTTCTAAAAAGAAGCCGCGCACTTATTCCGATTACCGGGAAATGCTTAAGGAAAAAGACCTCGACATTGTTTTAATTGGCACACCGGACCATTGGCACGCTCTTGCCATGATCGCCGCCGTCGAGGCAGGGGCTGATATTTACTGTCAAAAACCAATCAGCGTTGATATCGCCGAAGGACAGGCTATGCTTGCAGCTGCTCGGAAACACAAGCGAGTGGTGCAGGTCGGAACCCAGCGCAGAAGCACCCCCCACCTCATTGAAGCTAAAGAGCAGTTCATCGACACCGGAAAACTGGGCAAAATCGCTTACGTGGAAATCTATTGTTATTACCACATGCGCGCCACTGA
Organism: Verrucomicrobiales bacterium; assembly: GCA_028293375.1. Taxonomy (GTDB): domain Bacteria; phylum Verrucomicrobiota; class Verrucomicrobiia; order Limisphaerales; family JAQGOY01; genus JAQGOY01. The sequence continues at coordinate 6,122 of JAQGOY010000014.1, read as the reverse complement.
CAACCCGCCCGATACCAATCCGCCAGAAGGTTTTGATTACGAAATGTGGACCGGGCCCGCACCCATGAGGCCCTATAATAAACTCGTACATCCCCGCTCCTGGCGCGCGTTCATGGAATATGGCAATGGAATTGTGGGCGACATGTGCATTCATATGTTGGACATGGCACGTTGGATGATGGGCCTCGGCTGGGCGAAGAGCGTCAGCTCGAACGGCGGCATTCTGGTGGACACCAAAAGCAAAGCCAATATCAGTGATACCCAGGAAGCCACCTTCGACTATGGCGATGTAAAGATCGTCTGGACCCATCGCACCTGGGGCGATTCGGTCGACCCTAAATATCCATGGGGTGCCACATTTTATGGGGATAAAGGAACTTTGAAGGCCAGCGTCAACGGTTACGACTTCATACCCTCTCGCGGAACTCCGGTTCACAAAGATGTTAAAATGGAACTGGAGGAATATCCTGAAGACAAAACGGAAAAGGATCTTGAGAAGCATGTCGCTCCTGCCATTCGCGGCCACATGAAGGACCTTCTCGCTGCCATAGCGCAACGCAGCAAGCCAGTGGCAGACATCGAGCAGGGTTATATTTCGACAGCGACTTCGATTATGGCCAATCTCTCCATGAAACTCGGCGGTCGCACGCTGGCCTGGGAACAGGAAAAACAGAAAGTCATCAATGACCCGGAGGCTGACAGATTAATGCGCCGTCCCTACCGGGCTCCTTACAAGCATCCTGCGGATACTATGGCCTGATCTGGTCAATTCGGTTCAGCAGGAAAAACCATTACCTTTCCTCGGGGTATTGCTGCCAGCCCCCTAACTCTGCATGCGTGTGACGGTGTTGCCTGATGGCTTGTCTAATCCTCAGGTAAACTCCCCATTGTTTGAGTTATGAGGTATTCTAAATTGGTTCAAATGGAGGCGCGACACATCATCCTACTTGTTGAAGACAATGCCAGTGATATCTGGCATTTCAGGAAGGTCGCACGGCAAGCTAACCTCGTTAACCATATTCACGTCGTTGAAACCGGCGAAGAGGCCATTCGTTATCTGGCCGGAGAGGGCAAATATTCGAACCGGGATAAATTCCCTATGCCTGTCCTTGTCTTTCTTGATTTGAAATTGCCCAGAATCAGTGGGTTTGGCGTCCTCAAATGGATCGAAGCCAATATTCTTCCTGCGGAGTCCCGGGTTGTGGTTCTGGCCGGAGTCGCTGATAACCTCAAGCAAGTCAAAGAAGCCTATAAGCTGGGTGCCCAGACTTTCCTGGTGAAGCCGCTGACTAAACCTGATTTTGTCAACTCTTTGAACGGCGTTAGAGGCATTCGGTTGGTTCGGGTTGATACCGGCCTGTATGTAGATGCCGCTTAACCGCCTTTTTAGCTCAAGATTGCTCCTTTCCTTCGAACTATCCGGCAATCAGTTCGCGTCGCAGCATTTCGAGAGCTTGTTGCGAAGTGACCGATTTGAATGTCACCCTCTCATAACGGTTCACGTAGTGCATCACGAAAACCTTCTGGAGAGTTCCCAGTGCGATGTAAACTGTGCCAATAGGTTTGCTTTCAGTTCCTCCTCCAGGACCTGCTATCCCGGTCACGCTCAATCCAAATTCAGCCCCGGTCGCCTGGAGTAAGCCCTTGACCATCTCTTCTGCCACTTCACCGCTCACCGCTCCATGCTTTGCCAATGTCTCAGGCGAGACGTGAAGCATATTTATTTTAAATTCGTTGCTGTAGCAGTTCACCCCTCCCAGGTAGATATCGGACGAGCCCGGGACATTGGTGATTCTATGACTGATGTAACCTCCAGTGCAGGACTCTGCCAGAGCTAACGTTTTTTTGCGATTCGTTAACAAACGTACAATAACGTTTTCCAGCAGCTCATCCTCTTTTCCGTAAAGCCAGGGCGCAAGAAGCTCTTCCAGGATTTTTCCTGCACCTTGGAGAAGGCCCTTTCCCTGTTCGTTCCTCACCGCAATCCGCACATCGACCGCCCCCACATGGGCGCAATAACCTACCTCAACCCCTTTCGCCACCCATTCACTGAGCGGCTGGGCGATCAACTCCTGCGCCTGCGACTCGCCGATTCCTGTGGTTCGATAAGTCTCGCAGTAAAAGGGCAGGGTGAGTGGAAATTGCTTCTGGATGAACGGCAACGCCTGTTCACGGAACATGGGGTGAAGTTCCCGAGGCGGTCCTGGCAGCATGATCAACCATTGAAGTTTGCCCCCTATTTTTGCGTTGCCCGGAATTGCCAGTCCGGGAGCAGTTCCATGCCGATTGTAAAAAACGGTTGCCCCCTCGGGAACCTCAGCCTGGATATCGTTGCCTGCGGGAACTTGCTTTTTCCGCGTGGCAAAAAAATCGACAATATTCCTGAGAGCCGCCGCATCCTGATGCAGGGGAAGCCCAAAAAGCTCTGCAAGGAGAGTTCGGGTGATATCGTCGGAGGTGGGACCGAGCCCTCCCGTGGTGATGATGAGTTCGGAGCGTTGAATCGCTTCCTTGACGACATTGATGATCGCCGTGCCCTCGTCAGCAATGGCGGTTTGCCTGGCCACCTCGTAACCTTCATCAGAAATTGCCCGGCATAGCCATTGCTGGTGAGTATTCAGGACTCTGCCAAGCATTAGCTCGCTGCCTGTATTGATAAGTTCAATGTGCACGGTGCCATTTGGGTCGAAAGTTGCGTGGTATGCAATTCTTCCCTTTTGCAGGAAAAGATTGTTGCTCCGCTGACGTTGACTTGCAGATGAGGTGAAAATATAATTTCACGAATGGTCTCGCCGGAAAAAATAGCCGCAAAAGAAAAGTTCCTGCTTTTTCTGGAAGGGAAGAATCTGCGTATTACTTCCCAGCGACAGGCCATCATCGATACCGTTTTCACCACTGAGGAACACTTTACTGCGGAACAACTCCTGGAATGGTCCCGCCAAAAAGACCAATCCGTCTCCCGGGCAACTGTCTACCGGACGTTGCCACTTTTGACCGAGAGTGGACTGGTGCGGGAAATGGATTTCGGCAAAGATTACAAGTTTTACGACCCCAATTACGCAGAACACCCGAATCACAGTCATATTGTCTGTCAGGATTGTGAGAAAATCGTCGAGTTCGAGAGCGATAAAATCGTAAAACTCGAAGACGAAATCAGTGCAAAACTCGGATTCTCGGTGAAAAGCCAGCGATTACAGATTACGGGAACATGTGATAAGTTGAAAAAGGCCGGTACCTGCCAGAACAAATGTTCCTGATCGAGAGGGGTCCCCATTCTCGCGCCTGGAAAGCTCCCGAATTAAATGGTTCATGAGTTCGATCTGGATTCTAATGGCTTCGATTTCCTAGACCACCTTTCCATCCAGGGATACTTTCACACCTAGGAAGCGCTCATCCTTAATCGTCAAAAGAAAAGCCACGAGTGTAAAACTCGTGGCTGTTAAACCCCTGGCAGTCCTCCCTGGCGCCTGCTTCTGCAAAAACCGGCTGGCAAATTCAGAAATGCAGAACTTTCCGTTTACCATCGCTAGCACTCCCACTTGCACCTCCTTGATGCTGCTTGCATGCTTAACGTATGGACAATGTAATTACTTTGTATCCTTATTGTCAACGGGTTTCTTCACTTTCTCTCTCTTTTTCTCAACCCGGCTACTTCTTTGACAGGTGCTGTTCGCTGCCCTCACGTTTTATTTATCTTTTTTTTGCTCTTTTTTCTCTTTCAGGAGACAGTCACTGCCCGCGAATGAATATTTTCCTGACATTAGCCCTCAACCCTGGACGCTGATCCTCTTGAGTTCCCCCTCTTTAGCCTCTGAAGTTCGTCGGGTTCTCTCCATACCCCCTTTTGCCCGTTATATCTCTGCAGAGGGCATCTCCATGACCGGCACCTGGATGCAACTCATGGCACAAAGCTGGGTTATGGCTCAACTGACCGATAAAGCGATCATGCTCGGTCTGGTTAATTTTGCGGGCGGGATACCGATGCTGGCATTAACCATGATCGGCGGATCCATGGCGGATAAGCACGATAAACGAACCATTCTCGTTGTTACTCAAATCGTCCAAATTGTACTCGCTTGTCTGATGGGTTGGCTGGTCGGTTCCGGAGCTGTTCAAATCTGGCATATTCTGACGGTTGCGTTTTTACTCGGCATTTCCAACGCCTTTGAAATGCCCTCAGCCTCGGCGCTCGTTCCTGAATTGGTCGGTCGAAATCATGTCAAGACGGCTATCGCCATCGACCGCGCCGTTTTTCATGGGACTCGGCTGATTGGCCCCTCACTGGCCGGCTACGCCGTGGCGCGATGGGGAGCATCCTCCGCTTTCTACTTTAATGCTCTTTCCTACCTTGCATTGATTATTGCCTTGTTAACCCTGAAGCCAAGGCCACTTGGCAGCGAAGAGGAGGAATCGCAAAGGCGCAGCGGCATGGGTGACGGAATTCGATATGTTCGCTCGGACAAACCTACCCTGGCCATGATTAGCATGATGGCTGCTACCACCGTCTTTGTCTTCCCTGTCATGGTGGTGATGCTGCCTCTTTTTGTAAAAAATATCCTCCACCTGGAAGCAAGGGAAATGGGAGTGCTCATGGGGATCTCCGGCATAGGTTCACTGGTGGGTGCGGTTGGATTACTCACCGTGGGCTCGAATTTCAGGAAACCTTTGCTCTGCTGTGGCGTTTTCGGGACCGTGATTGCACTTACAGGTTTGTCTTTCGCTGATCGTTTTTGGACCGCTGCCTCCTTTTTGGTGTTGCTTTCTTTAAGCGTCTCCACGCTCATTGGCTTGTCAAATATTATCGTCCAGGAAAGAGCTCCCGGGCCCTTGAGGGGAAGGGTGTCGGCGATTGCGGGCCTTAGCTTTTTCGGTCTATTGCCAATAGCCGGGCTCGGCATCACCAGTCTTTGCGATGCCATGGGTATGCGCAATGGTCTCAGGGTGTCTGCAGCCATCTATTTGGTTATCTCGATCGGAATTCTGGTTGGAGTCATTCGCAACGTTTCAATGCATCCGGACGAAGTCGCGCAGGGCACAAAGGTCTCGCCAGCTTCCTAAACCATGATTATTGGAATATCACAATGTTAAGCAAAGCGGCAATAGCAGATGGAAAAGGGAACTTTAAGATCGACTCGGTGGAAGTTGGAGCCCCGGCAGATGGTGAAGTGCTGGTCAGCATAAAAGCTGCGGGCATATGCCATACTGATTTCGCTTCCCTGAGTTGGAAGCGTCCTTTGGTCATGGGGCATGAAGGGGCAGGAGTTGTCGTGAAGGTGGGACGCGCGGTTTCGAGTTTGAAAAAAGGAGACCAGGTGGTTTTTAATTGGGCCATTCCCTGCGGGATGTGTTTTCAATGTAAGCTGGGCAATGCAGTGCTGTGCGAAATCAGTCGGCCTGCTTACGTGATGGAGAGAAGCGCCGCACATGCGCACCCCAAAGGCACTTTGTGGAACGGTCATCCTATTGATCGATCTTTTAACATCGGGACCCTTTCGGAATTCACTTTGGTAAGGGAAGAAGCATTGTCTCTTCTCCCGCCCGGAGTGCCTATGACTTCGGCTGCCGTGGTTAGTTGCGGGGTAATGACTGGCTTCGGTTCGGTGCGAAATGTGGCGCGCGTGAAAAAAGGAGAAAGCGTGGTTGTAGTCGGCTGCGGGGGAGTAGGGCTCAACATTATCCAAGGGGCAGTTCTCGCCAAAGCGGGAAAGATTATTGCCATCGATGTGCACGAATCCAGTCTTCAACGAGCTGCAATGTTTGGCGCAAGTCATTGCCTGAAAGCCCAAAAATCAGCTGCCGCTCGCGCCTCCCTGGTTGCTGATGTCATGGCGCTGACATCCGGCCGGGGCGCCGACCACGCATTCGAAGCGACCGGAATTCCCGATTTGGCATTTTTGCCCCTCCAATTGATTAGAAATGGCGGGCAGGCCTTTCAGGTTAGCGGAATTAACGCCCAGGTGAATGTTCCCATGCCGCAATTTATGTGGAACAAAACCTACATGACTCCATTGTACGGAGGATGTGTTCCCAAACGCGACTTTCCGCTCATATTTAATCATTATTTAAAAAGACGGTTACTTTTGGACGAACTTGTCACCAGGACTTATCGGCTGGAAGAGTTG
>JAQGOY010000275.1 GCA_028293375.1 Verrucomicrobiales bacterium | reverse complement strand
CCTATTTATTGGCATGTCCTCAGCTCTTTGCTGGCAGGAGTCTCCCTTTTCATGCCGATTCTCGTCATCAAGTTCGCTTGGAATTTTGTAGGTAACCATAAAAACCACCGCAGCCTGAAATGGTTGGGCTTATCCTTCGCCACAAGACCCGGTATGACTGCCGTAGCGCTCATTGTGAGTTATGTTGCACTTTTACAACTTCGAGGGTTGGTTTTTCCCGATATGAGGAGCCCGGCCAATTTTAGGGAAGCGATCAATATTTTAGGAAAGTGGTACATGGGGGAGTACTTGACCCAGGTTGTTTTTCTGCCGGTGCTGGCTCTGGTAATTTTGGCCCGCGAGTATCAGAGAAGCCGCATGGCTTCCTCTCAAGTAAACGCGCATCGAGCCTCCAACAGCACCGTGGAGTAGCCGGGGGGCCATGGTATTGGTGATTTTACTCTCTCCGATTGAGCTTTGATTTATGAATGAGGATGGTTCAGAGGCAGTATGGGAATTGTTCGGTGCCATCACTTCAGGTGACATAAAATTAGTTGACGAATACTTCGCCAATAATAGTGACTACCCGTCGGTGCCGGGGAGGAATGGATATACATTTTACACCATTGCGTCCAGGAGGGTAAATTGGATATTTTGAAATCGTTATTAAAACGTAAGGGAATCCGCTCACTTTTAGAGCAATTTGACCAAATAGGAGCGACCCCACTACATTACGCCAGTAGAGAAAACCGAGTGGAAATGGTCCGGGAATTGATAAATGCAGGGGCCAATGTCAATTCGGCGGATGAACCTAGAATTGGTAATACTCCTTTGGCCGATGCAGTTGACGCTGGCGCGTTGGAAATCGTTAAAATGCTGTTAGCGGCAGGGGCACGTCCAGAAATCAAAGGATGGATGCAATTGAGTTCCATTGATCGTGCGGGCGATAACGCGGCCACTTGCGCAAATGAGAACGCATCCGAAATATTTGCGCTTATCGAAACGTTTCAAAAGAACAAGTAGTGATCCACGTGGGTTTTATTGGATTGGCAATTTGGACGGGGGATTTTGCAAGACCCCGCGGAATGATTACCCCGAATTCCCGCCTCGACGATGGACGCCAAGCAATCCTGGCTTTGGTTCAATCCATAATCCGATTCATCAAATGATTACGCTGTTACCATTCCAGAATCGGAATCCCCGAATCTGTATTCACGGAATTAGCGGTAGTTCACGTCGGGGTGTATTCACACAATCCCAGCCAGCAGTTTAACAGTTGCCGAATGCAAGATTTGCAGCGACAGCAGAGCACACGAAGCACGATTGACGCTGGAGGGGAGAAAGGCGATGCTCGGCGTGATCCAAAAACACCAGCGCCGAGAGGGTCACCTAGTCGCCATACCCTCCAAATAAAGGGGCTTAACAGATATAGTGACACCAACAGCTAAACAAAAGCCTCTCTGAATGATCACCACTGCTGCATTGAAACTTCGAGCTGTTCAGGGAGATAGGGATGCTCAATTTCGTTTGGGCTATCGTTTGGCATTCTCACGAAGTCGGGCAAACCGCAAGCGGGAGGAAGCAGTACAGTGGTGGCGTCGAGCTGCTGAGCAAGGCCACATTCGAGCTCTATTCTACCTTGGCGTCTCTTATGACGATGGTTCTGGCGTGCGCAAGAATCTTAAACGGGCCATGTTCTTCTACAAGAAGGCCGCTCAAGCGGGCCATCCTGAAGCTCAACACAATTTGTCTCTTGGGTACCGCGAAGGAGAGGGAGTCCGTAAAAATCAGAAAGCCGCTGCGTCATGGCTGTCCAAGTGTGCGTTGCAAGGGGATGCCGAAGGGCAACGGGATTTTGGTGTTTGCCTGTTTTATGGCAGGGGCATAAGGAAGGATCCCGGCGAGGCTGTCCAGTGGTATCGAAAAGCGGCGAAGCAAGGGGACATCAAAGCTCGGTATAATCTTGGGCTTGCTTACACGACTGGCGATGGGGTTCGCAAGAATCCTGATCAAGCCCGGAAATGGTTTCTTGCTGCTGCCAAACAAGGTCATCCTGAGGCTCGGAAGCGGGTCAAAGCGGGCAGTTGCTGAAAACTAACGACAGGAATCGGGAGTCCCGTACAACCGTGTGAGCGAATCATTACCATTAAGGGACCCAACCATTTCACGAGATATACCAATATCTTAATACTGTGCATCGTCTCTCAATTACTCGCAGGCGTCTGTCTTCTTATGTTAGAGCGCAAGATGAACTGGCCGTTGAAAGTCATTCATTTATTTGGAATTGCTTTAGCCGGGGTCACTTTTCTGGAAGCCGTCTTGCGGTTTTTCTTCATCAGAGGATAGGAGATTTTTTTTGGAGGGTTAGAACTAAGTAATATCTTTCAGTGGAACCGTTTCCCAAGTATCTTGGGGGCTCGGAGGCGCAAAAACTTGAACGCACAACTTCGAAGTGAGATTGCCGGCAAAAAGTGGACCAGTACCTGCTTTTAATGGCGCCCGAATAATGGTCCATGCTAGACTTTGTGTCGGCGTTTGAGGCACGAACTTGGTCTCATGACTGGCGCTGATGATGATGAGGACCCACATTTTGGTCGCAATGTGCAAGCAAACTGAACCCCGGTACATGCTGATCTGGGCATTCCAGCGAGCTGTGCCTACCATGGGAACAGATGGAATCAGATTATGAAAAATGCTCTCATCAAGATGGAAATGGTGACTCGTAAAGGCAAGTTCATTAAATGAAAAAACTTCAGCCGATTAGTTGGATTAGCAAAAAGAGAGCACAGATCATTTTCTCAGGAGACGACTTTTCTAAAATCAAATTTACATTGGTGAGAGTTGCGTTGTACGAGCCAGATTATAAATGGGCAACTGCACAGTGCCTGAACTTCTGTGACCATGCAGATGGTGAGATTCGAGGACTTGCTGCTGCCTGTCTGGGGCACATTGGCCGAGTACACGGAACGATTGAAATGGAGAAGGTTATTCCAGTATTGGAGCGGCTTTTGCAGGACACTCAGACGGTCGGACGCGCTGAGGATGCGCTGGGGGATATTAAACAGTTTGTCCGGCGTCGTCGCCATTAGTATCAATACTTGTATTGAATTCGTTCGTAAGCGGTCCGTCTAATGGAGGTGTTCATAAGTTTCATAGGTTGCCAGGCTATGACACTTAGGATGAACGAAGGAGCGACATTGAAAACAGACGTGCTGGGAGATTGAAAACCCCCAACGACGTGAAGCGATCCTGAACGAATTCGAATCCAGTGGGCTTTCTCGACTCAAATTTGCTAAGTTCTTAGGAATGAAGGTAAGCGTCATATCTCCGACCTTCTCTTGACATAATAGGGAAGTCATAAGTGTCATAGTTATTAACTTATGATGCGGCTTTGAATTTTGTAATACGCGAGGCCTGCCAGGCGGCAGGTGTAAGTTGATGGATTTGGTGGTTTGTGGTGTAGGGCAGTCGGGTAAGCACATCATGAAGATTAGCGTACGGATCGATTCCCCGCTTCCGGCAGCATTCCACAATGGTGTAGAGAATGGCGCTCCGTTTCCCAGCTCCAAGTCCACCCTTGGTGGCGCCAATTAACCCAAAAATTTGCCCGGGTTGAGGATACCGTTGGGGTCGACGGCGCGCTTTATCGCTTTGTGAAGCTGGTCTGCAGACGGCGAAACTGCGAGGGACCACCAGGGCTTTTTTGCCAGTCCTATCCCATGCTCTCCTGTGATCACACCGTCCCACGCCAGGATCTGGGTAAAGAGTTCATCCAATGCTTCCTCTTTAGCTGCAACTTGAGCAGCAATATTCGTATCCAGCATGAGATTCACATGAATATTGCCATCTCCTGCATGCCCAAAACAGGCTATTTTGATTCCGTGCTTGTCCTGGAGTTTTGCTGCAAATTCGAATAAATCCGTGAGTCGGCTCCGCGGTACCACGATGTCTTCGTTTATCTTGGTAAGCCCAGTGTCGCGCAGGGAAAAAGAAAACTCGCGACGCAACGCCCAAAGCTCTTCCACCTGGTTTCGGCCAATGGCCTTCTCCAGGAATCGTGGAGAAAATCGTCACAATTTTTCTTCGAGCTCCGCTATTTCGCTTTGCACCGAAGATTTCGCCCCATCGAGTTCTACGATCAAGTGCGCTCTGCAATCTCGTAGTTTTTCACTACCTGTTCGCTTCTGTGCCGCAGCAATGGTGAATTCGTCGGCAATTTCCAGCGCGCAGGGAAGTATCCCTGCTTCGAAGATCGTGGTGATGGCATCCGTCGCAGCTCTGGAATCATTAAACCCAACCGAGAGACAGGCTCGATCCTGGGGAAGCGGCAGCAACTTGAGTGTGGCTTCGGTCACAATTCCCAGCAAACCCTCCGACCCTACAAACAATCGATGCAGATCGAACCCTGTCTTGTTCTTGTGAGTTCGACTCCCCAATTTCACCAATTCCCCGCTCGCTAAAACCACGCTTAATCCCAGCACGTAATCCCTGGTCACCCCATATTTCAAACACCGTGGGCCGCCGGCGTTTGTTGCTATGTTGCCTCCCAGGCTGCAATCCGCCCTGCTGGCCGGGTCCGGTGGATAGAACAGGTTTTCTTTTTCCACCATCTCCTGGAAGACCTTGGTATTTACTCCAGGCTGAATACGCGCCACAAAATCCGTTTTGTGAATTTCGAGCACTTGATTCATCCTTTCCACGCTCAATACGATGCCTCCACGCACAGGGACGCAACCTCCCACATATCCATAACCTGCACCTCGTGGGGTTACTGGAATTTTGTGGGTGTTGGCAAACCGAAGAATTTTGCAAACACTCTCTTCATTGTGGGGAAGGGCCACCGCATCCGGTTGATGAACAGCGTGCCATTTATCGCCGGAGCAACGGCCAAGCTCCTGCGGATCCGTGGTGAACTCGCCTTCGGTTAACTGATTCTGAAGGATGGAGAAATCGAGGGAAGTCGAATAGCTCACAAGATCTATTCCTCGGAGGGCGCGGACGATTTCAGGAACTCTCGTGCTTCCGCAGCGCGATCTTCCGGGACTTGAACCTGGATTCCTCCAGACGCCATCGCGGTCCCGTCGAGGGTCATTGCAGTCAATTCATTTTTGGTGCGGTTTTCAAATCCTGCCGCATCAAGGCGACTCGAGACCAACAGAGCATCCGCAGCATTAAACGACGCGTAAACAGTTTCCAGTTTCATGGCTTTGTCTCAGTGGTGGTTTTCCGGATGTCAGCGAAAATGATGACTCCTGCTCCTGTTTGCAAAAGGCTTTGCACTTCCACGTCGACTTGTTGCCCGACGAGGTTTTGAGCATGGTTGACCACCACCATCGTTCCATCAGTAAGATAACCCACTCCTTGGCCTTTGTCTTTTCCTTCGCGAACCACTTTCAGGGATAACTGTTCTCCCGGCAGGATGACCGGTTTTAGTATCCGCGCTATGTCATTGATATTGATGCAATGCACGGATTGAAGCGCGGCTACTTTGCCCAGATTATAATCGTTCGTGTAAAGCTTGGTGTTCAGGACCTTCGCCAGCCTCACCAGCTTGCTGTCCACTTCGGTCTCGTCCACGAAATCACCTTCGTGTATTTTTACCTCTGCGGATTTGCTGTTCTGTAAGCGATTGAGCATGTCCAGTCCCCGTCGTCCCCGAGCCCGCTTTATTCCGTCATTGGAATCCGCGATATATTGCAGTTCTCGCAAAACAAATCGTGGCACCACCACCATGCCTTCGATCAATTTGGCTTCAATCAATTCCGCAATTCGACCATCAATAATGACGCTGGTATCCAGCAGGATTAAATTTTCGGGCTTGTTCTGCGAAGCAAATCGCACATAAGGAATGATCAATGAAAAATCCTCCTTGTTACTCCTCATGGCCAGCACCATGCCGATGTAGCTGAATCCCAAAAAGTCTCCCAATCGCAGCAGGTACCGGGTCTTCTCATCCACGTTATCAAAGAGCCCGCTGTGGTCGACCATGTAGGCAATCAACGATCCCAGGAAGAGCCCAAAAGTGGCGGCAGAAAACGCGCGAAGCGAAAAGCCTTTCAGCATTTCGTCGATGGCTATCAAAACTCCACCCAGGCCAAAGCCAACGAAAAGTCCCGCCGTCCCGCTGTTGATGAACTCCGGACGGACCTGGCTGATTTCGTATCCACCCAGCGTGCAGAGGCTTAAGAACAGGATTCTAATTACCCAAAGTGATGTCATTAAATCAGTTTACCTTGCCTTCATACGCCCGCACAGGCGCTGTGGCTTTCGGCTGCTTCGGCTTATAAAGTATGCCATGGTGGCTTAGGTTGCTGCTAAGCACCGTCATGTTTTGAATAATGTCGAACAATTGTTGCTTCGCAAGTTCATCGGAAAGCAATCCTCCCACCACTCCTTTTCCACTTCGCACATTCTCCACAATTTCCTTCACCCCTGCCGACGCATCCTTGAAATTGTTTACCGCCATCGAAAAATCGCTTCGGTTGGTGTTAAGCAGAACGTTTAATTCGCTTCCCAGCCTATCCAATTGTTCGCTGAATTGCACGATGTTATTGATCGATGCATTGATCGGCACTGCGTTGGACTCCACGATCTTGTTTACCCGATCCATCGTGACTATCGCCCGTTTCGAAACATCCTGCAGATTCCCGATGGTCATGGACAAGTTCGTCAACGTTTCCTGGTTGAGAGTGGTCTGGTCTATCCGCGTGATGATTTGATTCAGGTGCACCACCGTTTGATCCAGCCGTGAAATAAATCCGACCGATGCCCGGGCGACCTCCCCGATGTTGAATGGTTCTTCACATCGCACTGTGTCTCCGTCTTTAAGGAATTCACCCATGCCGCTATTCGGTTTGATGGCGATGTATTGGTCTCCCAGCACTCCCACCGTATCGATCAGAAAAATGGAATCCTTATAAATTTGAAATTTCTTGAAGATCTTTGCATTCATGATCACCGATTTGCCACCATCCTGAAGTTCAACCGAGGTCACGCGGCCTATTCCCACCCCGGCCAAAACCACTGCAGCCTGGGATCGAATGCCGCCGACATTTGTGGTTTTAAGCTTTATTGTATAACTGGGGTTAAAGATCGACGACGCTTTGCTAAAGGTCAGCATAAGCCCCCCAATCAGCAACAGTCCTATAACCACAAAAATACCGACTTTCCAGGAAGGTCGTGACTCGTTCATATTAAAATTTGTGTTCTTTCAATTCAGCGATTCCGTTTACAAACCGGTAAACCAGCGGATCCTTCGAAGCGAAAATCTCATCAGGAGTCCCGGTGACATAGATCTTTCCTTCGTTGAGCATCAGGATGCGGCTCCCCACCCGTCGCGTGCTTCTCATGTCATGTGTGACCACTATCGAGGTCACTTTTAACTGCTGAACCACTCGCAGGATCAATTGATCTATGCTGTCGGAAACGATCGGATCCAGCCCGGTTGTAGGTTCGTCATAGACGATGATTTCCGGCTTGTACACGATGGCCCTGGCCAGTCCCACTCGTTTCTTCATTCCTCCGGATAATTCTGCCGGCTTTTTTTTCTGCGTCCCCGGCAGGTCTACCATCTCCAGAACTTCCGCCACTTTCTTATCGATTTCCTGTTGGGATAGTTTTCGTTCCCGCCTAAGAACGAAACCTACATTTTCTTCCACCGTCATCGAGTCAAACAATGCCGCTCCCTGGAACAACATCCCAAATTTTTGCCGGACTTTCATCAACTGGCGTTCGTTCAGGCCATTCAGGCTTTGGCCATCGATCAGCACCTCTCCGCTATCCGGCATGAGCAGTCCCACCATGTGCTTTAACAAAATGCTTTTACCACCACCACTCGCCCCAATGATCACCACAGATTCCCCGGTCTCAATCGTCAGGTTCACACCCTTCAATACCGCCTGCTCCCCAAAACTTTTATGAAGGTCTCGAACTTCGATCATGAAAGAAGTTTGGTTAAAATCATGGTCAGGGCGAAATTGCCAATCAGGATTGCAATGGATGAATAAACAACGGCTTCGGTTGTCGCCTTTCCGACTCCCTCGGCGCCTTGTGGACAATTCATCCCCTTGTAACAGCCCACCACCGCAATCACCGCTCCAAAAACGCCAGCTTTGATGAATCCCCGCAGAAAATCGCTTGCTCCCGTGTAGCGAAGCATATTCCAGAAGGCATTGCCAAAATCGATGTCGAATACCAGCACCCCCAGCCCAAACGCAGCCAAAATCCCCAGCGCAACTGCTTCTGCCGTTAAGAGGGGCAGGGCGATCACCGTGGCTAAAGTCCGGGGTAACACAAGGTAATCGATCGGATGCGCCGCCAGTGTTCGAAGCGCATCGATCTGTTCAGTGACCCGCATGGTTCCCAGTTCCGCCGCGATCGAGGCGCCGACTCTTCCCGCCACCATGAGCGCGGTAAGCACCGGGCCAAGTTCACTCGCCATTCCCACGCTCACCACTGCCAGCGTCGCCGGATCTGCTTTGAACTTATGGAATTGAAAATAAGTCTGGGCGCACAGAACCAGTCCGGTGAAGGCCCCGGTAATCAGGACGACGGACTGCGATTTCACCCCAACAAAGAAAATCTGGTAGACCAAATCTCCGAAAGACAGGCGGGCGTGCGAAAGCGAGGAGATTATTTCTCTGCAAAAAATGGCAATTGCGCCGATTCCTCCCAACCATTCTCGTATCAACCCTGGTCCCATAATTCTGTATATCTTACTCTATTTCAGCTACCCCGCTGCGCCCCTGATCCAGGCCCTTTTTTGGAATTAACAAAAAGCGCCATTCACATATCATGAACGGCGCTCTGAGAGTCTCCAATTAATATTCTAGCTCGATAATGCCCCTGTGGCAGGTGAATTCTGTTTAAACACCAGCTTGCCATCCTCAACAGTGACCATGATTGGCTCATTGTCGTGCAATGTTCCCTTCAGGATCTCTTCGGCCAGAGGATCTTCCAGGAAACGCTCCACCGCTCTACGCATCGGTCGTGCTCCATAAGTGGGATCGTAACCTTTCTCCACCAATACATCCTTCGCCTTCTCATCCATGCTGAGCTTGATGTTCTTGCTCTTAAGACGCTGGGTTACTTTGTCGATTTCCAGTTCCAGGATTTGAACGAGGTCAGCTTTCGTCAAGGATCGGAAAACAATCACATCGTCCAACCTGTTCATAAACTCCGGCTTAAACGAGCGCTTCGCTTCATCCAGGATTTTTTCCCGCATTCTTTCGTAACTCGATTCGTCCGTGATCGGAGTGAAGCCCATTGACGTCGATTTCTTGATCGTCTCCGCTCCCACATTCGAGGTGAGCAGGATAATGGTATTCCGGAAATTCACCACCCGGCCGACGTTGTCCGTCAATTTTCCTTCTTCCAGGATCTGGAGAAGCATGTTCATCACATCCGGATGCGCTTTTTCAATTTCGTCGAAAAGCACCACAGAATATGGCTTCCGCCGAACCTGTTCGGTCAGCTGTCCGCCTTCTTCGTAACCCACATACCCTGGAGGTGAACCGACCATGCGCGAGGCATTATGGCGCTCCATGTATTCGCTCATGTCCAATTGGATGAGCGCCTTCGGATCGCCGAAAAGTGTCTCCGCGAGGCTCTTTGCCAACAGGGTTTTTCCAACCCCAGTCGGCCCCAGCAAGGCAAAGGTTCCGATCGGGCGGCGCGGATCTTTAAGATCAGCTCGTGATCTCCGCAATGCTTTACAGAGCGCGGACACCGCTTCCTTCTGGCCGATCACGGCGCGACCCATTTCTTCTTCGAGCTTCAGCAAGCGTTCCGCTTCGCCCTGTTCCATTCTTTTGAGCGGAATGCCGGTCCACTTGGAAACAACCTGAAGAATGTCATCCTCATCCACTTTGACTTTCTTTTCTTCGCGTGTCGTCTTCCACGAATTCAGCACTGCCTCGAGCTTTTCTTTGGCCTGCTTTTCCTTGTCGCGCATCGCTGCGGCGCCTTCAAAATCCTGTTCCTTGATGGCTTTCTCTTTTTGTCCCTTGATCTCTTCGATATCGGCCTCAAGTCCCTTCACCTCAGGGGGCCGGGTCATGGCCCCAATGCGTGCCCGGGATCCAGCTTCATCCATCAGGTCGATGGCTTTGTCTGGTAAATACCGGTCAGTAATATACCTGTCGGAATAATTGACTGCGGCGTTCACCGCTGCATCGGTGATCTCAGCCTTGTGATGCTCTTCATATTTCGGCCGAAGCCCTTTCAGGATCAATATCGCTTCGTCGACAGAAGGCGCTTCCACCTTTACGCTTTGGAAACGGCGTTCCAGTGCCGCATCTTTTTCAATATATTTTCGATATTCGTTCAGTGTCGTGGCGCCGATGCATTGCAATTCTCCCCGGCTCAAAGCGGGTTTGATAATGTTGGATGCATCCATGGTCCCTTCAGCCGAGCCAGCTCCAACGATTGTGTGCAGCTCGTCGATGAACAGCAGAATATTCTTGGCCCGTCGGATTTCATCCATGACTGCCTTGATGCGTTCTTCGAACTGGCCGCGATACTTGGTGCCTGCGACCATCAACGCCAGGTCGAGGGTGATTACGCGCTTCTCGCGCAAAATTTCAGGAACGTTACCCCGGGAGATTTCCTGGGCCAGCCCTTCGACAATCGCCGTTTTTCCCACCCCGGCTTCGCCGAGTAATACCGGGTTATTTTTCGTGCGTCGGCAAAGGATCTGGATGACTCGTTCAATTTCGTTATGCCTCCCTACCACGGGGTCCATTTCTCCTTTGCGGGCAATCTCCGTCAGGTCACGACCAAAAGCCTTGAGGGCAGGGGTCTTGACTTCGCCTTTTTTCTCAGCTCCGGGTTTCTCAGCGCCAGGATCGGCAGGCTGCTGTTCTTCCTGCGAAGCAAAATTAGGATCCAACTCTTTCAGGATTTCCTGACGGGTCTGTTCGATGTCCACGTCCAGATTCTTCAACACCCGTGCCGCCACCCCATCACCCTCGCGAAGCAACCCGAGCAGGATATGTTCAGTGCCCACATAAGTATGGTTCAGCGCCTTCGCTTCCTTGGCTGCGAGCGAAAGTACTTTTTTGACGCGGGGTGTATACGGAATATTGCCGATCATCTTTTGATCGGGCCCGGTGCCAACCTGTTTCTCCACTTCCATGCGGACCGTTTCCAGGTCCAGGCCAAGCTTCTGCAGGACGTTGACGGCCACACCCTGGCCCAACTTGATGAGTCCTAATAATAGATGCTCAGTCCCTACGAAATTGTGGTTAAATCTGTCAGCTTCTTTCCTCGCCAGGGCCAGTACCTGCTGAGCCCGGGGAGTAAAGTTATTCATCGCTTCGTCGCTCATAAATTCAGTTTGCTCTTACTCTTTGGTTTTGTCCAGTGAACCACCTGAGGGCGGCGTCAGTGGTCGACCTACGTTCTTTAATCTTTCCCGCAGCATTTCCGCTCGCATGGCGTCCCGCTCCTCGGCCCCCAGCTTTTCCGAATGTTGTTTTTGCAGGTGCGCCGGCTGTGTCAAAATGAACAATTCATCTATTAAGGCTTTATTCGTGTCGGAGAACATCTCTAAATCCACCCCTAGTTTCATCAGGGAAAGGAGGTTCATCGTCTCTTTCGAGGTGATGCTGTAGGCATTCGCCAACACCCCGTAGGCCCTTCCTATATGGTTAAAAACCGTTTTCGGCTTTCTTTCCAGCAAAGTCGCCCGGGAATTTTCCTCGTGCTCAATGATTTGCGCCAAAACCTTGTTTAAACGCTCCACGATATCTGTTTCCGCCTCGCCCAGCGTCATTTGGTTGGATACCTGGAACACGTTTCCGAGCGCTTCCGTTCCTTCCCCATAAAGTCCCCGGACTGCCAGCCCGAGCTTGTTTACAGACGTGATGATTTGATTGATCTGTTCCGCCAAAACCAGCCCGGGAAGGTGCAGCATCGCGCTCACCCGAATCCCCGTTCCTAGGTTGGTCGGGCACGCCGTTAAAAACCCCAACGTCGGGCTGAATGCGTAATCCAGCTTCTTTTCCAGGTGCGAATCCACCTGGTCGATGGCCAGCCACGCCTGCTTCAATTGCAAACCCGGTCGCAACGCCTGCATTCTTAAGTGATCTTCTTCGTTGATCATCACGCACAGCGATTCTTCCCGGTTCAAAACCAACCCGCTGCCTGCATTTTTCGCCGCATGTTCGCGACTGATCAGATGTCTTTCCACCAAAATTTGTTTGTCCACCGCCGAAAGGTTATCCATCGACTCGGAAAACGAATCCGACATCTGGGGTAATCCCTCCACCGCCGGGCGAATCTGGTCCAGTGTCTTTACTCGATCCGCTTTCTTCGCCCACCCCGGGAAGGGCAGGGACTTTATGTTTCTCGCCACGCGCACCCGGCTGGACATCACGATTCGATCATGCGGGCCGGTGCGTCCTGCGCTTTCAGCTGGTGTTATAAGGAATTGATTGATATCCATTTAAGCAATGGGGAGATGACTAATTTTTTCTTTCAGGCCTTTAATCTCGTCGCGCAAGCGTGCCGCATCTTCGAAATCTTCCTCCACTATCGCCCTGTCCAATTTCTTCTGGAGGTTTTTCAGGCGATCGTTCATGTCCTTGGTTTGTCGTAATGCCTGGGGAACTTTACCCACATGTTTCGTTCCCTTGTGCATCGACTTGAGCAATCCTTCGAGCCCCTCCGCGAAAGTTTGGTAACAATCCGAACAACCAAGGCGCCCCGCCTTTTTAAAGTCTGCCTGTGTAAATCCACATACAGGACATTTGAGATCCTCCCCCTCGGCATTTTGTGCGATTTCTTTCCCGGCCCCCAGCCCCAGCAAAAGATCTGCAAGCGTGAAATCTGCGGAATCGTTCACACCTTTGGTCTTCGCGCATTCTTCGCACAAATCGACCTTTTGCATCTTCTCGCCGACAATTTGCGTCAAATGGACTTTGGCGGGGCTTTTCTTGCAAACAATACAGAGCATATTTACTAAGGGTATATCGGCTCGCCTGATACTTTAGTCAAGGAATGGTAAAGTGACACTAGTTTCCTCGTCACTGGACCCGGCTTGCCTTCTCCTATTACTCTACCATCAATTTTCACCACCGGGATTAATTCTGCACCTGTTCCCGTGAGGAAACACTCATCTGCGTTGAAAAGGTCATAGCGCGTCAGGTTTGGCTCAGTCACTTTAATTCCTTCCGCCTCCGCCAGTTCGATCACCACTCCTCGCGTAATTCCGTAAAGCGCCCCTGCCGCCAGCGGCGGTGTGAACATCTTCCCACCCTTCAGAATAAAAATGTTATCTCCCGTGCATTCCGAGACATAGCCTTCAGAGTTCAGCATCACCGCCTCTTCGCATCCCCCGTTGTTGGCTTCGATCTTGGCCAGGATGTTGTTCAAATAGTTCAATGACTTGATGGCCGGGTTGAGCGCGCTGTGCAGGTTGCGAACAGTCGGCACGGTAATGATGTCGAGCCCACGCTCGTAATGTTCGACCGGGTAGAGCTGGATCTTGTCTGCAATCACGATAATCGATGGTTTTTTGCACTTATTGGGATTCAATCCCAGCCCGCCAACCCCGCGCGTTACCACCAGTCGAATGTACCCTTCCTGCAATTTATTTTCACGGCATGTATCCACCACCGTTTTCATTAATTCCGCATGGCCCATCGGGATCGTCAGCAAAATCGCTTTCGCGGAGTAAAACAATCGGTCGATATGTTCCTTCAACTTGAATACGCGGCCATTATAAATGCGGATACCTTCAAAAATTCCATCGCCGTAAAGCAGACCGTGGTCGAACACCGAGATTTTGGCGCTCGCCTCGTCGTAATAATTGCCATCGATATAGATTTTCATGTCAAAACAGACCTCAACCTAAGGAAACCTTCCTTGGGAATCAACCATGGAGTTCTCTGGGAAAACTTTATATTTTCGAGCGCTTTTTCGCCATGTTCCGCAGAAGTTCCGACACGCACGCGTCCGCGAATTGCGGCGAATTAATGTTCGCATCGATTTCAATGACCGGAATGTCCTTGCGCAGGGCTGACTTGATGGTCCGAAAAAGCGCCTCGTCCGCTTTGGGGTCATGAAACACCTGGCCTGGTGCGCTAATGACACTTATTCCCTGCAGCGGGATTAGAAACGAGACCGGTCCTTTCGATGCATTTAGTTTGGCTGCGATGATTTTTCCCAGCTCCTGGCACTCTTTTTCCGTGGTCCGCATCAAGGTGACTTGAGGGTTGTGCTGGTAGAATAACCGGTTGGCAAATTTGGCAGGAACGGTTTCTCGCGGGCCAAAGTTCACCATGTCCAGGCAGCCTGGCGCCACCACAGCAGGAGTGCCTGCCAGTGCCGCCGCCTCAAGTCGGTTCGGCCCCGCAGTCAATACTCCTCCCACCAGTTCATCCGCCCACTCCGTCGTCGTCACATCCAATACCCCGGAAACCATTCCCGACTCCACCAGCGACTCCATCGTTCTGCCGCCCATTCCTACCGCAGCAAATACCATCACCTCGTATCCCTGTTTCTCCAATGCTTTTCGGCAGTGATCCAGGCACGCCGTCGTATTCCCGAATTGGCTCGCCACGATCACCGGCTTGTCAGTGCTCGCCGGCAATTCGGCTTCCACCATCCCGCAAATCGCCCCCGCCGCGCGGCTTATGATTTGTCGCGAAATACGGTTCAACCCTGCCACATCCACCACGCTCGGCATCATCACAATGTCTTTCACTCCCACATACTGAGAAGTGTTCCCGCTGGCTAGAGTGGACACCATCACCTTCGGGAAACCGAGCGGCAGCGCCCTCATCGCCGCTGTGCTGATCGCCGTTCCACCTCCTCCGCCCAAAGATATGATCCCTTGTATTTTTCCTTCTTGTTGTAACCGGCTCACCACCACTGGCGCTCCCTGCGACATCACCGCTACCGATTCCCCCCGATCTCGTTTCGCCTGCAACAACGCAAAATCCACTCCAGCCGCCAGAGCTATTTCCTTCGGGCCTACTGCGGCCGTTATCGATGATTCACCCAGCGAACCCACATTGATGATCAAGGTCTCATGCCCCCGCCTGCGAATCAGTTCCGCAAGAAATCCGTGTTCTTCTCCTTTGGTGTCCATCGTTCCAAGCACTGCGATTGTTGCCATAATGAAACCCTTTTGCTTCACATCCTTTCAAAATGAAAGACCAATCTCCACGCAAACCACAGGTCGCCTCGTTGCCGACGGCGGAAATTCGTGACCCCGCGAGTAGAATGGGCGCTCCTCAGCTTCCAAGGTAACAGAACTTCGTCGTAAAGACTTTCCTGGAAAAGCCGATAACGCCTGTGACTGTAGTTTCCTCCCTGAGCAAAGTAAGAAGGGGCTTCAGTCAACCTGTTTTGAAACGAGCGAAACTATGAATCTGGCCACCACCCATCGGCAACCCTATGTATTGTTTTTGATTTCACATTTATGAAGATCATGAGCCTGGGAAAAAAGATCGCGCTTGGTTTCGGTTGCCTTATCGCCATTTCCTGTTTGTTGGGCGGTATTGCCATTTACAACATGAAATCTGCGGAATCCATCGCTAACCGCCTGGCTTCCGAATTTGTTCCTGAATCCGCTGTGGCCGGGATCCTGGAATCTTCGATGTCTTCGGCCCAGCTCGCCATTCTTAGTTACGGCTTTACGGGCGAGAATTCTTACCTCAACGAGGCTCATAAAATTCTGGACAAGGTGCATCTCAATCAGGTTTCAGCCCAGAAACTGGCTGACGAGTATCCCGACCTCGTGAAATTAAAAGAGCAACTGAAGGAGTTTGCACCCCAATTAAAACGTTTCGAAGACCTGGTCGCCCAAACTGAATTGATGAACAAGCAGATTTCTGATGGCCGAAACGAGCTTAACAAGGCCGCCGCAGAGTTCTCCTCCAATATCGAGGGATTGATAACCTCGCAAAACATCAATTTCCAAAAAGAAATCCAGTCAGGAGTCGAGGCCGCTAAATTACAGGAAAGACGCGAAAACCTTGTCCTCGCCACCGACGTGAGCCGTCTCGCCAGCATCGCCCGCCTTGCTGCGTTTAAGTCCCAGGCATTGCGCGACCCCTCCATCATGGAGGACGGTTTGAAAAATTTTGAAGAAATGGACTCGAAGTTTGATCTTTTGCTTACCCGGCTTCATCTCCCCGACGATATTTCCCGGCTGAACAATACCAAAGTGCATGCCCACCTTTACCGGGACACCATGAAAAAGATGATGGCCAGCTCCATCGCCCTCGCAGATATCGGCAATGATAGCATCCAGGCTGGCGAACGCCTCAGGGACGATGCCAGCTCCATTCATCAAACCGGCATGAAGAGCACTGTCGACACCTCACAAAATTCCAGCAGGAAACTTTCCGCATCCTCGTGGGC
>JAQGOY010000254.1 GCA_028293375.1 Verrucomicrobiales bacterium | reverse complement strand
GGGCCGAGTGGGAAGAGCTTACCGCCGTTATATGGGCAAGGAACCTGCGCAAGACGACATAGTTGTCACATTCGAATCAGGAACGGACGCAGATCCCTTCACGCTTCAAGAACAGCGGGAGGCTCATGATCAATGGCGTTCAAGTGTCGGTATCTCCAAAAAGTGAACGAGCCCAGGCGCAATGCCTGTCAGAAATTTCGAGTAAAATTTTAATTATTTGTTACGAACTACTCAGGAGCGCGAAGTGATCTCGACGACGAGTTTTTTTATAAGGTTCTCGCTTTCCGTTCAGTGGCCATAGTCAATGCAGTGCTGGAAGTGAGCTCGCTCTGCTCCTTCGGGCAGGCTCTTCACGAAAGCGCTCGCAGCTGGATAATTGCTCTTTCCCCAGACCAGACCGATGGTGCCCAACAAATTGACACGGTCAGTTCCTTCGGGCTTCGACATGGCGTACTGAACTGCGGCCTGGGGATCCGTAACCGCCCATCGTGACAGAATGCCCGCGACTGCGCCTTGTCGAAGGCCCGAACTCCGAAATTTAGCTGCCAATTGAAAAGCCTCGGCGCGATCGGTCATCGACCAATCACCGGCAAGAATACTCGCGACATTCCAGGCCTCGTCGTCTCGGATGTGTTCTGGAGCCCAATCCTTGACCGTATTAGAATCGATCTTGTTCCAACGAAGCATAATCCCACTGAAAATGTAATTAGCCGCGGAGACTTTTCGAGTCTTGAGTATGTCATAAGCAAATTGAGCCATTTCAGGAAGATCGGCGCCGGGGATGGAATCCATCAATTCCGACAATTCGGCTCGTTTGGTTTGCCGATCCAGCAACCGCCGTTTGATTTCGTCAAGAGGATTTCCAGGGGTAGCGGTGCGTCTTCTAAGTTCACTCAGGCGGGAAGCCATTGAAGAATCCTGCGGGGCGACAATGGTGGGGATGGGCGGAGGAGATTCGGCAGGGATAGTTTTGCGAGGTGACAGGGCCAGCAGCAGGATCAGCCCGGAACCGAGCACGAGCGCAATTCCTAGTGTATTATTCTTCCTCATGTGCCGGTAGTAAATCATTGACGTGACACGTGCGGAAGTATTCAGAGCCGGGGATCAGGCTTGGCGAAGAATGAGAAGCACAACAACTTCAGCACCAGGCAATATTTCGACCAAAACCGCTCGCTGGGGACGAATGACTGATTCCAGGGCCTACCAGTGTCGAGACCGCTAGTTCGTTGATTTTCCGGCCATGTCACTCCTCCACTTTGGCGATGCACCACAAGGACTTGTGGGTTCGAATGAAGAGATCTCCTTTAGAAGGAACGATGGATGAGTTGCTCCGCTCGCCCAGCGGATTTAGCGAGACAAATTGAAATTTTGGATTGGCTTTGAAAATAAAGCAGTCGCCTCCCTGCGTGATGGTATACCAATTATCACCGGAAAGCATGATGGAGGACCAATTTTGACCGGTGGCGGAAGTTCCCTTCAATCGTTCATCCCAAAACCGGTCTCTTCGATGTTCTTCCAGAGAGTGGCTCCAGTTCGCTTGTTGACCGCCAATAAATAAGTATTGGCACCGGGCCAAAAGTTCAGCACGCATGTTTCCTGATAAATCATGGGCGAGACCGCGCCGCCCCAAATATGCGATTGCGGTCCCAGGTCGGTCCGGCTCCACATTTCCCTGCCGCTGAAATCATAACAATAAAGTCCGTCTGAAGCGAAAGAGACAATGACACGCTCGCCATCGGTAACAGGAGATGCCGAACAATAAGGATTGGTGGCATGGGTGAGTTCCTTCTCTTTGGAGGTGACACCCTGCTGCCAGAGTAATTTTCCATCTTTGCGATTGAAGCAAATCAGGGTGCGTTTATCCCCCACCGCTTGCGTGACAAATACCCGTTCGCCCCAGACGACAGGAGTGGAGTTCCCACGCGCAGGAAGGGCAGTTTTCCAACGGACATTTTGCGTGGCACTCCAGTGGATGGGTAGATTTGTTTCCAGTGTGATTCCATCGCCAGTGGGCCCACGCCACGCAGGCCAGTTGCCGGCGAATGCCGAAGAAGAAATTACCATCATTGCGAGAGTCGCCGCGAATGGATGGGAAAAGTATGCTCGGCGGCACGGGATCATGGGCGAGAGGATAATCGACTTTCACGACGGGTCGCCAGCCCATTCGACGGTTCTTCAATGGTAAGATGTGTCAACTCCATGTCGGTTAACACAAAGACGAACGAGCCGACCCTCCGTATTGACGTCAGTTGCAATCCAGCGCACTCTCGTATCACTTACAGATTACGATGAAAGTCCGCGGCAAGTCTGTTGACCCGACACCTGTTGGCGATTGCATTTCCTCTGTCGCTTTCACGTCGCGTATTTGCGGTGGTCACTTTTTTTCGACGTTAGGCCGACTCGCATGTCATGGAAACTAAGAAGCCAATTTGCGGCAGTTTGTCGGTGGTGATGCCGGTTGTGGGTTTCCTGCTTTCGTTCGCCAGCATTACTCTTAGCCATGAACCTGCCGACACGCATGGGGTATCGCGGCTGGGACTAGTAATTCTTACTCTGTCTTTTCTTTGTCCCATCTCTGGAGTCGTTTTCAGCATCATGGGGATGGTTCGCCACGAGTCTCTCCGATGGTTACCAATTTTTGGTTTCGTGTGGAGCATCTGTTGCGCGGCGAGCTATTTTGCAACATGAAGATTTACAACCTCCAAGTCCAAGGGAGCGGGATGATCTTTTTCCTCTGCCGAGCTAAATAAATAAGTGATTCAATGAGTTCGATGGAGAACAAGCCATGTCTCGCTTTAGTCGAAGCCGATTCTTTGCCCTCATATTGCCTTTCGGAGTCATTCGAAAATTTGCTTTCTGAAAAAGCTCAGCCACTTTTAATAGCGCCTCGACAACCGGTTGTGTTGCCCGATGTCTTGACGGTGAGTTGTTAACCGGCGCATACTGAAAGTTCATGGCTGATGGCGAACCACAATCTATTCTTTCTGCGAGCGATATTGTTCTGAAGTATGGTCATCAAACGATCCTGGAGGGGGCGGGCATGGCGATTCATGAAGGTGACCACGTGGGAATGGTGGGGCGGAATGGTTCCGGCAAATCGAGTTTTCTCAAAATTCTGGCAGGAACATTGTCCCCGGATTCCGGGGAAGTGATCAAACGGCGGGATTTGGTGGTGGGGTATTTATCCCAGGATTTCACGCTCAACGAAGAGAAAACGGTGGTTGAGAATATCATGGAGGGTGCTTCCTTTGTGCTTGGCCTGATTTCACAATTTGAAGGCCTTCCGGGCGATGCTTCCAGAGCACACGACCTCGAACACCGGATCAATACCCTGGAAGGGTGGACGGTGGATAGCCGGGTCAAAGCGGCGATGTCCCATCTTAATGTTCCAGACGGGGATCGAAAGATTGACAATTTATCCGGCGGAGAAAAGCGGCGGGTGGCAATGGCAAAGGTGCTGGTGAGCCGGCCTGACCTTCTGCTGCTGGACGAGCCGACGAACCACCTTGATCCTGAAGCGATCGAGTGGGTGACGGACTTCCTGCTTGGCTTTAACGGGGCATTTTTGACGGTGACTCATGACCGCTATTTCCTGGATCGGATCACGTCAAGAATCGTGGAAGTGTCCGGAGGCAAAACGTATACCTACCAGGGAAACTACACGGATTACCTTTTGGAAAAAGCGGAACGAAATGCGACAGCAGCAAAGAATGAGCAGTCGCGGCAAGGATTCCTGCGTAAAGAACTGGAATGGGTACGTCGGGGACCGAAGGCAAGAACGACGAAATCCAAGAGCCGGCTGGACCGATATTTCGAAGTGGCGGGCCAATCAGGACCGGAAGAGGATATGGACGTGGACCTGGTTATTCCCAGGGCGGGCCAAATGGGAAACCGTGGGGTGGACCTGGAAGATGTGGGACTGGAACTGGGAGGAAGATGGTTGTTACGGAATCTGACATTGAAGTGCGAGCCAGGGACAAAGATAGGAATCGCGGGCAAAAATGGTTTGGGAAAGAGTTCCCTGTTAAAAATCATTATTGGAGAAATCAAGCCGACTGAAGGAACAGTGAGGACGGGTGAGCTGGTGAAGTTCAATTACGTGGATCAGAGCCGCCTCTTCCTGGACGAGAGCAAAACCGTTTTCGATGAATTGAGCCAGGGGAGCGAAGTGGTGAACCTGGGAGAAGAGAAGATTTCCATTCGTTCCTATCTGAAGCGTTTTTTGTTTACGGACGAGCGGATCAATACGCAGGTGAAATACCTGTCTGGAGGTGAAAAGAGCCGACTGCTGCTGGCGCGCATTTTAAAAAGCGGAGGAAATTTCCTGATACTGGATGAACCGACGAACGACCTGGATCTTCCGACATTGCGGATACTCGAGCAGGCGTTGGACGCGTTTGAAGGATCGCTCCTGGTGGTGAGCCACGACCGGTATTTTTTGAATCGAGTTTGCAACGGGATACTGGCTTTCGAAGGCGAGGGTAACGTCACTTATAGCTCCGGGAATTAAGATTATTACATCGAGAAGAAGAACCGGGTGGAACCGGTTATGGAAGTTACGCGGAAACCGCAAATTTCGAAAACAGCAGGAGGCACGAGTGCGGAAGCGACAACCGGCGGGAGAAAATTAAAATGGAAAGAGGCGCAGGAGCTGGAAAAAATGGAAGCGAGCGTGGAGAACGCGGAAAACCTGGTTGCCAAACTGGAGGCAAGCATTCAATCGCCTGAACTTTTTAAAGATCACAAGAAAAGGGTAGAGATCGCAGAAGCGCTGGAGGCGGCCAAGAAAAACAAGGACCGGTTATACGCAAGGTGGGAAGAGCTGGAGAAAATTAAAGGCGGGGCCTGACAATCAGTTGGAAAGGGCCTGATCATTTCCGAGGAGCAGATCGACGGCCTGGGTGAGATCCGCGGGATTGAAAGGTTTCACAAAATAATCGACACCTTCGGTGATATTACTTCCAGAAAGGGAATCGATGGGGTCGCCAGAAATGAGGATGGTGGCGAGTGAGGCCTTTTCTTTGACCATTTCAGAAAGCATTTCCTTACCAGAATCGTTGGCGGAGAGGATTTTATCAGAAACCACAGCGAGGATTTCATCCTTTTTCTGGGACCAAAGCTGAAGCGCTTCGGATTTGCTTCCAGCTTCCAGGACTGAATAGCCGCCCCTTTCCAGGAAAATGCCTATTAGTTCCCGGATGGCGGATTGATCATCTACGATCAACACCGTTTTTGGACGCCTGAATTCTGCCATAAGTATAAAAGATTACAAAGCCCACCAAGCAGCTTCCATGCTCAGGAACGATTCTCAATCCTTCGAAAAAGGCAAAAGAATGTTAACCAAGTCGTTTTAAAAGAAAACAGGGCAACTCCCCATGGGCCCGTAGGGGTGCGGATTGCAGAATCCGGATATCAGTGCGAGGCTAGTTGAAGCAGTTTCTCATTTATGAAAGCGTCCAACATCGATCGAAACACAAAAGACCTTTTCATTATCGTGAGATGGGGGACGGCGGTGGCTTTTGGCGCTTTATTCGCGACGCTGCAAGCGCTCCGGATTGATTCGCATGCTTTAAGCCTTCATTTTTCCGCGATGACAGCACTGACTTTTGTGCTGGGGACAGGTGCGACACTCTACTTGTGGAGGTTTCTGCTGCGCGGGAGCAGCTCATCATCGAAGAAAATGATGGTGGCGGTCAGGGTATTGATCGCGGTGGGGGTGGTAACGTTTATATATCCGCTTCGGTTCCTGCCGCGGGAAAAGATGCTGGATATTAGCAAGGGCCTGGCGTTTGCGGTTTTGGTTCTTAGCGGTGTGGGATACATGATGTACAGGGTGGCCAAAGCGTTGAATGCGGATGCAAGAGAGAACGAAAACAGGGGTGGCGCGGAAAAGAGGTGTGAGTAAAGGTAAGTGAGATTATTTTTAAGATCTTTGTGGTTTCTCGCCTTTCCATTTCATTGGCGACGTGCGCTCAAAACCGCGATCCTCGGCGAGTTCTTCGTTTTGCCCCAGCCAGGAGGGCGCCAGGCCATACCTGGCTGGGGCAAAGCCTCGACCTCATCCGAG
>JAQGOY010000165.1 GCA_028293375.1 Verrucomicrobiales bacterium | reverse complement strand
TCCCGGGCATCCTCATGATTTGAGGTCATGTTGTAAACCGTCGCGTAGACTCTTTCCTGGTAGCGGCGAATCAATTCATCGTAAGC
This sequence comes from Verrucomicrobiales bacterium, assembly GCA_028293375.1. Taxonomy (GTDB): domain Bacteria; phylum Verrucomicrobiota; class Verrucomicrobiia; order Limisphaerales; family JAQGOY01; genus JAQGOY01. The sequence goes on along the minus strand of JAQGOY010000165.1, from coordinate 23,707 downwards.
CCCCAGGTCTTCGTTTTGGGCTTTGCGGACGTAGGCAGCGTCGTCCGGATAGGCAGAAGAAGCTTTCTCGGGTTTCACCGGCTGGCTCTCGATGGCCACAGGCGAGATCATTTCGTCAAGGGTCTCAGTGTCTGCACCTGGGCGCGCAGAAACCCCACCAGGTCGACCAGTCCCTTTTTCCCGGACGTCTCGGGGACCACTACCAGCGGTGCCAGGGCTTGGTCCAACAGTTGTGAAATGCAGTCGCGCGATTGCTCCAAGGCATTCTGCTGCTCCAGGAGGGTCAACAAAGAGGCTAGGTATTGTGGTTTCCAATCCTGTATGAGACCAGTGAGCTTGTCTCTTTGTTCAATGGAAGATTGCTCAAAAGTGATTAGGAGCGGCAGGGTGACTTTCCCGTTCGCCATATCTGTTCCCAGGGACTTGCCAGTTGAGGTTTCCGTCCCAAATAAATCCACGCAGTCATCGTAAACCTGGTACCCCGTTCCCATGGCGGTCCCATATCTCACAAGCGCCTCGGTATAAGGTGAAGAAACTTCGTTTTCCTGCATCCCCCCTAGACGGCAGGCGAGAGCAAATAACTCCGCTGTCTTCATGGACAGGATCCGAAAATACTCCGACCTGCTGGTTTGGAAGTTCCTTCTCCTGAGCGTTTGCAGGATTTCCCCTGAGCAAACGATATTTGTAGACTCCGACACCGCGCGACAAACCCCGGTGGTTTTAAAGCTGGCTGCCAGTTTCAATGCCTGGGCGAAGAGGCAATCTCCGAGCAATACTGAAATCTCATTTCCCCAGTTCGCGGCCAATGTAGGACGTCCTCTCCTGATTTTGGCCTGATCCAGGATATCGTCATGCACCAGCGTGGCGAGATGGATCATTTCGATGATCGTGGCAATAGTTACGTGTTGCCGGCCATAGCCCCCAGTCGCCTCGGCACTATAATAAACCAGGATGGGTCGAAGTTGTTTCCCCTGGGAAGCCAGGGCGTATCGGGCATAGGAACTGATTTCCGGCTCGAAATTGTTTACCTGTTCCAGGAGAGAAGCCGCGACTTCATTGAGGAATTGTTCTGCCGGATCGAATATTTGTTGCCAGCTTACCTGCGTTGCCGCGTCAGAAACCATCGGGGATTCGATTTTCAGGTCATTGGTTCTGGCTGCCAGCATTCCGTTCAATCTAATTTTGGCCTCAGTTCAAGTCAAACTTAGAGTCTGAGGCCTAAATTGCCTCCTGGCAAACAATGGCATGGCCATGGTTATTCCGGGTTGAGCCTTTCTATTCGAGCTTTTCCTGTCAATGCGTCGATACGAATGTGCGTTGGATTGTTGGTCGTGTTGCCGACGGACGTAAACGCCACGACATCTGGCTGGCGTATCCTGCCGTCCGGAAAAGTGTCATCAAATACCCTCCCCATAGTCAGGGGGATGACTGCATCCTGACCGCGTTCCGAAATCAGTTGCCCGGTCGGGCTGAATTCCAAATACTGAAATACCACTTCCGTATCGACCTTTTGCCCCGGAATCAGCTCCTTCGGAAAGCTGAAAGCTTTTTGGTGAAAGGCACGCAACGCGATGTTGGTGCTGTAAGTACCTATTTCTATGCCAAATTTTTGAGGGGTAATCAAAGTTTTGTCAGGAAGGACTTTCCATTTACTCAATAGTGCCGGATGCGAAACTCCCGGCTGGTCACCCACTTTCCTATCGGAGTAAAATCCATATTGACGATATGCCTGACCTTTGAAAGTTTGCGTGTTTGTCAGTAAGTGAGGAGGAACAAAAAGAACATAAACCGAGGCCCGGTTATTTATGGCCGTTTGTCGCGCGAGGTTCATGTCGTCGAGGAGTTGTCGACTGCCGATTGTCAGTCCCTGAGCGGTACCTATCCCAATCATCGCGGGAACGCTAAGGGCAATGACGATGGCTATGATTGCCATCACCCCCAGCATTTCGATCATGGTAAAAGCATTCACCGCTTCGGAAATGTGACTAACAGATTTGGACCTGGCGTTCATCACCGGTTTGGACTGCTTATTGTTGCTCCGAAGGAAGTTTGGCTTTCACACGCCTGACGAGCGATCTCTCAGCGCCAGCTCAGCACATTATCTTTATTATCATCGGTTTTGCGCAATCCCCCTTCCTTGTTGTCCGCCTTTCGATCCGGGCCGAGTGACCAGATCATGACCGGGCCGGGACGAGCCCAGACAATAGGACGGGAACTGAAAAGGATCATTCCACCTGGATTGGGTCGGGCCGAGTCGCTGTTAAGGATATGGCTCGAGTAAAAAACGTCGATTACCATGCCGTCCCCGTTGTAGTCCAGGCTGATAATGTAAGGAGAGCCCCACGGATCGCGATAGACGAAATCCGGCCCCAGGCCCGGAGCCCCTTTTACCAGCGCCCGCTTCGGCTTGAAGAATGGGATGGAACGTGGATTACGTTGATTATTGATGTTCCAACCTCCATTCACAGCCATAAGGATGTACATCAATTCAGAATTGTTGTGGTAAAGGCCGGATCCCAAGCCATTGTCATTTGCATTCGCTGGCACGGCGTCCAAAGCGTTGGCAAGCGTGGCCCCGTTCGTTCCCCGAGTACCATAGGTATAATCTTCAATGGGCCTATCAAGCCCGGTGAATGGAGTGCGAAGATCAGGGAATGGTAGGGTACCGTATTCCGCCTGGAAACCGATAAGAGCACCCTCCAATTCTTGCATTTCCGTTTTTGCCCTCATGATCTGAGCTTTAAGCTTCGCCCTTCCCAGTGCGGGCAGGATCAGCGCGGCAAGGATGCCAATGATGGCGATGACAACGAGAAGTTCGACCAGGGTAAATGCGATGTTCTGTTTTGAGGCGGGAGCATAGCCGGGCTTCACCGGTGGAGGAAAGAGATGGTCGAGGCATGCCAGCACGGCTTCCTGTTTGGACTTACTCATTTTTATTCCCCAGTACCCTTTTATTCCCAAAAGCCCATCGGCAGTTGCTTCTTACACGGAGAACTATGAGACGCATTCCATGCGGAATTATAAAAAACACAAACCGCCCCGTTGTGGTTCTCCTGGATGCACTTTATTTTAAGTGAAATGGAACGGAAGTTAAAGAGAATTATGATTTACCGTGAGGTTAAGTGGGGATTGCTCGTCGGCTAGGTGGAAGTGCTTGATTCAGAGTGTCTTGCACACTTTAAAGTATTGATCTTATGCTAAAATAATCAACCTTTCGCCTGGGAAGGCCATTATCAATTCGTCACGAAACGTCTTTCCATCTGTAACGGTTCAAGCCAAATTCTCGTCATGGAACTGAATTCGGTTCAGGAAGCGGCCGAGCAACAATTTTCCCGCCAAAGTCACAAGTATGGGCGTGGCCATATCCTTGAAAATATTCAGGATGTTGAAAAGGGAGTTGAGGGCATCCCAATTCGGAAAGGGGACTCTGCGTTGGATGTCGCTACGGGAGGCGGCCACACCGGAATTTTTTTTGCCAGGCAGGGATTAGATGTTACCCTTGCGGACATTTCGAGTTCCATGCTCGAAAAGGCCTCAAGTTTGGCTGCAGAGCAGGGACTGAAAGTCAAAACACGCCAACATTCTGCCGAAGAATTACCCTACCCAAGTGATTCCTTTGATTGGGTTACCTGCAGGGTCGCGGGCCACCATTTCAGTTCACCCCAAAAATTTGTTTTTGAATCTGGGCGTATACTAAAACCCGGCGGTCATTTGCTTATTATTGATGGCACGGTAAAAGACAAAATTCCTATCGCTGAAGAATGGATTCACCAGGTCGAGAAACTGCGCGACCCGAGCCACAATCGATTCCGGCGTCCTTCCGAATGGGCTGCATGGTGCGAAGCGGCCGGGCTAAAAGTTCTAAAGTGTGAAACCAACCCTTTCAAGCAACCAGACCTGGAGTGGTACTTTGAAACCGCTGATACTTCCCTGGAGAACCGTGCAAAAGTCAAAGAGCTTGTGTCGACGGTTCCCAGTCAGGCCGCAGAAGCGTTTGGGCTGGCTCTGGAAGCTGGAAAAACAATCTGGTGGTGGCACCGGCTTACTTTGGTGGCTGAAAAAACAGCATAAGACCTCTCTCACCCATTGGCCCTCAGTAACTGCTGTTACTTGCCTTGTCGCTGACCGCATTGTATTCAGCCAGGGCTTTGGGCATGAATTCCTGAAGTTGTTGAATGCGAGTCCCGTGGGATGGGTGGGTGGACATGAATTCCGGTGGCTGCGAACCCCCGACTTTTTCCATTCTCTCCCAAAACTGAATGCTTTCGCGAGGGTCATAACCCGCTCGAGCCATATAGAGAATTCCGATCTCGTCCGCTTCGGATTCGTGTTCTCTACTGAAAGGCAAAATGATGCCAAATTGTGCGCCGGCTCCAAGCGCACCCATGATGGCTTGCCTCTTTCTCGGGTCGGTGTCGCTTAAAGAAAGTGAGGCTGCTGTTCCCATCATCGCGGTTTGAACCATTTCCGAACGCAGTAATCTTTGTCCGCCATGATGAGAGGTGGCGTGGGCCATTTCATGACCCAAAACGGTCGCTAAACCGGAGTCCGTCCTGGTTATTGGAAGAATTCCCGTGTAGACGACGATTTTTCCTCCGGGCAAACAAAAAGCATTTTGTTGCGGGCTTTTTACCACGCTGACCTTCCAGTCAAAATTTTTTCCGCCTTCGCGGGTGGCTGGGATTAAACGCTTCACCACTCGCATCACCTGGTCGAATTCCGGACCGTTTTGAACGGTCTCCGATTGCGACAGAACCTCCTGGTAACTTTGCAAACCCAGTGTCTGCTCCTGTTCCGGTGATAACCCCACTTTCGCCACGTGGCCGGTTTCCGGGTTGGTGGACTTTGTCGCCCCGAAATATTGATACATCATGAATGCCGCTGCCAGCGCCAGTGGTATAAACGTTATTCTGCCCCTCATAGGGCTCAACGATGACTGGGCTTACGCAGTCGCGAAATAAGGGGCCTGACTAGGCTGGCCCTCAGGAATTTGCTTCCCTAACGCTTTCCTGGTTTCCCAAACGGGACATTCGTTTATCTTGCTGCCGTGGCAACCATCGCCGACCAACTGCAAAATCTTTCTGCGCTTAACCATATCGCGGTTCCTGACCTTTGGCAGCAAGAGGCTGTTGGGGCCCTCCGTGCCGGAAAGGATGTGGTTGTTCAGGCTCCGACCGGGGCAGGCAAAACACTTATTTTTGAGCTTTGGTCCAACGGAGGTAAAAATCGCGGACAGGCCATATACACCGTGCCCACCCGGGCTTTGGCCAACGATAAAATGGCAGAGTGGCGCGCTCGCGGCTGGGATGTCGGCATTGCCACTGGCGATCTTGCCGAAAATCTCGATGCGCCAGTCATTGTGGCAACGCTGGAAACGCAGAAGCGGCGGCTCATCCGGGGCGATGGTCCCGTGCTCCTGGTGGTGGATGAGTATCAGATGATTGGTGATGCAGACCGGGGGTTAAATTACGAACTCGCCATTGCTCTTGCGCCTGCTCATACCCAATTGCTCCTGCTCAGCGGCAGTGTAGCCAATCCTCACCATGTCGTTGATTGGCTTGAACGGCTTGGCCGAAAAGCAGTTCTCATCAAGCACGAGCATCGTCCTGTTCCGTTGGACGAAGTCTATGCCACGAACCTCAGTTTTCATGTGCCCGCCGAAATAAAGGGATACTGGCCGAGACTGGTCGCCAAAGCCCTTGCCGAAGATCTCGGGCCTGTGCTTATCTTTTCCCCCCGTCGACAGGCTGCCGAGGCCCTTGCTGCCGAGTTGACGCGGTTCATGCCCAATCCCAACCCGCTTACTCTTACCCACGAACAAAAACTGGTCGTCGGAGATCATCTTGGAAAAATGTTAAAAAGCAGGATCGCATATCATCACAGCGGCTTGAGCTACGTTGCTCGTGCCGGCGTGGTGGAGCCACTTGCCAAAGCCGGGCAATTGCGCGTGGTTGTCGCGACGATGGGGCTCGCTGCCGGCATTAATTTTTCGCTCCGTAGTGTGGCCCTGGCAGGAGATTCCTATCGTCGCAACCATCAGGAGCAGCCATTGCGTGGCGACGAGATTCTTCAAATGTTCGGTCGTGCGGGCCGCCGGGGACTGGATGTAACCGGCTACGTGATTGTGACTGCCAACCAACTTCGGCTGATCGATGCGCGGCCCGCTTTTCTTTCCCGTGGAGGCACGGTCGATTGGGGAGCACTGCTGGGGGTCATGAAAGGCGCGGCCGAGCTTGGACGCGAACCGTTTCTTGAAGCAGTCAAGGTTCAACAGCGTTTATTCACTATCAAACCCATCGTACTTGGAGTAGAGGAAGCATTGCTTCATCCCGTGGTGCCTTGCGGATTGATGACAGATGCCGAGCGCGCCAGGCACGTGCGCCATCGCGTTCGTCAAATCATGAACAGCGCCGGGGAATGGGAGAATGCTCCGCCGCACCAGGAAAAAGCAATCGAGGAAATTAGAAAGATAACCGTTGAGCCTGGTGGACATACTATTTTGCAACCAGTTCTTACTTTTCCGATTGCTCTACAGAAAACAGGAGTGGGGAATTTGATCGTTGTGGATAAGGATCCCAGTGGACTGGAGATTTGGGGACGTTCCGTCACCGTTGCTGAAAAGCTTCCGGATGGGCATTACTTTCTCGCCAAATGGGTGAGGCGGTTGGTTGGCTGGAATGGTCGCAAAGCGACTGCCGCCCAGTGGGACAAGGGAATCGCTCCGGAACTGGAAAGAAAATTGGCACTTATGCATACGCCAGTATTGCGATTTGTCACCGTCGACCTTCGTATCACCGCTCAGGTCAGCCTCGCTAAATTAAAAATGAAGGTCGCCGTGGATCGCCATGGCATTGCCATTTGGAAACCGACAGAACGTGATGTGCTGCCCACGGACTGTGCAGTTTGTTCGCTCGTTCCCGTATGCAATCTACTTTCATCCGCAACCGGGGTGGCTTTGCTTTGGCGGCGAATGGGCCTTGTCCTCGCGAATGGAGAACCGACATTGAGAGGTCAAATCGTCAGTTGCTTTGGTCAGGGAGATGGCCTCGCCATTGCCGCCGGCCTTGAAGAAAACACTTATCCGCTTTCTGAATTGATCTACGATATTGCCAATCTGGACGCGGGGTTTCGATTTTGCGGTGAAGAGAATCGTTGGGCTGGCAGGCTTGCTCAGGCTTGTCATCATTTTTACGGGTCACAATCCATTCCGGGTTACTTGGAAAATGGAGTCCCACCCCGGTATGGGGCCGGGGCCGAACTAATTGTCTCAACGGTTCACAAAAATCCATCGGCGAAATATTCTCTGGCCACCGACCTGGCTGGAATAGGCGACATCGACCGTTTGATTATTGAATGGAGAAGCTTGCTAAGACAAATTGGGACGTCTCCAGCCATGTTGCATCCGCGATGGACCGAACTGCAGGTGCTGGCCAGGTCTATTTTGAATGAAACCGAGTCACCGACCCTGACTGATCTACCCCCTCTCGAATTCAGCCAAACTCGCCGGGTGAATCACCAACTAACGCTTCGGCGTCATTAGCCGAAGCATTATAGAGTCAGAAGCGAGTAATTGGTGGCCACAAAAACCGTTACATCGTAACGGCCATTAATACATCATGCGCCCTGGCCACTTCCGTGTCGCTACGTTTGTTGGCAACATTGTCAAAATCACCCCGCAACGCTTTTAAGGCATATTTTTCGCGATCAATTTCACTGCGGGTGCGAATCCCCATTTGACGCATGATCGGCACCGGGGGGCACCAGCCCTGGATGGAATGCTGCATGAAAAAACCCATCACCCCTGCTGTCAAAAGAAACCATTTCTTATTCCCTAGAAACCCGAGAGCCAGCCCAGTGAGCGCAAGTCCGGACGCGTTCGTTCCCAGCCATCTTTCGATATCCCATTCACGATCCAAATCCACGATGCGAAGCGTAATGGCACCTTTGGACTGGGATGCGTAATAGCGGATTTGCTCCTCGATTTTTTGATCGATGGCTTCATTAATATGAGGTTGCGTGTTGGCGCGAACCCGATCGACGTCGTAGTTATACATAACCAGCCTTTCCCTAAAAGTTTAAGGGCAAAGTGCCCCCTGCTTAACGTAACCATCATCCCATTCTGAACAAGCGCATCAATCAGGAGTAGCCTGCTTTGAATTCCCATCCATTCGTAGTAAACCCTCAGCCATTGGCTGATTCCCCCCACATTTTCCCTGATAGAGCATTCGCTTCAAACGAAGCACTGAAACGGAGTCGTTGCAGGAATTAGGCTTCAGGGAGTTCGGCAAGGGCGTGACAAAGCAACACCCTGCCAAAATTGAAACAAACTCGCGGGAAACTGCTGGGGTTTTAAGCTTTGCCACCGAAAGTTACGTGATCGTCGAGTTCCAGGACGTCCGCCCAGGTTCGGATGTCTTCACGAGTTTTTGTTAGCTTGGCCACGTACTCAGCAAAAAATTGCAGTGTCTCGGCATCGCTATCTGGTCCGCGGTTTTCCTGGTAATCGCTCCATTGCTTGATTTCCCAAGGGGAACGCTTGGTTTTGGAGTTTGTTTGGATCCATTCCAGGATTTCGCCGTCACCTTTGTCAGTCTTCAATTCTTCCAGCAAGGCTTTGGCATCAATTCCGGCGAAATTCAGGATGTGCTGGTCGAGAGGACAGTCGAAATGGTATTCGCCGTTTTTACTGTTTATCGTGGCGCGTCCTTTGTCGAGCATGCGAGGGAGCAGGGCGTATCCTCCGATGCGGCTGCGGGGGCTGCGTGGAGGACGCTGTGTGAGATCGGGTGCTATTATCTTTTTTGTATCGCTCATATTGTAACTGTTTTCGTTTGCGCTTGTTGATAGGACACCCCGGCTTGCGCATGGCTGGGATGAAATTTTTTTGAATGTTTGGGCGTTACCAGCCACCGGTGGAGTTGAGGGCGGTGTCGATCATAAGTCGTCGTTCGTCTGGTATCTGCCAGCGGACCTGTTGTGTCTTGTCCAACGTGCTTAATGGATCGAAATATAGAAACTTTACTCCGGGCTTCACGCTTGGGCTGGTGTAGACCGCGATGCCTGTTTCACGGTCATAATGTTCAAAAGAATGCGCGTCGCGTTTTCCGCCGCCTCCCATGGTATCGACCACAAACGAGGGAGTATTAAAACCCGCAGTATGGCCCCGCACATGTTTCTCGATATTCAGCCCAGCCTCCAGTGAAGTGCGCAAATCCTCGACCCCGGGCACCATGTCGTGGAAATAAACATAGTAGGGATGAATATTAATGTAACTGAGCCTACGCACCAACAGTTGCATGGTTTCTGAATTATCGTTGACCCCTCGTTGAAGTACTGTCTGGCAACGAACGGTGATGCCGCGCTCCGTCATTTTTCCCATCGCTCGTTCGGTGACTGTGGTGATTTCATTGGGATGGTTGAAATGGGTATGAACAACCACGTCTTTATGCATTTGGCGTCCCAACTCCACAACCCGGGTCAGGGCGTCCAACCATGCATGATCCGTTATTATTTTTTGTGGGAGAACCGCGAGGCCCTTGGTGGCGTAACGAATTCGGCGAATGTTTGGCATGCGCAGAAGGCGTTCGCCGATCATTTGTATATGCTCTGGCTTTAAGTTATAGGTGTCGCCACCGCTGATAACGATGTCTTCCAATTCGGGCCGCGATGCAATGTAAGTGAAGGTGTTGTCCCATCTTTGTGCGCGAGCCGAAAGTTTTAACTTTTCGACCGTGTCGGTGTCCGAGCCGATCGCGTAACTACGAGTGCAGAACCGGCAGTAGACCGGGCAGGAATCGATGGGCAAAAAGAGCGCTTTATCAGGGTAACGATGGATCAAACCCGGAACGGGCGAATCTTTTTGTTCGTGGAGAGAATCGAGTCGCAGCTCGGGATGGTTGGGCAGTTGTTGGGAGGCAACCGGAAGGAATTGTGTCCGAATTGGATCAAGATACGGTTCGTCCCAATCGATCAAACCCAGCAAGTAAGGCGATATACGCAAAGCCATCGGGGCGTGTTTGATTCCTTCCACAACGTCTTCGTAGAACGATTCGGGGACGCGATCTTTCAGAGTGTCGCGCAACTGGCGAACGTTCGTTACGGAATTGCGCGTTTGAAATATATGGGTTTGAAACTCATCGGAGTTAATACCAGCATATCCTGGCAAAGATTTCCAAAATTCATCGTTTCGAAGAGCGCGATGGTCCGGGCTGCGATTTCCCTTTTCGGGTTGCGAAGCAGAGTACAGCGACACGCGTGGGGCCAGAGTTTCCAGTTCCATAGTTTCGTGTGGATTTAGTTTCTGCGCACGCTTGGCTGCCACTCCTCGGGAGTGACCTGCAATTCAAGCTTATCCGTGTGTCGCAAAACGGTAAGTGGGGAAGTGACACCAATTTCGGCGGCCACCTGGCAGCCTTGAAATTGATCAATACTTGTCACCGATTTATTTTTGAAGGCCACAAGAATGTCGCCTTCACGAAGACCCGCCCGCTCAGCGGGACTTTTTGGTTCTATACTCACAATCCGCACTCCCTGCGAACGGGGCAAGTGGTGAAAACGAGCAACGCGTGGATGGATGTCGACGTTTTGACCAGCTATCCCGATCCAGCTTCTGCGAATGCGTCCTTCCTTGATCAGCCATGCTGCCGCGAATTCCGCAGTCCTGCTGGCAATGGCGAAACAAATTCCCTGCGCCGGCATTATTGTGGCTGTGTTCACGCCGATGACCTCGCCGTGGGAGTTGACCAGGGGCCCACCCGAGTTCCCGGGATTGAGAGCGGCATCGGTTTGGATGATGTTGTCCATCAATCGACCCGATTGAGCGCGCATGGACCGGCCCAGGGCACTGACTACACCCGCCGTCACTGTCTGCTGGAAACCGTAAGGGCTTCCTATGGCAATGGCTATCTGGCCGACTCGAATTAATTGTGAATCGGCAAATCGGACATGGACAAGATTCGGAGCGTGGATACGCATCACCGCGAGATCGCTGTCTGGATCGTCGCCCACAAGGGTTGCTGGAGCGCTTCGGCCATCGGCAAAAGTGACTTCAATTTTATCTGCCTCATGGACCACGTGACTATTGGTCAAAATGAAACCGTCCGGCGTGATGACAAAACCTGATCCGCTGCCCCCGGATTCCTGCCCACCGCGGTCCCGGCGACCAGGATGCTGCACACGAATATTGACGACTGCAGCTTTAACCTTTTGTACAACCCCTGAAATGGTTCTGGAATAACTGTCGAGCAACTGATCGTCATCCGGCGCCTCTGGAACAAATGCATCCGGGGGCTCGGGCGAAAAGGAACTGAGCAAGGAAACGCCCTCATTAGGTCTCTCGCTTTGAGATGGTTTTGGTATTCTCATATGTTACTCCGATGTGTAACTTAGCAGGTTACATTTATTTGTAAAAAAATTATTTTCGCTTCTTGTCTGAACCCGAACAGGATGCTTTTACAATTTTTAAAATGTCCGCCAGCGTTGTTTTGGCGAGTTCCTCCTGCATGGCACATTCCGCGGAAGAAAAGACTTTATCCAGCGCAGACTGTATGCAGTAACCGACGGGGCAAGCCTGGTTGGGGGTTTTCGAGTGAGCGGTGAACGGCTCATCGGTTTCCACCGCACGATAAATCGAATCGAGCCTGATCCGTTCGGGTTTTTTGCGCAGGTGAGATCCGGAGCCCGCGCCCTTGGTGGTTTCGATCAGACCTGCAGCCTGCAAAAGTGGCAGTAACCGTCGAATGACGACAGCGTTTGTATTGACGCTGGAGGCGAGCAGGGTGGAAGTGACCGCCTCGCCATCTTTATAGGCGAGAACCGCCAGCACGTGGACAGCCACGGCAAACCTGCAACTCGTTCGCACTTTTTATATGTAACTCTCAAGGTTACAGTTGTCAATGCGGGAAAGCAGAACTCATTCGAGCGATGGATTACGAATGATAGCGATAAATAGCTTTACATATTATTAACTAAAAACATTCCACGGTTTTCAGAGCTGAAGTGGTGGAGTGGAGCCCCGATTGTTCATTGTAATCGTTTGCTTCGAATTTTATTTCAGGTTTCATTTGCCTGCTAAAGGTTTTCAGTCGATGTTCCGTCCAAATAGTCAATATTATGAAAAAGAGCATTGGGGTTGTTCTGCTAATGGGAATGTTTTCCTATCTCGCTCACGGCGCGAATACACAGGCATTAAATGAAGTGTTAAAGCTAAAGAATGCCGGGGTCGATGAACAAACTATTGTTTCCTTTGTCCAGAGCAAGTCGGTGAATTATAACCTGTCTGCCGATGACATGATTTCACTGCAGAACCAGGGTTTCTCCTCGGTGCTGGTGAATGCAATGCTGGCCAGCGGTCAGAGTAATGCCCCTCAGGTTTCGGTTCCTCCGTTGCAACCTTCAGTGGCTCCTCCAATGCCCGGCGGTCCGTCCACCCCGTCTCCTTTCCAAATTATCTCTGCGCCGCAAACAGGAAGTCCACCGCCATTGCAAGTGAGCCCCGACGCGGCTTACTTTTATCAGGAATTGAGTCCTTATGGCCGATGGATACTCGCTGAGGACAATCAATATTATTGGCAGCCTACTGTTGCGCAGAATACAGCGGACTGGCGCCCTTATTGGGATAAAGGTCATTGGGTATATACTGAGAATGGATGGTATTGGTCCTCCGATTATTCGTGGGGTTGGGCTGCATTTCACTATGGAAGGTGGCAATTGCATCCGCACCACGGGTGGATTTGGATGCCAGACCGGACGTGGGGCCCGTCGTGGGTGGTTTGGCGCGAAGGAGGAGATTATTGCGGTTGGGCACCTCTTCCGCCTGGAGCACGGTTTGATGTAGCGACTGGTTCATTTCTTTGGGGTGGACGCCATGTCGACGTGAATTTTGATTTTGGTCTGGATTCGCACCGTTTCAATTTCTCACTGGTGCGTGAAATGGGGGATCAACCGCGGCTTCGCTTTCGGGGCCCGGACGAAGTGGAGCGCGTGTTCCATGAAACGCGCGTGGTTAATCACTACACTGTAGTAAAAGGAGCGGAAGGGGAAAAACATCCTCACATTGTGAACCATGGAATCGAAGTAGAGCGGGTGAACGAAAAGCGTGGACGGCCCATGGAACAAGTGCGCATCGAAGATTTGAGGGCGCCGACCACGAACAAAAGCCACGAGCAATTGGATCGGAAAAGGAAAACCCTGGAGGTCTATCGCCCACAATTGGACGAACGAGGGCGGAGATAGGTTGAGATTATTTCTAAGATTTTTGTGGTTTGCGTCGTCTTTACCTATTTTTTCTTACAACTGAGTCCGCGTAGATAGACCCTGTAAATTGAGACTCTCTTTTCCAGTTGGACTGATGCAGAATGAACTCCATGAAGCTCGAGAGTAAAGGGTTGGTTCTTGTGTTGGTCGTTTTGTGGGTTGGGTTAAGTGGCTGTTCGACTCACGAATCTGGAAGTTTTAATGGAGATAGGGTGAGAGTCTTTTCGAGCGATGCAGCGCCGGGAGAAACACCAGCATTTAAAACGCTGGTGGTGAAGGGAAAAGGAACCTACAAGCCGCTTTACTCCTACGAGTACGCAAAGATTCCTGAATGGGATTCCATCGTCTTTGTGACCTCCAAAAATGAAGGGCAGTATGTCATTCATATTGTGGAACTCGGCTCAGGAAAGGAGATTGTGATAGAGACTGAAGACCCGATCGGAAGTTGCCTGGGGATTCCCGACCAATGCTGGCTGGAATCGGTTTCTGGAGATACGGTGACTTTTGTGGAAAAAAGCTGGAGAAAGCAAATGACATTTTTCACTCTGGACAAATCGAACAGAACGATTTCTAAACGAATTCAGACGGAGGCCGTGAAACCCAAATAAATTCAGGTGCAGGGGTCTTTTTAATGGAAAAAGAATCCCCGTAGCCGGATTCATTAGCCACGAGTTTGGTCCCATTCGCCCCTTGCCCGATAGTTCTGACCCCTGAACTGTCGCGCATACGATCTGTTAACTGGTAGCAAAGTTCCCCAACATGAAACTTGTTGAAAGGGATAGGACTTTTGCCAGACACCTGGGGATGAATTTATTGCTGGTACCCATTTCGGCCCTTTTGATGGGGACAGAAATGAACGTGCTGGCTGTTGCGGCGTCAGAGCATCCCAAACAGAATACTAATTTTACTTTTTACGGGGATTTCCGCGTTCGCTATGAACTGGATTATGATTCCCAGACGGCAGCTGGAGTCGCGCGGGCGGATCGAAATCGAGGAAGAATTCGGGCCAGGCTCGGGTTTAACTTTCAAGTTTCAGAGGATTGGTCGGTTGGAGCCCGTGTTCGAACGGGGAGCAGCAAAGGACAACAGTCCTCTCACTTGTCATTCGCGAACGACGATGGAACGGCGGAGGATTTTGATTTGGTTCCCGACCGCTATTTTGTCCAGTTCAAGCGCGACGGATTCACAGCCTGGGGAGGAAGAAACACGTCTCCATTCTGGTATCAAAATGAAATGTTTTGGGATGATGACGCTACCCCCACGGGATTAGCCGGGAGTTATGCATTGCACGTGGGTGATGGAAACTTAACTGCGGCTGGCGGCGCATTTTATCTCCCCGCAGGTGGATATGATCTCAATGGCCAGATGCTGGCCGGTCAGCTGAAATATAACCATCCAGTGGGACCCTCCCAGGTTACAGCCGCTGCAGGGCTGTATTATATGCATGGAGAGAAAGGAGCGCGCTATCTGCTGAATCGAAATGGGGAACGGGATTATTTGATTGGAACGGCAAGCGCTCAATGGAGTGCTCCGGTGAAAGGAATTCCACTCAGCCTTGGCGCTGACGTTTTTCATAATTTTATGGATTACAGCGCGGCTGATGTGGCGCCTTTTCCAGTGGTAGACGCTAATCAAACGCTGGGATACGTGTTTTCAGTTCAACTGGGGCAATTGAAGAAACGAAACGATTGGCTTCTGGGATATTACTATGTGCACATCGAAACCTTTTCGGTAAATGCGTCCTACGCGCAGGATGATTGGGTGAGATTTAGTAGCGGTGCTCAAACGGATTCGAGCAATTTCAAGGGGCATGAAATTCGTGGGGCCTATGCGATCACAAAAGACCTGAACCTCATGGCCCGCCTTTACCTCGTCGACGCGATTACCACCGTCCAGGATGGAAACCGTTTTCGTGTCGATCTTAACTGGAAATTTTAGCTCACCCCCATTGTTTATATGTTAATTTTTAATCCTTTCAAAACCGGGCGCCGCTGGAATGTTCGAGTGTTTCTTTTTGCTCTGCTGATGACGGGAATGGGATGCGCTAAGGTCAAGGCAGATGCCGTTTATATCGTGCGCCAGTCCTATTCAATCAAGGACCTGCCATCAGGCGCGAAGCAGGTGAAAGGATGGTTTTGGATGCCGGAGAATCGGCCGGAGCAACAGGTCTTGGACTTCAAAGTCGTGGAGGCTCCCGCCTCGTTGAAAATCACCCGCGACCCCAAATATGGCAGATCGTGGCTTTACGCAGAAGTGGCGGCTAATCCTGAGGTGCCTATGCGAATCATCACTGAATTCACTGTTCTACGACGGGCCGTTGAAGGAATGGCAGATGCGGCGAAGGCCGGTCCGATAACGGAGGCGCATCGAAGAGCTTATGCGGTGGAGTTGAAGCGGGATGAAAAGCATATGGAGATAACGGCCGATATTCAAAAGATTGCGGACACGCTGACGGAGAATGAGACAAATCCTGTGTTCATAGCGCGCAAGTTTTTTGACTACGTAATTTCAAAGAGCGATCACTACTCGAAGACGGGACCAGCCCCGAAAGGGCTGGCGTTGGGGGACGCAACAGAATGCCTATTGGGGAAAGGGGATACCTGCACCGATCAGCACGCACTATTCATAGCCTTATGCCGGGCGCGTGGAATTCCGTGCCGACTGATGTATGGAAGCCGCTTGAAACCAGAAAATGCGGATAAAGATCACGACCCGGGATATCGATGCTGGCCGAATTTTTTTGCTCCAGGATTGGGATGGGTGCCGCTGGACGTATCATCGGGAGACACTGCTGTGGATCATCCCGAGAGGTGGTTTGGCGGGTTGGATGAAAACAGACTGGAGTGGGCAGAAGGACGCGACTTCGATTTTGAGCCACGTTCGCAGGTGAGGCCTGATTTGGTGATTCGAGGCTGGGTAGAAGTGGATGGCAAGCCGCATTCCGGTTTGGTGCGGACAGTGAATTTTCAGAGGAAATAAGAGGACGACTCCCTGCGAATAAGAGGCGAGGCACCGCCCTGCAAAATTTGCAGAGCGATGCTGAACTTCATACCATCAACTCGTCAGGGGTGAAGATTTAAGTCGCTTCAAGCGGGCGATGATTCCGCAAAGAATGAGAATGGCGCCGAACACACAGACGATGGCCGCCCCGGTAGGGAGATCAAATTTGTAGGAGGAGTAGAGCCCGCCTGCACTGGAAACTGTGGCGACGATCCAGCCGATGAGGAGCATGGACTTCAATCGATTGGCCAGAAAGTTGGCGCAGACAGCGGGGACGATGAGGTAGGAAAAGACGAGCAGGACTCCGCCTATTTCCACGAAGCTGGTCACGGCCAATCCGAACAGGGAGTAAAAGAGGAAATCCCACCACTTCACCGAAAACCCGGATTTAGGTGAGACTTCATGGTCGAAGCTGAGAGCGAGGAATTGTTTGCGGAAGATATAATGAACGAGGGCAATCACCGCGAATAGGGTGAAGGGCCGGAAAACCTGGCTTGGTTTGGAAATGTGGAGGAGGTCGCCCACCAGGGTTTCCTGAAGTTCTTCCTTTCCATTGGGGCTGCCGCTGAGGAGCAGAATTCCTGCAGCGGCGGCAACCACGTAGATGATTCCTATTAATGCCTCCTGGGGCACTTTCTTGTTTTGGCGTCCACGAGTTAACGTGAAAACGGCGGCGCCAATAATGGTAAAACTTACTGACCACGCGTAGGCGTATGAGATCTTGAACGGTTCCTTGTCAAAGATATGGATTGGAAGCTCCCAGAATTTATCATGATGACCAATGAGAATGGCGACGCAAGTGCCGAGAGCGGCCACCTGGGCCAGGGCCAGGTCCACGAAGATTATCTCCCGACGAATGATATGCAGCCCGAGGTAAACCAGCAACCCTGGGAGAAGCAGGCAGGCCATTAGCGGCCATCGAAGGAACGAGACCATCTCAACCAATTCTGGAAAGAAAGCGGGGGAAGTTCCGGGATCCATAATAGTGTTTATTAGTGTTTGATTTCAAACCCTCTGGCGAGGGTGTTGACGAGATAATCCATCCATTCGATGTAGGAACCGTCCCCTGTTTTTGGCGCCCATGGAAAACCAGGAAAATCGAGGACTGCAGCGCCTGTTCTGTTGGCAATACTCTCGGCGGTTTTTCGGTTGAGGTAGGGCTCCACAATGATGACATTGGCGTTTTGCTCTTTCATTTTGGTAATGACCTCCACGAGATGGGCAGGACTTGGGGGGATGCCCGGTTTTGGTTCGAGGTAAAGGTCCATGCGCAGATCGAAAGCTCTTGCGAAATAAGGCCATGAATTGTGGTAAGACACCACTGTTCGACCTTTGTAGGGGGCAAGTTGTTTTTTCCAATCGATTATTTTGGCGTCGAGATGAGTCTGGAATGCAGCCAGGTTAGCCTGGAAGGTGGTGGCAGATTTTGGATCCAATTGGCTGAAGGCTTTGGCGAGGTGAGCCGCCACAATCCGGGCATTGGCTGGATCCGTCATGAAATGAGGGTTGCCAGCAGCATGAATGTCCCCTTTGGAGCGGTCCAGCGTGCTCGGAACCTCGAGGAGCGATATCCCTTCGGCGCAAGCTATGTGGCCAGGTTTTCCGTTTTCGATTTTCGAGTTTCGGGAGCCATCCATCAATGGGGGCAGCCACCCCAGTTCGAGTTCTGCGCCGCCTTCGACGATCGCGTCGGCTTTACTCAATTTGACGATGAAACTCGGTTTGGCATCAACGAAATGTGCGTCCTCGGTTGGCTTGGCCAGAATGGTAAGGTCGATTTTATCGCCTCCTATTTCTTTGGCGAGGGAACCGAAGTCGGCAGTGGTGGCAATGACATTTAGTTTGGCGGAAGCTGCCAGCGTAGTGGCCAGGAGAAGCAACAGAGATAATGTATGTTTCATAGAAATAAAGTTAGAATTTATGAGCGCCGTGGGCGCCAAGGAGGAATTCGAGTTGAAGCCAGATGGAATGGGCATCCTCGAAATATTGCCCATGATCATAATTGTATTGCAGACGAAGCTTGGAGAACTCGCTGGGAAAAAAAGTCAGGACCGGGGAGACCCGATAGCGTTCCCCGCGGAAAGGATCATTGGGATCAAAGGAAGCCTTGTTTCCCGATGCATATTCCGCTCGGAGACCTGACACCCATCGTGGTTTGAAACCATATAAAATCTGGCTGTAAACCCCGTAATCGCGAATGTTCTCGGCTCCCAATCCGGCAGTCACATCTTCTCCTGCTCCGAAGCGGCGATACATGCCTTCGGTCTGCCAACTGACAAAAGGAAAGCCTTCCATGGCATTTTCGGGCTTCCACTTGTAATAGAGGTCGGCCCCGTAAACTTCAGTTCGGGAGTGAGGCCCGGTATCGTTCGATCCAAAAGCTCCTGAGACCCCAACGACAATTGTTTGCCGGTCAGATATATCGAAAGAGCTGGATATCCGTGGAACAAAAATCAGATCTTGAATGCCTTCGAGATGGCGGTCGAAGGTTGTTCGTCCAGCAAACCGTTGAACACCGAGCACATCTGCATCGCCGCGGTTCCTGAAGCTGTGAGTGGTTCCGCCCTGGCCATCAAGAATTCCAAGGGTGAGTTCTGTAAAGAAAGGGAGAGGAGCAAGCCAGGAGAGTTGAGTGCCGACATTTCGAAGACCATCAGGTCCAAAGGCCCGGGTGCTGATGATGGGTGAGTCAACGAAGGCCCATTGATGTGGGTGCTGGGCATTTTGGCGACCAAAGGCGGCGAAGAATTGGCCTGCCTTTAATTGCAGCCCGAGGGGGAGGGTGGTGCTTTGAACGTACGCTTCCTCCAATTCAATCGTGGTTTGATTATCATTATCCAGTTTGAGGACAATGTTTGCGAAACCTTTGAAATAGGGATCAACAGCGCCATCCAGCGCTATTTCCGCGTTGCGCAAGCTGAAGCCGCGTTTTTGAGGATCGTGATCTCCTAATTGCAGCTGCATATCCGGCTGCGGGGCGGTGGACCATCCGGTGTCGATGAGCGCGTCAAAACTAATATTCATGTATGCCGATCCGGAACGCATTACCGGTATGGGATCGGACGGGGACCACGCTTTGGCTTTCAATGAATCAGATGTAATGGATTTGGTTTCGGGCTCCGGAGAGGCGGCGGCCAGCTCCACGGTTAGTTCTTTTTCAAGTTTCACCTGTTCCGCCGTTTTTGCGGGGGCAGGGGTTGAGGTGGATGGTGAGGCAGAAAGCTTTTGCAGTTGCTGGGTGAGTTGGTCTATCTGGGCTTTTTGCGCATCCTGAACACGTTGCATTTCCTGCAGCTGTTTTTTTAGAGATTCGAGATTGACGGTTTCCTGGGCATTGAGATGAACGGTTAAACCGAGTATAATAAAAATAGTTAATTTTCTAAGCATGTTGACTCCATTCCAAACCTCGCATTATGAGCGAGATCAATATTTGCGGACGAATTAGGGATTAAACGACTAACGAACCAGTTGAGGGGCTAAGCGCCGGAAGGAGGAGAGCGACCCTGATGATCGAAGCTGTAGGAAGTGCTTTGGAATGAAGAAACAAAGACAAAAGCGAAAACACGGCATTGGGGAGGGAGAGCTGCTTGAACGGTGTCAACTGTTGTGACCGAGACTAGTTGATGATGGTTGAGGGCGCAGACAGCGCAGGTATCATTGCTCGCCCCGGCGTCGTGTAATTTTTCGTGGAGGGCAGGGTTGACCGCAGCAATATTGAGAAAGAGAAATAAAACCGCCAACAACGGAGAAAACGAAAGCCAGATTGTCCTCAATCTATTGTTCGTTTTAAGGTTGCGGTTCATGTCTAGCTGAAAAAGCTCAAAACAAACTAATACCTGAACAGGCTATTATTTCAACTCTTTGACCCATAAATTGCTAAATGTAACAGAACCGTGGTCTCCCTGCAGGAAAAATGGGCCGGGCTCAGTTACTTTACCATCGATCTCCGAACCGGTGGCTCGGTTACACTCTACCGAGTCATGGATTTTAATTCCATTCAGCGTAACCGTAATCTTGTTGCCAATCATGGTGGCATCGACGGTGTTCCACTCACCGGCGGGTTTTGAAGCAAACTGGGAAACGGCGGTGTGCTGATAGATTGCCCCGTTGCCGCCGAGGGAAGGTTTTCCGGATTTAAAATCGTCAAAGATCTGAATTTCGTGCCGCCCGCGCAGATAGAAGCCGCTATTGGCCCCTGGTGGAATCTTGTATTCGTAATGAACGTTGAAGTTCCAGTAGTTCGCATCAGTAACGAGGTCTGTGCCGTGCTCCCCAGTGTTCACGGTGTTGATCAATTCACCATTGGCGACGGTCCAGCTGGGGTGTCCGTCTGCCCGGCGCAGTTTCCAACCGCTCAGGTCGCGACCATTAAAAAGCGGATGAAACCCTTCTTTCGCCAATTGTTTGGCACTGGCCGCAATGGGCTGATGCGCTTCAGGGGAAGAGGCGCACCCTGCTATAAGCAGAGAACCGAGTGCGCCTCCAATTAACAGATTTTTTAGCACTGGAAGATTAATTATTTGGCCTGAGGGGTGGCATCGCCCGGGGCGAGGCCTAAAGCCCATTTGATCCCGCCTAACAAGTGACGTTGATACTTCTTGTTCTCCCAAACAAATTCATTGTGGCCCAGCGAGGTGTAAAACACTTTGCCCTGACCGTATTCCTTGCACCAGGAAACAGCAAAATGACCGGGCTTCATTTTATTCTGGGGATCCTTATCAAGAATCAGCAGCTCATGAACCTTGGTGGGGTCATAGTTTTTGAAGGTGTAGATTTCCTCCTGCTCCAGGCAAAAGGACTGGTCTTTTTCCCGGGCGTTGCCGCTGAACTGGGTGGCGGGATGGTCCATGTCCTGAACGAGGCATTCCACGCCTACCTGGCGTCCGTGGGTAAGAAACTCGCCTCCCAACATCTCAATGTAAGGATCCAGCTGCGGTTCGCCTTTTTTTGGGTGAAAAGTGTCGCTTGCCGAGTGAATGCCCACGAATCCCTTACCTGATTTGATATAGTCGAGGAACGCTTGTTTGTCGGGCAGAGGAAGGACGCCGGTGGTGCTTGCAAAAATGATGGCATCGTAATTCTTGAGCGCGGTTGCCGACATTTTATCGGCCAGATCGGCTTTCATTTTTTCCATCCAGGCCGCTTCCTTATCCTTGTCTTTTGGACGGGGGCCACTGTGGACGACGTCTGCAACTACAAAAGCTTTGCTGTCATTGCCCAACTGCGTGAGTACTTTGCCGGCAATCACGGTGGAAGTGTGAAAAAATTCTACTGTGCAGCTGACTACGAGCACTTTTTTCGGGTCCTCAGCGCGAGCAGTGAAGCTCATGCCTGTAACCAGACAGGCCAGCAGCAGGGCACGGCGGCAGAATTCAAAGTTTAATTTCATAAATATAAGTCTTCGGACTGATTAATTGGGGTCTCCATTCATTTGAAGCTTCCCGAAGCGGGAATCAAGATGTTTTTAGACGAGTCACGCCTTGCCTTTTAATCCTCAAAGGTAAAAAATGAGACAAGATGTCACTCTTTTAATAAAAGAGCGGTGCGATCCATGCCTTCTCAAAAATCTAGCTTTTTAGACAAAGTGCTTGGCCGAATAGGTCGGCTGGATGCACAGGGTTTGCAAACTGTAGTCGAAAGGTTGGCGCGCGAACGCACCTTTTTGGAAACGCTGTTTAACACCATTGATGACGGCATTTTGGTGGTAGATGAGACCGGCAGGCTCATTTATTACAATCAAGCTGTGGCGCGGATGCTCAATCTCCCCTCGGAAACGGCAGAGGGTCAGCATATCAAGAGGGTGTTGCCGGAATTAAACTGGGAGGAATTGTCGAAATTGGATTCCTCGGGGAAACCAGCCGTGGTTCGCCATGAGTTCGAAATCTCATATCCGACCACCCGTTTTATTCGACTCTTTGCTGCTCCATTAAACGGCGAGACCGACCGCAGTTCTGGCCTTGCTTTAATTCTTCACGACGCCACCGAAGCGCGACAGCAGACCTTTGAAGCAATCGAGAGTGAAAGAATCCATTCACTTACCTTGCTGGCAGCCAGTGTGGCCCATGAAATAGGAAATCCGTTGAATGCTTTGCACATTCATTTACAGCTGATGAATCGGGAGCTAAAGAAACTGCGACAGTTTGTCACGGATCCGAAAAAGCCATCCAAGCGGAAAATCAGCAATGAAAATGCTGCGGAAGACTGCCTGGATATGGCCAATAAAATGGACCAGTACCTCGAAGTGGCCAAAGGAGAAATCACGCGGCTGGATTACATTGTGACCCAATTTTTGCAGGCCATTAGACCTACCAAACCGAAATTCCGACTCACTTCGTTAAATGACGTTGTCATCGAGACTCTCGATTTGTTGCGACCCGAACTGGAAAATCGAGGACTGATCATTCGTGAACATTTGGCCCATATGCTCCCGAATTGTTCGATCGATCCAGGCCAGGTAAAGCAGGCTTTGGTGAACCTGGTTAAAAACGCAATGCAGGCCATGACGAAAGGCGGCAGGTTGACCCTGGAAACAGGTGAAGGCAGCGAAGGAGTGTGGCTCCTTGTCAAGGACACGGGAGGAGGCATCCCCAACGAGCAGCTCAATCAGATTTTTGAGCCATTTTTTACTACCAAAAAGAAAGGTTCCGGCCTGGGGTTGATGATCGTGCAGCGAATCGTCAGAGAACATGGGGGGAGGATCGAAGTGGAAAGTCATGTTGGGCAGGGAACGACATTCAAAGTTTGGTTCCCGCTTCACGAAAAGAGGCCAAAACTTCTGGAAGCGCAATTGCATGGATAAACCGACACTGCTTATTGTCGATGATGAAAAACCCACTCGGGAAGGACTGCGTGCTGCCCTCGAAGACCATTACGATGTGTATATAGCGGAGGATGTGGCAACAGCCACCGATCTATTGGAAAGAGAAAACTTCGCAGTCTTACTTACGGACCTCCGGTTGCCGAATGAGGACGGGATGAAGCTTATCGCCCGTGCAAAGTCCCTGCCGAAACCACCAGTATGCATCCTGATGACTGCCTACGGTTCGGAAGAGGTCGCCGTGGAGGCAATGAAGAAAGGGGCAGACGATTACATCGCCAAGGGTCGGATGCAGATTGATGAACTGGAGATGCGAATCAACCGGGCGTTGAGGCGGCAAAATCTGGAGAGTGAAAACCAGGTCTTAAAGAAGCAACTGGATACTAAGTTTGGACTGGAGAATATCATAGGCCGATCACCCGCGATGACCGAGATTTTTGAAGTGGTGCAGCAGGTGGCGCCAACACGAGCCAACGTATTGATTTTGGGAGAAAGTGGAACGGGCAAGGAGTTGCTGGCGAAAGCAATTCACCAGTTAAGTCCACGGAATAAGCAATCGATGGTGACCGTTCATTGCGCAGCGTTGCCAGCCAACCTGCTGGAGAGCGAACTTTTTGGACACGAAAAAGGCGCCTT
>JAQGOY010000233.1 GCA_028293375.1 Verrucomicrobiales bacterium | reverse complement strand
ATTACATTGCCCATGTGGAGATCACCATGAACAACCCCGTGCAACGACTCCATTCCCTCCGCTCGTTGCGAGATCGAATTCTCGAGTTCTTCTGGTTCTCCGCTGAAACCGAGCTTCTTGGCCTGCGCGATACGCGGTAATTTCAGAGTATCCGTTCGCAACTGCGCAATCTTCACCCGGGTCTTAACAAATAAATTTAATACGTTCGGCTGCATAACCGAGGAAAGTGTTTGATGGCGAAAGCCGCGGAGTGTGGTCTCAAAGAGCGAGAATATCACTCCTGCCCCGTGTCCATTAGATAATGCCGTCTCCAATGGCACTGCCCCTTCCACAAAATTGCAGGCAAGGGCGGCCAAGTGCGGAGTCTCAACGCATCGGCTCTCGATTAATCCCGGTCGCAGGTGGAAGGGCACAAACGGTTGGACGAACTCCCGATAGTTATTGCACTCTTCACGGATCTTGAATGGCCGATCAACTTTGAATACAAATGGGGTAGGCTCCTGACGACCGTTTCGATTGCAGAGACTTGCGTAAACACGATAGGCACCAGGTGCTGATGCACCTCCAGATAGCTTTTCAATCGCGATATCACTAGCATCCCAGAACGCGCGCAGCAGCAATTGTCGATGATCCGCTGGTAAAATAAATTCCTCGCCCAGCATAACAACGTTTGCCCTCCCTGAGCCAGGCCCCGGATCGTGTCCCCGAAGCGATTCGGCCAAAACATCAACGTCGTGTTGGAGGTAAACCCACTGTTTTCCCTTTTCGACCAACTCAAGAAATGGGGTCTGAGCCATCAATCCTGAGGCGCGTTTAATGTCGCTCGGCTCACACGGCAGGTAGGTAAGGGCCAATCCCTCACCAGTCGCGAGACCCGCGATGCGATTAAATACCTCGGACAATGTTCCGTATTTGCCAGAGGGCTCAGCAACCAGAATTCCTTTGGCGTTAGCGAATATCCCGGGCGCAGTATTTTCATTCAGTGTCGAGAGATCACACGAAACTAGATAAAGTCCTTTCAGAGTAAATGGACGGATTTGTGCTACGGTTAAATGCCGTCCGCCTACAAGAAGTATGGTTTTTCTCTCTTCTGCTTTCATTTTAGGCGTCCGGGTCGAGGCCATGCGTCTGCTTGCGCAAGCGCCCCCCGCGCAGAGCAGACATAACATTGGGGATGTGGCGAAATACTTGCGGGCCTAACCATCCCGGTTACGGCATTGTAATTAATAAATCGAGCTTTCGCCCCGATCCCGAGCACCACGTCTAAGAACATCGTGATTGCCATCGAGGACACCGTGCTATTGAGCGATATTACCGCAGGTGCTGGCTCACGCGCGCCAACCAGATAGGGATCGGCGGCGCGCTCAAAATCCATTAGAAGATCGACTCGCACGGCCTCCGGATTGAGGAGCTGCCCACATACAAAACAACCAAGATCCGGAGCCAACATATTAACTCTACCAGCCATGTGGCTGACTACTCCGTTGGAAGCTATGATCGATACCCCCATATCGATCATGGGGACAAGAAATTGATAAGAAAGTTGATTAAGAACTGCGCGACTTCCTTGCGAGTCGGTGCATCCGAAAATAAAATCCACGTCGAGCAAACGAGCCGCAACCCCAGCAAGTAGCACACTCTCTTGATAGGTTGCCACCCTAGCGCTTGGATTAATTTCACGGACAAAATCTCTTGCAACCTCGACTTTTGGCCGCCCAACATCCCCCTCCCGTGCACCTACAAGCCGATTTAGATTGGTGAATTCCACTTGATCTGGGTCGAGCAGCAGGTAGTCCTCGATGCCAAGGTGTGCCAGCTGCTGCGCGATGACTGACCCAGTTCCGCCAAGGCCGACGATCCCAATGCGAAGTCCGGCGAGTCGTGACTGACCAGTTTTTCCGAACATTCGCACCTGCCGCTCAAATCGGTCTGATGATGTCCCCTGTTCGTTTCCCTTTCCGAAAATCAATGTCTCTCCCGCGCCTAGAACCTTCAATGACGCACCCGCCCCAAGCACTCGGGCAATAGTAGTTTCTGGCGTAACGAGCATTGCCGCATGAGTAATTCCCGGCGTGCGCATGTCGAGAAAGTCTGCCAAGACACGCTCTCCTCCATCATCTATCGCTGAGAATTCGTTAAGCGGAAACGGATGCGAATGCACAAAAACAACCGACTCTCCAGACTGCTTCGCCCGTTGAGCGACGACCGCGACAAAGGTGGGCTTTAGGCATGCAGATATCGCAGATCGCGCTTCATAATCATCAGGAGTCGGAAACATCGCCTCCCTAACCACGACGCGAAGCAATCGCCCGTTTTCTTCGACCGCCCTGCCAAACAGGACGGCAGATGCCTCATCGTTAGACGAAAGCAGCGTAGAGCGAACCTTCGCGAGTAAGCCCTGTGGTAATACCAAGCGACTCATTTTGGGTCGGCGAAGCGTCGCCGAATTACTTGAAGATACGTGGTCAAGGTGTCCCCGAGCGCACTCCATTGTGTGACATGCCACGAATACCAACGCAGCGGAGGCGTGGAAAGGCTTCCCGGTAGAACATTGCCCCCCGTGTTTTGCGGAATGAGTTCGCCGGTCAACAATAGGGAAGCTTCGGTCCAAAAGCAGTCGGGGCGTGCAGAAGGATATTGCACGGGAACCACAAACCAGACGTCGATTTGATTCGCTGTCCAGCCTACAGGGACGTCAACTTTGGCGACCTTAACCACGAACGAGCCGTCCCCCACCGCTGTGCAGACTACGCCTTCATGGTCGGCTCTTAACTCACTGAGCTGAGCCTCTAAAAGGGGCGAAAGGACCGTGCTCATTGTGCCCCAAAATTCGCAGGAGGAACGCTGTAAAAACGAATTGGCTTTTTCTCGAGCGAGAAGGTATCGCCATCATTTACGAGCTTGTCCGGCTCATTCCCCTGGGCTTCGAGGAAAATTGCGTAGCCTGCTTTATCAGGGCTAAGGTGAGCGCGGACTTCCGCACCCGTCAACGACGGAGATTCCACCTCAATCTTGTTGCGGTCGAGGAAGTATTGGTATTTTGGCTTCTGAGCGATTTCGCTTTCCGGTTTTGCGTCAGGAGAAGAATTCATGTTGGGAAAATATCGGAATCCGTGCGTTTCGCCTAGCAAAGAGAGCGCAGGTAACTTAACTAAGTAGTCATGTTTGATAGTTTACTATCCCGTTCTGGCCTTACGCTGGACCGATTAAAAACGTTAGTCGAAGTCGAAGCCGCCGGAAGCATTGTAGGTGCAGGTCCAGGTAACCCGGCCAAGCATAGCCAGTACAGTCGACAACTCCGAGAGCTATCAGAATTCTTCGGTTGCGAACTCTCTGAACGCCAAGGCCGCACGGTTCGGCTTACCGAAAGGGGGGTTTTTCTGGCCCGACTTTCGCATGAATTTTTGCAAAAACTAGAGGACTACGACGCAGAATGCAGCGGCGACCATGTAGAGTATACCATCGGCGGCGGTGACAGCCTAATCCAATGGCTAGTGATGCCTCACATTGCGAAAGTCGTCGATGCGGTACCCAACATCCGCTTATCGACAGCTAGTCTATCTACCCAAAATATTATTGAAAAAGTCACCAACTGCAGGCTCGACATTGGCCTTGTTCGCGAAACGGCCCCTACCCCTGGACTTCAATCCGCAAGGCTGGGATCGATGCGCTATCGCCTTGCCATTCCGCGATCCCTCCTCGCCGGCACCGTCGCCCCTACCATAGCACAGGCTTTTCGTGAATTGCCGATGGCGATGCAAGTATCGAGTGGTGAGTTCACCACAACGCTGCAATCAATTACGAAAAGTCTCGCGATGAACTTTCGTGCAGCTCTTTCGTGTCAATCGCTGCCTCAGGTGCTCGCCGCCGTGAAATCCCGGCGCTATGCAGCAGTGTTGCCTGAAATTGCGGCGCAGGAGCTGCCTAAAAATACATATAACTTTCTCACCGGGCGCGAGCTCGCCCCGCTAAACAGTGAAATATGCCTTATTTGGAATCCTAGGGTGATGAGCGTTCGTCCTTACGCCACTGCCCTTTTGGTTGAATGCAAAACAGCGTTATTATTTTAGCGTTAATTGTCGAAAATTTCCACGGCCCCCAACTCTTCAATTCTTGTCGGGCTTGCAGTAACCTCGATAATAGGCTGTCAGGAGTGCGCGAATTTTGTACAACACATTTAAAGCACTTCGTCAGCACAAGAACAAAAATAAAATTGAGTCACAACATCCAATGATTCTTCAGTTTTATATATAGGTTGTGTTGAGAGCAACCTTATGGCACGGCGGTGTGGTTCCACCTCCTCCCGTGACCAAAGTCCGAAATGTTTGCTCAAAATTACTAACAAGGTTGGGCAGTTTGGCGAGTCGGTTTGGCATCGAGCTAATTAAACTTCCTTAAATCCGTGAAACCCGACTAATTGGGCTGGTAGTGTCCTGATATGGACGATGGTTATTCTCTTGGCGGGATTTTCTGAACAAAATCCAAATTAAAACGGAGTTGGTGATACAAATTGCTGAGCCAGCCTCTGCGATCCACATCGAATACATCCCAGCGATGGTGCGAAGGCGTTTTTCGACATCATAGTCGGGCCGCTCCTTTAAAACATTTTAGGTCTGCAACTCTCTGTAAGTGCTAAAAGCGTGAGTGCGATGCGCGGCTACCGGAAAAGCATCTAAGAAAAATAACGCAGCAGCTGCGACGACAATAGCAACGATGGCCAGCCATTTCATTTCTTCCCCCTCACATCCTTCATAATTTGAACCAGTACAGCCTTCTGCGCTGAATCCACAGGCGGTATTTCCAGCACGGCAACGGAACCGCTCTCGTTCATCCTTTACGCCGTCCAGATGGCTCCATGGGTAGCAGCGTTGAACTTTGGGGTGATTGCGCAGATCAAACACCTCAACGTTTCCTTGCCAAACCGTTTTGCCCTGAAACATTTCATGCACGGGCACAGTTGAACGGTGGATTGCGCCGCAGTTATGCAGGTCCCCACCGCCAGTTGCAATCGGTTTAAATTATCTTGGTTACTCGCCACAGCGTTCTACCAACTCTGCCACACTCCACTGGCTCTTTTCAATGCCCGCCTGCATGGCGGTGGTGCAACGGATTGTCGTATGGATTTTGCAGAAATTATAATAAGCAAAATTCAACGCAACCGCAGCCTCAAAATTCTCACGCTTCTTGCTGAAAGTGTTTGTGAGACGGGTAAGGCGTCGGCAATGCATCCGCAAGGTGTGGTTCTGTTTTTCGATGTGAGATGTCGAATTCAGGTCAACATCAGGCTTGCCGCTGATGACTTTCTTTTCAGTCTGCACGACTTGCGCTGGACTGTAGCGAACATTGGCCGGAGCATTATTTACGAGGGTGAGTGAATAGGTTTTTGAAATCTGGCCATAATCCACTTCCGCGCCGAAACCCCTTTCAACGACATCCGCATACGCTTTGAGGGAGTCGCTAGAAAGCTGCACGCGGCTTTTCAGGCGTTCCGCCATGTCGCCAATAAAAGTGTTCGCGTGATAGGCAACGCGCTTGCCCACAAGATAGGAGGGAATGATTTTGTTTTCGGAATCTAGCGCAATGAACGTCCAAACGTCGCCCATTCCCTCAGCCTCATCCAACACGCTGGCCATTTTGTTTTTCATGCCCACGAATCCCCAAATTTCGTCAACCTCAATTTGTTTGCAGGACCGGCCGCGCATTTTCTCGTCATGGATTTTCGCGCAGGCTTGGCCAACACGAACGCCCAAACGCCTGACCGTATCGCGATGAACCCGTAATCCGTTCAATGCTCCGGATGCTGCTACCCTCGCAAAGCATTGCGACCGCTTGCGCTTTCTTTTCGGGTTTTAAGTTCGTTGGCCATAAGTTAATTTATTGTTGACTTTATGTTTAACAAAAACTACATTTACGTCAACATTTTGTTTAACAAAAATGAAAACAGGACGCCCAAAGCTTTCTAAAACCGAAAAAAAAGGCCAATTTACGGGTATTAGGCTTCGAGATGAGGAGCGAGTTTTTCTCGAAAAAAAAGCAGCGGAGGAAGGGAAAACGCTTTCGGCGTGGATGCGCGAAGCCCTAGTTAAAAAAGAAACTTCCACCGCTAACGCGCAGCAACTTGGATTTGCTTTTGTCGAACTCGATCCGATTGCCCCTATATCTGACCATATCGCCGTTTGGACTCCGCGAGATATTTGGGTTCACCTGAATCAGCGATATATCGGCATTTTTAAGGAAGACAGGAGGGTGGAATTTAAAAATCATAAAAAACCAGACTTAGATGATCTTGCAACATATTACAGCACTTTTTCAAATACCCCGGATGGCGGTATGGTAGTTTATGGCGTTGCCGACGATGGTCAAATACATGGGTGCGACCATTTTAGTACTGGCATCATTAATAAAATCGAGAATTCCCATATTGACCACTGCCCAATGGCAAAACCCGAATTTAGAAGAATTTCGGTCGTGGTAAATGGGAAAAGCTCATTTTGCATCGCAATCTACGTTCCGTACATTGGAAGGCTGGTTGAAACGAACAAAAATGAGGCGTGGATACGATACGGAGAAAGCCGTCGCAAAATGAGTGAGGAGGAAAAACAAGATTTTCGCTCCACAAGGCAAGAATTATCTTTCGAGTTAACAGTCGCGTCAAATTTTGAATATCCACGAGACTTTGATCTTAAAATTATTCAGGATTTTTGTGATTCGTTTCGCGAACGGGAGCAGCGGCCAGATTGGGCAAACGAGGACGTTCTCGCAGACAGATTGCTATTAACGAAAATAGGTGGGATTCTAAAACCAGTAAACGCGCTCGTTCTGATGGCCGCTAATCGGCCTGGAATTGCTATACCTGGTTGCCGAGTTCGCGTTCAAAGATTTGATACTCTGTCAGAAGGAACCGGAGAGCAATATTCGCCATTACGAGATAAAGCCATCGAGGGCAATCTCGTAAAAATTATCCAGGACGCAAGAGAGGTCATTTCGACAATTGTTTTCGATGTCACTTGGTTGAACTCGGATGGCAAATTCATTACAACGCCAGAATATCCACAATGGGCATGGTTTGAAGCCCTTGTGAACGCTTGCGTTCACCGCTCTTACAGCTTTAGTGGAACCGAAATTACGGTGAAAGTTTTCCCTGACCGGATGGAAATCGAGAGCCCCGGAGGGTTTGTTCCACCGGTAAATGAAAAAACCATTGGCCATACCCGATCATCTCGGAACCATCATTTAATGGATGCCTTACGTTATTTGGGTTATGTCAGGATGGCGCGCGAGGGTGTGAGGCGCATACGGGAGAGCATGCAGCAATTTAACTTACCTGAGCCTACTTTTAGGCAAGAGGCTCTTCACGGAGTTGTCGTTAAGGTCGTTCTCAAAAACAATAATAGAGAACGCGCTTCGGATAAAGAAGTCGCGGAGCATTTCGGGGTAGAAGTTTGGAAGAAGTTGACGGAGGCTGAAATCAAGATTGCGGCTTTTGCTTTCCGCAATGGTGCCATACATGTTTTGGAAGCGGAAAAGCTCACCGGCCAAACTTGGCATACCAGCAAGAAAACCTTAGAATCTTTGGTGAGAAAAAATGTCCTTGTGTTTGAACCGGGAAAATTTGTAAGGGATGCCCGAGCAAAATATATTCTCGCAAAGCCGAAAAATGCATGATCCGGCCGAAACGGAAATTCAAATTAGGACACTACCGTTGGGCTCGGTTCCTTGACACCACAATGGGTTGTGTGTTACTTAGCGACTAACCCTACCGATTGGGTTGTTTATGCGTTGTTCCAAGTGCGGATGTCAGGAAGACAAGGTCATTGACTCCCGCGCCTCCCGTGAAGGTGCGGTTATTCGCCGACGCCGGGAATGCCTCGAATGCGAGAATCGATTCACCACCTACGAACAAATTGAGCAAGAAGGCTTGTTCGTGATCAAGCGAGATGGAAGAAGAGAAGAATTCTCGAAGGAAAAGCTATTGTCGGGCATCAAGAAGGCGTGTCAGAAGCGACCGATCAGCCCGAAAATCATAGAGGATTTGGTGAGCAAGATTGTGGAAGAGGTGAGTGTGAAGTATGACCGGGAAGTTCCGGGGCTGGACATTGGGGAACGTGTAATGGCAGGTTTGCGGGAAATTGACGAGGTTGCTTATGTGCGATATGCGAGTGTGTATCGACGATTTCAGGAAGCGACCGACTTTGTGCATGTAGTAAACAAACTGGAGGCTGATGCATGATCCAACTAAATCCAAATTGCCTGGTGTTTGAAACGTCGGATGGCTCAATGATTCCATGCTCTGCGGAGATGGTGACCATCGAATTAATCGAAGAGTCGGGAATAAAAACGGATGCGAACCTGGTGAAGAATGCATCTGCGGCGGTGCTTCATTATTTTCAAAACGAGTTGGGAAGGACGCACGTTTCAATATCGGAATTTTCGGATGCGCTGGAGAAAGTGCTGCGTGGATTTGGATACGATGTGGTCTCCGCGGAGGAGAAGTCGCCGGACATCACGATATCAGATTTGCGAGAAATAGCGTTTGCGGCAGGAAAAGGATGCGAGCTTTTCTTTTTCTCGAGGCTGCGGCAGGAATTTGAAAAGCGAATGGAGAAAACTCCGACTGAACTTCGATTTACTGGACTGAAAGGTTGTGTGAAGCAATTGATGGGGGCGCAACGGTGGAGCAGTCGGTGCACACTGTTTAGCGACCAAATTGTCACGTTCCTCAGGGATTGCTATCATGAACGGCAGGACCGGGTGGAGGGATGCGCCCTGGTGGTGCTTTGACCATAACCATGACGTTGTTCGAAAAAATAGCGGCGAGGCAGATTCCGAGCACCATTGTTTACGAGGATGAACTGGTGATTGCCTTCAAGGATAATTCGCCCGGGGCTCCGGTTCATTTTTTGATGGTTCCTAAAAAAGTAATTGCGCGAATTGGCGATGCTTCGGCAGATGACCAGGCGTTGCTCGGGCATTTACTGCTGAAGGCGAGAGAAGTGGCGGAAAAGGAAGGGATTGCAAAAACAGGGTACCGACTGGTCATTAATAATGGGCCGGACGCTGGAGAGAGCGTGCCGCACCTGCATTGCCATATTCTGGGGGGACGAAAGTTAGCGTGGCCGCCGGGTTGATTATTGAGCCTGTTCGATTTTCAGAATATTCGACTCACTGGTGGCCATGAGGATTTTTTCCTTGGTGGAAGAAGGAGTAAAAGTCCAGGAAAGGGAGGGAGCAATTTTGGAGCAGTTTTCGTGGATGCGGCATTTGCGAAGTTTAACCATGCCAAAAAGCTTAAATTTTAATACCGTTTGATACATGGATCCGAAGCGATGGATGTGCATTTCCTCTTTGTGCGCGAGGCGTTCCTCCACTAGAAGCCAGAAATGGTGTTCTTCAGGCGTGATAGCCTTGGAAATTTGCTTTACCGTAGTGTTCATCCGAGATCAACTGCGTTCTACTGGATATATACCACAGTACGATTGGCAAAGAAAAGACCGATTACTTGAGGTATCAAATCGCGCCATGAATGAAAAACAACTGCCAATGGAAAACCCTTATCTACTAATCAGGTTATCCAGTAGGCAACCCTTTCGCGCGGCCGGTTTTAGAATAGAAACAATGGACCGGATCAGCGCTTAAGGAACGTATGGATTTAGCTTCATTGATAGCGACGGGAAAAGAACACGGCGCAAG
Organism: Verrucomicrobiales bacterium; assembly: GCA_028293375.1. Lineage (GTDB taxonomy): Bacteria > Verrucomicrobiota > Verrucomicrobiia > Limisphaerales > JAQGOY01 > JAQGOY01. Next base: position 16,748 of record JAQGOY010000233.1, on the reverse strand, counting down.
TGATCTGCACCTGGAACCGACGCTTCCAGCAGCACTCCGAATACGAGGGACGCTCAAAACCATTGGCGAACCGATGCAGGCGAATATGGTTCGTGAATTCATGGAGACCCTGCTGGACATGGAAGACCGCAGCGAACTGGAGCGAAGAAGATCAATAGACCTATCCAAAACGATTTCCGGTGTCCGCTGCCGGATCAATATCTTTTTCAGCTCCAGGGGAGTGGCGATGGCGATTCGATTGTTATCGAGTTTTCAGGCAACGCTTGACCGATTGAACCTCCATCCGGATTTAAAGAAATTCTGTCAATTGCAGAATGGTTTGATTTTGGTGAGCGGTCCGACAGGTTCAGGGAAATCCTCGACCCTTGCGGCGCTGGTGCAGGAAATCAACCTGTCCGAGCCACGGCATATCGTCACACTGGAAAATCCAATTGAGTATTATTTTCGGCCGCACAGGTCATTTATCCGGCAACGGGAGGTGGGAAGAGATACGCCGTCATTCGAGCGAGGATTACTGGATGCGCTGCGGGAAGACCCTGATGTGCTGATGGTTGGCGAAATGAGAGAGCCAGAAATCATGAGGCTGACTTTAAATGCGTCGGAAACGGGTCACCTGGTCCTTTCAACAGTTCATTCCTCCAACTGCATTGAGGCGCTACAGCGAGTCATTTCATCTTTTTCGGGGGAAATCCAAAACAACGTGGCGGCCCAGCTTGCGGATTGCATTTCGGTGGTTATTTCGCAGAGGCTGCGATACCGGGCTGACTTGAATATACGAGTGCCCGAATGCGAAGTGTTGGTTCCAACGTATGCCATCAGGAACATGATTCGAACGCGGGATTTTTTCAAAATCAACGCTTTCCTTGAGACTGGAGCAGACCAGGGTTGCTGGACTTTCAGCCGTTACCAGCGGTGGCTGGAAACCAAGACACAATGGTTTACGCCCGCGAAAAGTGACCTGGCAGAACCTGAAGCTGAACCTGCTGCCGAGCCGACTTCCTCAAGACCGAGAATGGAGAACAAGCAGCCTCCTGCGTTACCGGGTTCCAAGGTTCCACCTCCAGTGCCGGAAACTTCTGAACGAATCGAGATTCAACCGGTGGAAGGCGGACTTGAACAATTGATCAAAAAGCTGAAGTGACCGAGGGGGGAAAAATCAAGCGGCGAACTTTCTTTCACCATCGAGCCAGACTCCACGAACTTGATAATTCTTATCAAACCATACCAAGTCTGCACGTTTTCCGGGTTCTATGGAGCCTAGTTCAGAGTCTCGACCGAGTTGTTTCGCCGGGTTGAGGGAAGCCATCCGAACTGCATCCAGGAGCGGAAGTCCGGCGAGCTGCACGGATCTTCGAACCGCCTCAATCATTTTCAAAGTGCTGCCGGCTAGACCGGTGCCGTCGCTCATCACGGCGGTTTCCTTAGTTACGCGAGCGGGGACGGAATCGGGACCGCCCAGCATAAATTGTGTGCCGGGTTTAAGACCAGCTCCAGCGGTTGCATCGGTAATCAAGCAAACCTTGTCGCGCCCTTTAGCTTTAAAAAGGAGTTGCATGAGCAATGGAGGAACGTGAACGCCGTCGGCAATCAGTTCACACATGATTTGATCTTTAGCCAGAGCAAACTCAATCATGCCGGCAAGCCTGAAAGGCCCGTTTTTTGTGATCGTGCTCATGGCATTGAAGGTGTGGGTGGCCTGGTTCATGCCTGCTTTGAGGCCTTTTTCCAGATCTGGTTCGGCGGCATCCGTATGACCGCCACTGGCAATGGAACCGTTTTTTCGCAAAGCCGCGATAAGAGACAACGCGCCCGGAATTTCAGGAGCCACAGTCATTTGAGTGATGAGCTTTCCGAATTTCAGAATTTTTTGATACTCGGTGCGAGTTGGATTTCGGATGAACGAGGGATCTTGCGCACCAGCTCTTTTGGGGGAGATGAAAGGACCCTCAACGTGAACGCCGACAATGCGGGATCCGCCAATCGATTTATTGAAGAGGGGCTGAATGGTTTTAAGCGCTGCAAGGATGGCCGCTGGAGAGGCCGTCATTGTGGTGAGGGTCAGGGAGGTTGTGCCGCCCGTGAGATGATAACCGGTAATGGCGCGATAAGCCTCATCGGTGGCTTCCATGGTATCGCGACCGACGGCTCCGTGAATGTGGAGATCAATGAAACCGGGAGATAAAAATCCTCCTTCCAAGTCAATATCCTGGTGGCGGAGAGGGACAGATTTTGTTTCGGACTTAACGATCAAGCCATTTTCAACTTTCAGAGAGCCGGTGAAAAGCCGATCAGGCAAAAGGATTTGGCCGTTGGCAAAGCGCATGGTGAAATTGTTCAATTTTTAGAAGGCGGTGACAAGGCTATTGGATGCCCGTGAGAAGTTCGAACAGACTGCCGGATGGAAGCACAGTCACGAATTCGATTTTCTCGTTATTCTCGAAACAGCGAGCTCTTCGCGTTTCCTCTTACGTCCTTCGTCCTTATCCCGCGACGTGGACTTGAGAGGACCAAATACCTGTGGAATCCCCAAACCCTGCAAGTTTCTCAAGAACTACGATGGTATGAAGCCCAACGTCCAACTCTCATGAACGCTGCTCACCCGGCTGTTTGGAATCTTGATTTGATCCTGTTCATTTCCGCATGGAACCCCTAGGTTTTTCGACTTCATGAATGTGTTGGTTATTGGTTCAGGTGGACGCGAGCATGCGCTGGTATGGAAACTTGCGAAGTCGACGCGCATTACGAAAATGTGGTGCGCGCCCGGCAATGGGGGCATTGCAGGGGAACGACTGACTTCGAACAACTCCCTGACGGAGTGCGTTCCGATTGGGGCGGAAAATATCGAGGAATTGTTGAATTTTGCAAGAGCCCAAAAGGTTGATTTGACGGTGGTGGGTCCGGATAATCCGCTGGCGTTGGGAGTGGTGGATTTATTTCAGGAAGCCGGTTTGCGAATCTGGGGACCCAACAAAAAAGCGGCCCAATTTGAGTCTAGCAAGGCTTTTTCACAGGATTTCATGGAGAAATATGGAATTCCAACCGCGAAGGCCGGCACTTTTTCATCGGTAGACGAAGCTAAAGAATTTGCCAGATCATTGAATGGTAAATGCGCGGTGAAAGCGGACGGGTTGGCATTGGGAAAAGGAGTGATTATTTGCCATTCACAACAAGAGTCCGATGAGGCGATTGAAGAGATGCTGACCAGGAAAAGCTTTGGGGCTGCCGGTAAAAAGATCATCATACAGGAATTGTTGGAAGGCATGGAGATATCACTACACGCCTTCTGTGACGGTCGAACGGCGAAATTATTTCCATCGGCCCAGGACCACAAGCGAGCGCTGGACAAGGATGAAGGGCTCAACACGGGAGGAATGGGGACTTACTCCCCGGCGCCGTTCCTGACCGATGCCGAGTTGGAATCGGTGGGAGAAAGCATTCTGACAGGATGGTTGAGGGGTTGCCGGGAGGAGGGAATTGATTTCAAAGGAATCCTTTACCCCGGAGTGATGCTGACGGCGAATGGCCCGAAAGTTTTGGAATTCAACGCCCGGTTTGGGGACCCGGAAACACAGGTTTATTTGCCACGACTGGAGAACGATCTGCTGGAAGTGCTTGAAGCATGCGTGGACGAACGACTGGACAAGGTGGCGCTTCGGTGGAAGAAAGAAGCAGCGGTTTGTGTGGTGATGGCAAGTGGCGGATACCCAGGCGATTACGCTCGCGGGAAAGAAATTAAAGGCCTTGAAACATTGCAGGATGTGCAAAAGGTTAAGGTGTTCCATGCAGGGACAGCGGTCAAAGAAGGAAAACTGGTCACGAACGGGGGGAGAGTGTTGGGAATTACCGGTTTTGGAGAGGACCTCGCTTCGGCGCGATCCATGGCTTATGCTGCGGTGGAGAAAATTAAATTTGATGGGGCTCAGTTCCGAAGTGATATAGGATCCAAAGCATTAAACCGAAAATAACGGGACCTTTTATGGTGATGAAAACAATTACGACTCTGGCGGCACTTCTTTTAGGTTCCCTGGGATTATGCCAGGGAGCAGCGGAGCCACGATTCGACGAGGTGTATAAACTACTGGAGAAGAACCTGATCAGTGTCACGAACCTGGAGCAATCTGCAGTCAAAGGATTGTTGGGACAGCTGAAGATGGAGGCCATGCTGGTGACGAATACGACCGAGAAGGCGACGAAAATTTCGATAGAAAAAAGCGCCGTTTATGATGGGTCTTTTGCGTATATGCACGTTTCCGAGGTGGGCTCGGGATTGGCAGAGACTTTGGTTTCGGCGCTGCACGCGATTGAAAGCACCAACAAGGTGAAAGGATTAGTGCTGGATCTCCGGTTCAGTTCCGGAACGGATTATTCTGCAGCGGGTTCGATTGCAGACCAATTCCTGCAAAGCGGGGATATGCCGCTGTTGGATTGGGGAAACGGAATGATGAAGTCCAAGAGCAAAAAGGATGCGCTGGATTTACCCCTGGTGGTGCTGGTGAATCACGAGACTACAGGAGCTGCGGAGGCGCTGGCAGGAATTTTACGAGAAACGAAAGCCGGACTGCTGATTGGATCCAACACTTCTGGCAAAGCAAGCATCTATAAAGATTTCACGTTGAGCACAGGGCAAAAACTGCGCATCGCGAACACCCCGGTAAAAATATCGAACGGGAACCCCATTTCGAGGGAAGGACTGAAGCCGGACATCACGGTTATTTCAACTTTGGAAGAAGAAAAAGGCTTCCTCGAAGATCCCTACAGGACCCTTTACCAACCTGGCTCAACCCCACTGATAACAGGGAGCGATACCAACAACATTTCGTCAAGAACGAACAAGGCAAAAGGGAGATTAAACGAAGCGGAATTGGTTCGCATGCAAAGAGAAGGGCTGAATAGCGAAGTGGAAGCTGCCGGACGCTCGTTAAGAGATTCCGAAACAAAGGCGGTTATTACGGACCCGGCGCTTTCGAGAGCGTTGGATTTGCTCAAGGGAATTGCGGTGGTGCAGCGAAGCCGGACGAGTTAGAGCTGCTTTTAGCGATTCACGGGCCCATGAAATTGTCTTTTCAAAGTCACTCGCCTAATTACCATAACCCTCTGGCCAATCCCCCAGTTATTGAGGGGTGTGCCGAAGTGGCAAGATCGCGCGAATGAAAACCATCCTATTTGTTTGCACAGGAAATATTTGCAGAAGCCCAATGGCAGAAGGGCTGTTCCGTCACGCAGTGAAAGGCAAGGGGGATTTTCGCGTCATTTCGGCTGGGGTGGGTGCGGTGGATGGACAGATCCCAAGCGCACATGCGGTTCGCGCGCTGAAAGAAATCGGCATTGATATATCCAGGCAGCGGAGTCGGATGCTGACAGCGAATGTGGTGGACCAGGCGGATTACATTTTTGGAATGACACACAGCCATGTGGATTCCGTTACCCTTCTCTATCCTCAGGCTGCGGAAAAGACATTCCTGCTGCGAGAATTTGACGAAACATTGGACCCGTTTGAAAAGGATATCAGCGATCCGATTGGGGGGTCGCTGGAGATCTATCGCAGTTGCCGGGACCAGATAGAACAGGGAATTGCGTCACTGTTACATTTTATTGACCAGACGAGCCACTCCGAGCATGAGCACGAAGTATCGGCCAAAACCATTGTGGCGATTGGTTCCGATCACGGGGGTTTTGAATTAAAACAGACCTTAAAGGCTCATTTGCAAGCGATGGGGCTCAATCTGAAGGACATGGGAGCGAACTCGACAGATTCCTGCGATTATCCTGATTATGCGCAATTGGTGGCGGAAAGTGTGGCTGATCATAAAAGCGACCTGGGTTTGTTGATTTGCACTACGGGAGTAGGGATGAGTATGGCAGCGAACAAAGTTCCGGGAGTCCGGGCGGCGCTGGTATTCAGCCCACAAATGGCTGCATTGTCGCGCCAGCATAATGATGCGAATGTTCTGTGCCTAGGGGCCAAGCTTACCTCCCCGGAAGAGTCAAAAAAGATAGTGGATGCCTTTTTAGCCGCCTACTTTGAAGGTGGGCGACATCAACGCCGCGTTAAAAAAATGGAAAATACAAATATTCCCTCGGAACTCCGGTTAAACAAAGTGGATGCAGCGATCGCCGAAGCCATTGCGCTGGAAAAGCAACGGCAGCAGGAGAACATTGAGCTCATCGCCAGCGAGAATTTCACCAGTCCGGCAGTGATGGAAGCCCAGGGCTCGGTACTGACCAACAAATACGCGGAGGGTTATCCGGGTAAGCGCTGGTATGGCGGTTGCGAAAACGTGGATGTGGTGGAGCAACTTGCGATTGACCGGGCAAAGGCGCTTTTCGGAGCGGAACATGCCAATGTGCAACCGCACTCGGGGAGTGGAGCGAACATGGCGGTTTATTTTTCGGTGCTGAAGCCGGGGGACAAAATGTTGACGATGGACCTTTCCCATGGGGGACATCTAACCCATGGAAACAAGGCCAATTTTTCGGGGAAATTTTTCGAAATCGTCCATTATGGAGTTCGAAAAGAGGACGAGCGGATTGACTATGATCAACTGGCAAAGATGGCACAGGAACATCGTCCGAAGATGATTACAGTAGGTGCGAGCGCGTATTCACGAATCATCGATTTCAAGAGAATGGGTGAAATTGCGCGGGAAGTGGGGGCTTATTTGCTGGCGGACATTGCACACATTGCAGGCCTGGTGGCAGCAGGGGTGCATCCGAGCCCGATGGAGCATGCGGATTTCGTCACTACAACCACGCACAAGACGCTTCGCGGTCCGCGCGGGGGATTAGTGCTTTGCAAAGAGAAATACGCCAAAGAGATTGACTCCCAGGTGTTTCCGGGAATCCAGGGTGGCCCGCTGATGCATGTGATCGCGGCGAAGGCAGTGTGTTTCCAGGAAGCTCTGCAACCGGAATTCAAAAATTACCAGCAACAGATTGCCAAGAACGCCAGAGCTTTGGCGGAAGGAATGTTGAGGAACGGTTTTCGGCTGGTGTCCGGGGGAACTGACAACCACCTGATGCTGGTGGATGTGGGAGCCAAAGGAATCACCGGAAAAGAATCTCAAATAGCGCTGGATGAAGCAGGAATCACGACGAACAAGAATACGATTCCATTTGAAACGCGGTCTCCTTTCCAAGGGAGTGGAGTGCGCCTAGGAACCCCTGCGGTGACGACGCGAGGGATGAAAGAATTGGAAATGGCAGCGATAGCGGACATGATTAGCGAAGTTCTTATGGACATTAAGAACCTTGACGCGGCCCACAAGGTGCGGCAACGTGTGCGAGAACTGACGGCGAGGTTCCCCCTCCCGTATTGATCTACAATTTACCTCGAGAGCCCCAAATTCCGCTCCGAACAACCAGAAAAGACCATCCCGGTTTTCTGGCTTTCCGCTTTGACTTGCGAAAAGCCCACGAACTCCAGGAACGAACATTATGCCCAGAGTCCCAACCACGAAGAAGCCCGCCAAACCACGTGCGCCCCGCGCCAAGAAAACCGCAGGCGAAGAAATCCAGCCGGAGCTGATGGAGGGTTCCAAAGCTGATCCCGCTCCAGCAGCCGTAGAAGTACCCAAAGCCGCACCTGCCCGGCCGGTCCTTAAACCGGTCGAAGTGGCCAGGCCCGAACCAGTGGCTCCTCCTGTTGTGGAGGCCCCGCGAGTCGAACCAGTCGCTGCGCCAAAAGCCGAAACTCCAGTGGTTGCAGTGCCGCCTCCGCCCCAGCAACATGCTCCACAAAACGGATTTGCCCCTGCCCAGCAGCAACGTCCCGTGCGCGATGATCGCCGGAACCAGCCGCCTCAACACGGTGGCGGCGGGGGTCGAAGAGATCGCGACAGGGGAGATCGTGGTGGTCGCGGTGGAGATCGTGATCGTGATCGCGTCGTAGAAGACCGCAGGCCAAATTTCAGAACTCCCGAGCGCAGGCCGACGGGCTCCAACGTTCCGATGAATGACGGAAATGTTTATCCGGAGGGCGCTGAAGATATTCGCGAGGCACCGATAAAACCAACCTCGCCTCAGCCGCCTGGCGTGACGATGAACATCGCCAAGTTGCAGGCGATGCCGATGGCCGAACTCAATAACATCGCGAAAGAGATGGGAATTGAGAATTTCGGCACGATGCGAAAGCACGAGGTCATCTTCCACATTTTGCAAAAAAATGCGGAACGAAATGGGGTATTGTTCGCGGAAGGCGTACTGGAAGTACTGCCGGAAGGATTTGGTTTTTTACGATCCCAGAGTTTTAATTACCTTCCGTGTCCCGAGGACATATATGTCTCGCCTTCGCAGATTCGGCGATTTGACCTGCAGACGGGAAACCTGATTGCCGGGCAAATCAGGCCGCCCAAAGAAAAAGAACGTTTTTTCGCCCTGCTTAAAGTGGAGGCGGTGGATGGAGAAGAACCGGACAAGGCCAAGGACAAAACCCATTTTGACAACCTGACCCCGTTGTTCCCCAACAGGCGATTCATACTGGAAACCAATCCTGAAGAACTGAGCACTCGAGTGCTGGATCTTGTTTGTCCGATCGGCAAAGGAACTCGCGGATTGATCGTGGCACCGCCACGAACCGGCAAAACTGTTTTGATGCAGAAACTGGCCAACGCGATCCTGAAAAATAACCCGGAGGCATATCTTTTCATCCTGTTGATCGATGAACGGCCGGAAGAAGTCACGGACATGGAACGGTCCTGCAAACCTGCCGAGGTGATCAGTTCCACATTCGATGAACCACCTGAACGACATGTGCAAGTGGCAGAAATGGTCATCGAAAAAGCAAAAAGAATGATCGAGCACAAGCGCGATGTCGTTATTTTGCTGGATTCGATCACTCGCCTGGCGCGCGCCTACAATACGGTGCAGCCACATTCAGGCAAAATATTGTCCGGTGGTGTGGACGCAAATGCGCTGCACAAACCGAAACGGTTTTTCGGCGCCGCCCGTAATATCGAAGAAGGGGGTTCGCTGACGATTATCGCCACGGCGCTGGTCGATACGGGATCACGAATGGATGAAGTGATCTTCGAAGAATTCAAGGGAACCGGTAACATGGAAGTTCACCTCGACCGTCATTTGGTGGACCGCCGCATTTTCCCATCGATAAACGTGGAGTTATCCGGAACACGAAAAGAAGAGCTATTGTATCATCCGCAGGAACACCAGAAAGTCGTTGTCCTGCGGCGCGCGCTGACCGGGGTTCCACCGGTTGAAGCGATGGAATTGATGCTGAACAAATTGAAGAAGACGAAGAATAACATCGAATTCCTGCTCGGGATGGGAATCTAATCTTTGTGATAATTAGCGAGGCGGACCTGTTTATGCGGGTCCGCCTTTTTTGTGGCGCGGCCTGTTTAAGCGTTACTGCTGAGGGAGGCATCTTCATCTTTTACTTGCCTGTGGGCAGGAACGCTGTGGTCGATGGCTTTGAGCCCAGTTTTGTAGTTTAAATTGTCTTTTTACACTACTTGTTACTAACAAAATCGCAATTGAACCCCGTAGCCGGCAAGATCGATTGCGGGATGGAGGAAACCTTCTTTCAGGGTTAGCCCTGTTGCGGGGTCGTCGCTTATCAGCCAGGAGCCATCGAGGTCGGCGTAATTGGTTTTTTGGGCAAGGACCATTCCTGCGGCGATGGACAAACTGCTCTCAAGCATGCAACCCACCATGGTTATTTTTTTGTGTTGAATCCCCTGCTCCAGCATCGCCAAGCCATTGGTAAGCCCCCCACACTTGACAAGTTTTATGTTAAACCCGTCGAAGTTTTCGCAGGCCCTTTCAACATCCTGCAGAGTGACGCAGGATTCATCGGCCAGTAGCGGAAGGTTTGTTTGGTTGCGGAGTTGATTGATTTGGCGATCGTGTTCAGGAGAAAATGGCTGCTCAATAAACTCGAGATTTTGATGGTGGATAATCTTCAATAAACGATCGAAATTCGCCGGTTGGAATCCGCCATTCGCATCGATGGCGCGACGGGTGGTCGACGATTCCTGAATGATATCAAGAATGCGCGGATCGGTATGGGAGCCGACCTTTACTTTTAGAAATTGGGCCTGGACTGTTTCTCTGACCCTCACCGGCAGGTCCATGGGATCACAGATGGCAATGGTGAAGAAAGTGGAAATAGGAGCGGGCCCATGGTTCCAGACAAGTTCACAGACCGATTTGTTTTGGCGTTTGGCAAGGAGATCCCACAAGGCCAGGTCGATGGCGCATTGAGCGGCGCGGCTGGGGTAGGCGTATTTCCAGATTTGGCCGGTGATTTCAGGCATTTGATCGCTGGCATAGTCCAGCTGACCCAAAGAAGAGATAAATGGTTTGGCGCGATGAATGGCTTCGATAATACGCGTCGGTGTTTCCTGATAAAAGCTGTTGGGAGAGGCTTCGCCGAGACCCATGATGCCATTCGCGTCGGTGAGCTGGAGGAACACGTTATCGACATAATCCTTAGATCCGCGAGAGAGGGTAAAAAGATTTTTCGGGTGGAGCCGGTGGATGGTTGTGGCGACTTTCACATTGAGCCCGATTAAATTAAAGGGTGGTGAGCCGAATGGTCGAGGAAAGGTTTTGGAGGATGGAGAAACTGGGTGCGGTTAAAGGTGGCGAGATTGTTCGTGAGTCTCTTGGAGTTGCAACCCATAGCGTTTCATTCGCGATGTTCGCTCAAAATGACGATCTTCGGCGCTGGCTTCGTTTCGCCATCATCCGAAGCTAGACATTTTATTTGGTACCGTGGGTTGGCGGTATCGATGGATGTCAGTGTTCAGAGAATTTGAAAATATGGCCTCCTTTCGAGTTTTGTCGGCCTGTTTCCTCACACAGATCCGTTCTTGCTCAATTGTACCACGCTTTCGCGACTGTTTTCATTTGCGATGTGGTCCCAGATGTTCGGTGCTGACTTTGGTTGGGGTTTGATTAGATTATGCACCGCACATGGAATCGATCTTCGACGCATTGTTACTGGCAAATCGCGAGGGGCGGAAGTGCGCGCTTGGGGTCATTACGGAGGTTAAAGGTTCCAGTCCACAAAAACAGGGAGCGAAGGCTTTATTTTTCGAGGATGGCACAATCATGGGCACGATGGGGGGCGGGTGCCTGGAGGCAGAAATTCAACAACGAGCGCGGCAATCGTTGTTATCAGGCGAACCGGCGGCTTTTGATCTGGTGCTGGACCACGACTTTGGTTGGGACGATGGGTTGATCTGCGGGGGCAAGGTGGCAGGGCTGATTATTCCAGGAGCGGAGCAATATCGAGAGATATGGGAAAAGGCTTCTTCGCGACAGACTGCGGCAGGCTGGATGATTTGCAACAACTACTCGATTTGCCTGACACAAGAGGGAAGCGAGGCGAAGCCTTTTTATACCGAAGCGATCCTGCCTCGTTTTCATTTGTGGATTGCAGGGTCGGGGCACATAGCGCAAGCGATGGCTCCGCTGGCCGTCCAACTTGACTTTGAGGTGACGGTTTTTGACGACCGACGAGCGCTGGCGAATCGCCAGATATTTCCAGAACCGACTCACCTTCGGGTAGGGTCCTGGGACTCGATTCTGGCCGAGGAGTGGCCCAGAGAGAAAACGGTCTATGGGCTTATTGTAACTCGTGGACATCAACACGATGCGTTGGCGTTAAAATCATGGATCAAGCGCCCGTTCGATTTTTTGGGAATGATAGGAAGCAGGCGAAAGAAGAGACTGATTTTCTCTCAATTCATGGAAGAAGGAATTTCAAGCGCAGAAGAGCTCGAAAAGGTGCAATGCCCGGTGGGGCTGGACATCGGTTCCAAAACGGTTTTTGAAATTGCGATTAGCATCGCGGGGCAAATGGTGGAATGGCGCGCGGCACAAAGAAAAGTGGCCCCAGCAGTTTTACCCCATGAATAATTTTGCCGTGGTCATCCTGGCAGCGGGGGCGTCCCGAAGAATGGGAACCCCAAAATTATTGCTGCCATGGGGCGAAACAACGGTGATGGGTCATTTGGTGCAAACCTGGAAAGAAATTGGCGCCAGGGAAATTGGCATCGTGGTATCGGAGGCGAGCCCGGAAACCAAAGGAGAAGCGGAGAAGCTGGCTGTTCCGAACTGCAGGTGTATCGAAAATACTAATGCTGACGGGGATATGTGGAGTTCGATCCAGGCGGCCGCGCATTATGCAAAATGGAATTCAGAGATAACCCATTTTTTATTGTGCTTGGGTGATCAACCTCATTTGCGAAGCGAATGTCTATCCTTTTTCCTGTCTCAGACAGATGCGGGGAAGGAAGGGATCTGGCAGCCCCAGATTGAGGGTAGAACAGGACATCCCGTGTTGTTTTCGAGGGGGCGCTGGCAAGCACTTGCAGAGGCCAAATCAGGCCCATTGAACCATTGGTTGGAGCAGAACAAATCGTGGGTGACGGGAGTGCCGATGACAAATCCAGAAATGGCGCGGGACATGGACACACGGGAGGAATACGAAGTCCTTCTGAAGAGTTGGAAACGGGATCGGGAGTGGGATTAAGCCAGGGTTAACGGAAGGCTGCGCAACCTGGTTCCGGTGGCAGCGGCGACGGCATTGGCGATGGCCGGGGCAATTCCGACAATTGGGGTTTCGCCTGCGCCGATGGAAGGGATATCGAGCCTGTTGACGAGAACGATTTCGATTTGAGGAGTGTCGCGAAACCGTGGGACGCGGTACTCAGAAAAGCGAGAATTTGAAATTTTACCATCGGCAAAATCAATTTGTTCCCAGAGAGCGCCGCCGATGCCCATCATGATGGCGCCTTCGTTTTGGTTCTTCAACTGATCAGGATTCACAATGGCCCCGCACTCGAAAGCCTGAACGACACGCACCACCCGGATGGTTTTTTTGGCGGGATCGATTTCGACTTCGGCACAAGTGGCAAGGAAAGAACCTTTTTCAGAACCTGCGGCGATGCCGCAAGCGGAAGTGGTGGATTTTTTGCCGGGCCAGCCGAAGGCCTTTGCAGCGGCATTGAGGACAGCTGCCACGCGGGGTTCGGCGGTATTCTTTAATCTAAATTCCAGCGGATCCATTTTGAGAGCCGCAGCGAGTTCGTCCATATGGCTTTCGCGGGCAAAATGATTGGCGGTGGCGGCAAGGCCGCGATAGGAACCCTGACGGAGCGGAGATTTAGAACCGTGAAAGGCGGTTTTTGGCTGGGAGACACGATACAACATTTGAAGACCAGAATTTCCGGAATTGAAATTGTGATGCTCCCAGGTTTGCAACAAGCCATCGGCACGGACTGAACTGCGGATATCCATGACTCCGGCGGGACGAAAATAAGCCCAGGTGAATTCCTCTTCGCGGGTCCAGGTGAGTTTGACCGATTTTTTCGAAAGTTGGGCGAGACGCGCTGCTTCGATGGCGGCTTCGCCGGTATGCTTGCCTCCATAACCTGAGCCGGTATCGGGAACGATGAGGCGCACTTTTTCTTCTGGGAGATTCAAGGCTTTAGCCACTTCACTGCGAACACCAAAAGGCCGTTGGGTGCCAGTCCAGACAGTGACACCATTGTCTTTCCACTCTGCAACAGCGCCCCGGGGTTCCAATGGGGCATGGGCGATGTAGGAAACGGTATAAGTTGCGCTTAATTGCAGAGGATCACCCGGTCCTTTACTTTCCTCGGGCTGAGGAAAATTTGCGGTCGATCTCAAGGTTTGAAACAGATCTTTGTTGGAGGATTTTTGATCCTCTGTTTTCCATTGAGGAAGAAGTGCGAGCAACCCTTTCCTGGCGGTCCATTCATCGGGAGCAAGAACGCCGACAAAACCTTGATCGCGGTAAACCTCAACGCCTGAAATTTGTTTAGCAGCGGAATCATCCAGCGACAGTAAAACAGAGCCGAACGAGGGAGGTCTCAATATTTTGGCATGAAGAAGGCCGGGAACCTTCTGGTCGATCGTGTAACGGTGCTTTCCGGTAACGATGTCCCGTCCATTTACTTTGAGAACGGAAGTGCCAGCAACTTTCCACTGGTCGGGCCGCGTGATGGCAGCCTTGTCATTGACCCTGGCAGTCAGCTTTTGACCTTTGGTAAGTTCACCGAAAGAAATGGATTTCTCACCATTCCAGATTTTGCCATCCCTTGAGGTGAGAAGGGACTTGTCTACTTTCCACTGCTCACTGGCGAGATCGACGAGAACTTCCCTGGCAGTGGCTGCAACTCTTCGGAGTTGCGAACCCATATCTGGAGTGCTGCGACTGCCAAAAGTTCCGGCATCGAAAGGGGTAAGGAGAGTGTCGGCCATGACAAGCCGTATGGAAGAAAGAGAAGAATGCAATTCCTCGCTGACGATTTGAGTCAGAGTTGTCCGGATATTCTGACCGACTTCGACTTTCCCTGTAAAAACGGTGACGTTTCCCTGTTCATCGATGTGCAGCCAGGCGCTGAGTTCCTGGGGACGATTGCCACCGCCGCCGCCCCTTCTGTTGGTTCCAGCATTCCCCGATTCCTGGCCGCGAGCGGCTTCAGCGAATAGGACGACCAGAACGCCAGCACCGAGTGACTTAAAAAACTGGCGCCTCGGAAAAAGCCAGCGCGATCGACCCGGCTCGTCCAGTTCGTATCGTTCCGGTTCAAAACCAGGAGGAAAAGGATGCGACTTCAAGCCTTTCCTTTCTTCCCGGAGTTTGAGGCTGCAAGAACTGCATCTACAATTCGCCCATAGGCACCACAACGACAAACGTTGCCGTTCATTTCCTCAACGACCTGGTCTCGGGTAGGATGAGGATTTTCATTTAAGAGAGCAACGGCGCACATGATCATTCCGCAGGTGCAGTAGCCACATTGAAGTGCGTCCCTGTCCAGAAAAGCCTGCTGGACCGGATGAAGCGCATCGCCATGAGCCAGCCCTTCAACGGTGGTGATTTCACGATCTGCCAGCGAACTCATCTTGAGCCGACAGGATTTAACAGGGGTGCCAGCGAGGAGAACGGTGCAAGCACCACATTGGCCTTCACCACAACCGAACTTGGCGCCGATTAAATCAAGGTCATCGCGCAGGACGCCGAGCAGAGGACGATCCGGATCGGCATCGATGGACCGGGTAACTCCATTAACCCGCACTTTTGTTACATTTGGCATCTATAGAATCCAGTTCGCGAAGTTCATCGATGAGGCCGATTTGTGATTGTCCCAGATAAGACCGCAAAGGGCGAAATAAGGTTTCATGGAATCAAATCAAGCTCTTTGGCGGGTGGACAAAGCATTCACGATGATTAAAAAAAACCATTAAAGCAGTCCGATGGGAGGGATATGGCTTAGTTTTGAGTCCTTTTGGTTACTTTTTGGTCAGATCAGGCCCATTCGCACAATAATTGCTAGAAATGCCAGAGATGGATAAGTCGTTTAGTAAATGGGATCCATCGATTTTGGCCCAGGGGGTCATCGATGCCTCACCCTCGAGAATTATTTTGATTGGTACGAGGGGTGAGATTCTGGCGCACAACCGGGAATGGTTTCGCTTTAGCGAAGATCACGGGACACCGGAACTGGCGCAAGTGGGAATCAACCTTTTTGACCCGACACTCTCCCCGAAGACAATTCAAGTGCTTGGAGGAGGCGAATTTTTAAGCGAATTGGGACGGTTTTTAACCCATTCCGGGACGGTGGGAACAGGGTTTGAATCGGAATACTGCGTCCAGCGCGAGACGAGTCAATTTTGTTACCTTTGGCAGGGGCGGTTTCTGGGTGGAAACAATGAGATCCTTGTTTTGACACATTCGGCGATTACGCGAAGAAAAAAAGCGGAGGAAAGCCTGCATCGGGCAGAAGCGAGTTACCGATCCATTTTTGATCATTCGAGGGAAGGGATAATTCAAACATAGGAAGAAGGAAAGTACAAGGCCGTGAATCCGGCCCTGGCGAAAATTTATGGGTACGCGAACACAGAAGAATTGATGGAAGGTATCGTCGATATTCAAAACCAACTTTATGTGATGCCTTCGAGAAGGAGTGAGTTCCAGGAGGTGATGGCAAGGAACGGGGTCGTGTCCAAGTTCATTTCACAAGTGTATTGCCGGGACAAAACGCAAATCTGGATAGAAGAAAATGCGAGAGCGGTGCGGGACACATCCGGACGGCTGCTTTACTACGAAGGGCGAGTGGAAGACATCACGGAACGCATTGTGGCAGAAGCGGAATTACAAAAAGCCAAGAAAGCGGCGGAGGCAGCAAGCAGGGCAAAGAGCGAATTCCTGGCAACGATGAGCCATGAGTTGCGAACTCCACTGAATGGGGTGCTGGGGATGACGCACCTGCTGCTGGATACGGCTTTAACGGCGGAGCAGAAAGATTTCGGAGAGACGATTCAGCTGAGTGCAGAAAGCCTGCTCAATATCATCAACGACATCCTTGATTTCAGCAAAGTGGAAGCGGGCCGCCTGCAAATCGAGAAAGAAGATTTTAACCTGTTGGAAGCGGTGGAACAGAGTTTGAAAGTGGTGAGCGAGAGAGCGCATGAAAAGGGGCTTGAACTGAATTTGCTGATTCATGCGGACACCCCGGGCACGGTCAGGGGGGACAGGTGCCGGCTGGCTCAAATCCTGTTAAACCTGTTGAGCAACGCGATTAAATTCACCGAATCCGGGGAGATAACGGTGGAGATCCATGTATCGAGGGAGACGGACGCTGACTTAACGGTGAACTTCGAAGTGCGCGATACTGGAATAGGGATCGATGGCGAAACGCAGGCGAAACTATTTGAACCGTTTGTGCAAGGCGACGGTTCGACAACAAGAAAATATG
>JAQGOY010000216.1 GCA_028293375.1 Verrucomicrobiales bacterium | reverse complement strand
GCGCTTGGACAGGCTTACGTCGAAAAATATTATCCACCCGAAGCCCGGCAGCGCATGGCCGACCTGGTCACGAACCTGGAAATCGCTTTCTCCAATCGACTTCAGAAAGTGGATTGGATGACTCCGGCCACCAGAGGTAAAGCGATGATCAAATTCTCCCGGTTCACGACAAAAATCGGTTATCCTGAACATTGGCGCGATTACTCCAGGCTCACGCTTAAGAATGGTCCTTATCTGGAAAATGTAATGGCCGCCCGCAATTTTGAGTATCGTCGGCAAATGGCCAAAGTTGGAAAGCCCGTGGATAAACAAGAGTGGCTTATGACTCCGCCAACCGTTAACGCCTATTTCGATCCCCCAAAGAATGAGATCAATTTTCCCGCTGGCATTCTTCAACCTCCCCTTTTTGATTTTAAAATGGATGATGCCGCAAACTACGGGGCTATAGGGGCAGTTATTGGACATGAAATCACCCACGGCTATGACGACCAGGGCAGAAAATTTGATGCGGATGGCAATTTAGCTGATTGGTGGACCGACAAAGATGTCGCCGAATTTTCGAAGCGAACCCAGTTGCTGGTCAAACAATACTCCTCCTACACTGTTCTGGACGGTCTGCACGTCAATGGCGAATTGACTCTTGGAGAGAATATTGCCGATCTAGGCGGCGTTACCATTGCCCTCGATGCGTTAAGACAATCCTATGTCGGCAGGGGCGAACCCGCTCCTATCGATGGATTGACCTGGAAACAGAGATTCTTTCTTTCATGGGCGCAGGCCTGGAGAACCAAGTTTTTACCGGATACTCTCAGAAAAAGGGTTGCCACGGACCCCCACGCCCCGGGAAATTTCAGGGCAACCGGTCCCCTCGTGAACCTCCAGGAGTTTTTTGATGCGTTTGAAATCAAAGATGGGGATGCCATGTTTCGGCCTCAAACTGAGCGGTCAAAAATTTGGTAACATCTCAACAACCGGCCGCCTTGAATTTTTTCACAAATTCTGCCGAACTAAAACGGAGGCGGAACCACTCCTCCTTCCCATTCATCAGGACAGGAATCGCTTCCTTGTATTGTTGATACAGCTCCCAGTCGGCAAGAATATCTTGTTCAACAAATTCGAAGGCAACGCTTTCTTGGGCCTTGCGCAATACCTTTTTCGCCTCCAGGCAGAGGCAGCAATTGGGTTTTGTATAAATGACGAAGGAAGCTTTCACCAAACCTCGACAGAATCAGCTTTAAAAATAAGCTCAACAAGGGAGTTATAATCCGGGTTGTCTCCCCTCAGATCCTCTACTCTTACCTCGGCCTCGTTGGTTTTCCGCTGCGCCTCAATTATCGCAGCGGCAATCGGGTTATCGTTCACGATAATATGCAAAACCTGTTTCATCAGAAATTTAAAACGCTGTTTTGTTCCATGCAGAGCGAAGCCAGTTCCTGGTTGTCCACTTCCTGATATTCAAAAGGCGAATCGCCCAGTTCTTTGAGAAATGGATTGCCCTTTTCCACGTAAATTGGGCGGCCGAAGTCCTTCACTATGGGGAAATAGCGCGTGTAGTTGTCTTCATCCACCAACTCATCGACATACTCTCCCATTGCCAAAACTGCTGGTCCTGACAGGTATATGCTGATGGTTGTTTTTTTCCATGTGCCAACGCCGGCAGCAATGCGAATCGCTTCCGCTGGCCTGTGGCTTGTTCGAGGGTCGGATTGAATAATGAACAAGGAGCGCTGCATATCAGTTAAAGCTTAAAAAGCGATCCGTCCCAGCGATCAAGTCATTGACCACGGTAAGCCCGGCAAAAACGGCTTTATCGTGAAGCGTCAAGTTCCGTTTGTGCGCTCCATAGGCGCAGGCATACAGTTTGAGGCCGCGTTCCTTCAAGCTTTGGAGTTGGCGTTCGTCTGCCCCGGTTACTGCGTCGTCGATGCAGTAAAGATAAACTTCAATGCCCTGATCGATGGCCGCATTACTAAGATTGACGGCATGACGAAAACTGGCGGAATCCGGTCTGGCGGAAATCAGGACTCCTAGTTTTTTGGGGCGTTCTGTCATGACGACCAGTTTGTAAGTGTCCCGCGCGGGCAAGTCAATTGCTTGGCGTGTTGGAACTTGGAGCAAGAAGGCCGGCAACTACTTTTAAAAAGTTCTGGGAATGAATGGGCTTTTCGAAGAAGGCATTCACTTTGAATGGATAGCGGTGCAGTGCTTCATTTTCCAATGTCCCACTTAAAATAATGACTTTGAGATCCGGGCAAATCTGACGGCATTTGACCATTAACTCCACCCCGTTCATTTGGGGCATCGAATAATCTGAAATCAGCAGCCCAGGCTTTTTGGATGCTCCATGGTAGGCATCATATGCCTCTCCAGGGTCCTGAAAGCTTCTCACCGAATAGCCGTTCGACTTCAGAATCACTTCCCCCACCTGCAAAGCCTTAAATTCGTCGTCCACCAAATAAATCTCCTGCGTGCTTCCAAAGGCAAAAGATGGAGCAACCTGTTCAGTGACTTTTGACTGGTCTTGTTCCATATCTTTTTGGCGCGACCATTGCACAATGCAATTCGCACCTATGAGAATATGGCATGGACGGTGCCAAATTCATCTAAATTTTGCGTTGGACGCCAAACAGCCTTCTCCCTATGGTCTAATTCCGTCAGAGGAAGTAAATAGTCGGGTCGTTCTTATGAAACAGGATAAATCTTCGAATAAAAAGAAATCGGCGCCACTCTCCACACCTACTGCCTCCAAGTTAGAACCCGTAGAAAAACCACAAAAGGTCGCGTCAAAAAAGAAAGAATTAAAAATCCCGGCCATCCTTTTGGAGGGCGATGAGCCTTCCAAAGCAGCGGGCAGTGGTCCTGGAAAACGCTACACAGTGCCAGAATCACCGGGGGCGGGTCTCCTTGATGACCTTGCGGAACTCCCCGAAGCTTACGGAACTAAAAAACTTTTGCTCACCGCACGGGATCCGCACTGGCTCTATGCGCATTGGGACCTCACCCGTGAGCAACTTAAGGATTTTAACAAACTTTCCGCAGAGGGTCATTTAACTTTAAAGGTTTATGAAAATAAACTGAGCGACCATCCGCTCCAGGTCATTCCCGTCCATCCGGAGTCCAGGAACTGGTTCATTCCTGTTTCCAAAGGTGGAGGCAAATATTTGGCTGAACTTGGCTACATTGACCCAAAGAAAAAATGGCACCAAATCTCCACCTCGGGCGCAACTTTAACACCACCAGACAGCCTCTCGGGTGACACCTCCGTTCGTTTTGCCACCATTCCTCACGACGTCCCGTTTAAAAGGCTGCTCGAAATGGTCAAAACAGCCGCGAAGGAACACAAGCCTTTGCTCGAAATCCTCGAACATCTTAAAGAAAGTGGCCACAAACACCTTCCCGCTGTCGGGGTCGTGACTTCGCAGAAGGAATGGACAAAGCAACAGGAAGAAGCTCTATCCAAGGTTGTAACGCTTGACCAGGTCCGTCGCGTCTGGATTGGTTCGCTCGAGATCACCGAGCTGCTTCGCAGACAATTGAACAACGACATTTCTTCCCAGGCTGCCGCCCAATTTTCTGTTCCCAGTTCCATCGGCTTGCAGACTTCCAGCCTTTCCAGCGCTTTTGGCGGCGAATCTTCAAAACCGAAGTCTTTCTGGTTTAATGTCAACGCCGAGCTGATCATTTATGGCGCTACCGAACCCGATGCCACCGTCACCATCGGGGGCAAAAAAATCAAGCTCCGCCCTGACGGCACCTTTTCTTTCCGATTTATTCTGCCGGACGGAAAATTCGACCTTCCGGCAATAGCCACTTCTTCGGATGGGGACGATAGTCGCGTCGCCGCCTTGAAGTTCTCTCGATCCACCCATTATTCCGGTGAAGTGGGCGCTCATCCCCAGGATCCTGCGCTCCGTGTACCCACTGTGGAAAACGTTTCGTAATCGTCGCTCACCCTCAGGAATGAATCCTTATACCAAAGGAGCAGTCTTTATTTTGCGGCTGTCTGCACTTGGCTTAATTGTTATCTCGCTTATCCTCCTTTATCCAAATTTACTGGCAAAACTCGCCCATAAGAAACTCGAGGGCACTTCGGTCGGTTTATTTTTCATCATCAAACTGCTCACTCTCCTCGGAGGGTCGTGGCTCTTAATCAATGCGCGGAAAATTGCGAAAAACTGGACCGATGACCTGGATGGTTGATGCCACGTTGCTCATTTACAGCGTGGCATGATCTCATTGCTGATAACTCACTTTTTTTAAATGCAAGGCTACCTCTCCATCGTACTGCACGCCCACCTTCCGTTTGTCCGTCATCCCGAACATCCCAAATTTTTGGAGGAAAATTGGTTGTTCGAGGCCATTACGGAATCCTATATCCCTTTGATCCAGGTCATGGATGGCTGGCTTCGCGATGGCATGCAGACCCGCTTGTCCCTGACTCTGAGTCCCACCTTGTGCAGCATGTTGCTTGATCCTTTGCTTCAGGATCGTTTTACCGCCTACATTGATTCCCTGGTCGAACTTTCGGAGAAAGAAGTTCATCGCACCATGTGGGAAAAGGAAGTCAGTCCCCTGGCCGAAATGTATCATCAACGCTTCCTTTCCATCAGGGAAACGTATTTTGCCTATGGAAGGAATGTGGTCGGAGCCTTTCGCAAATTCCAGGAACAGGGAAGGCTTGAGATCATTACTTGCGCGGCCACCCATTCTCTTTTGCCTTTGCTCGCCAATCATCCCGAAAGTTTAAGAGCTCAAATACTGGTGGCCAGGGATCACTATCGCGAATGTTTTGGAATAGATCCTCGCGGGATCTGGCTTCCAGAGTGCGCTTACATCGAGGGAGTGGAGAAATTTCTTCAGGAAGCGAATATTCGGTGGTTCATTACCGATACTCATGGACTGCTCTATGCGACGCCCCGTCCCCGCTATGGCGTCTTCGCTCCAGTTTTTACCCACAACGGGATTGCCGCTTTTGGGCGCGACCTGGACTCCGCCCGGCAGGTTTGGAGCAAGCATGAAGGTTATCCAGGCGATTCACGTTACCGCGATTTTTACCGGGACATCGGTTTTGACCTTGATTTCGATTATATTAAACCCTACCTGCCCGTTCCTGATCGCAGGAGTTTCACTGGAATAAAGTATCATAAGATAACAGGCAGCACCCTGAATAAAGAGATTTATAATCGCGAGGAAGCCTTGCGAGCGGCGGACCACCATGCCGATCATTTTCTCTATGAACGAAAAGAACAAATTGCCCGGATTGCAAAAATGATGGATAGACCCCCCATTATTCTTGCCCCATATGATGCGGAGCTTTTTGGACATTGGTGGTATGAAGGACCCGAGTTCTTAAATTTATTCGTCCGCAAAGCCTACCATGATCAGCAGGTGTTTCATCTGACCACTCCTTCCGAATATCTGCAGAATAACCCCACCCAGCAGGTGGCGACCCCAAGTCCCTCGAGTTGGGGAGAGGAAGGGTATTGGAGGGTTTGGCTGAATGAGAAGAACGAGTGGATTTACCCTCATCTCCAGGTCGCACAGGATCGCATGGCTCGCCTGGTCTCTCAATTTCCACATCCTTCAGACCTGCAACTTCGCGCCCTGAAACAGGCCGCTCGTGAGCTGATGCTGGCAGAAGCGAGCGACTGGCCTTTTATTCTGCGCACGGGCACAAGCCCCACTTACGCAAAACGCCGGGTCAAGGACCACCTGCTTCGCTTCATCGCCCTCCACGATCAGTTAACCGCAACCGGTATCGATGAGAAGTGGCTTACTCTGATTGAACAAACAGATAATATTTTTCCCAATATCAACATTCGTTATTGGGAATCGCAGAATACTTCCTCTTAGATTGTCCGCCATCCGTTGACTTCAATCGGGATAGCCTTTTGTTTAATTCTGTTTTATTCTCTCTCCATGATCATTGGGGTGCCCAGGGAAATAAAATCACAGGAATATCGTGTCTCGTTGCTTCCATCAGGCGTTTATCAATTGGTTCAAAAAGGCCATCGCGTCCTCGTGGAAACGCAGGCAGGCATTGGAATTGGTTATGGCGATGACTCCTACCGGCAGGCTGGCGCAGAAGTCATGCCCTCGCCTAAGGAAATCTTCGAAGCAGCTGACATCATTGTCAAAGTCAAGGAGCCGCAGGAATCGGAGATTCTTCTTTTTCGCGAAGGCCAAATCTTATTCACTTATCTCCATCTCGCAGCAAGCAAACCATTGACCGAATCCCTGGCGGCAACGGGCGTCACTGCGTTAGCCTACGAGACTCTCGAAATGAACCGCCGTCTCCCCTTGCTCGAGCCGATGAGTGAAATCGCCGGACGCATGTCCGTCCTTGTCGGAGGTTACTTCTTATCCAAGCACACCTCAGGGAGCGGTGTCTTGCTTGGAGGTGTTCCCGGTGTCTTGCCCGGTAAGGTAGTGGTACTCGGAGGCGGTTCTTCAGGCGTCAATGCGGCGCGCATGGCAACCGGTCTCGGCGCGGATGTGACCATCCTGGAAGTCGATGTCGAGCGCATGCGTTTCCTGGACATTACCCTCCATTCCGCCCACACCCTGTACTCCAATCCTTCTCATTTGATGGAACTACTGCCTGGCGTGGATCTCCTCATAGGTGCAGTTTTGGTTCCCGGAGCCAAGGCGCCGAAACTCATCACGCGGGAAATGCTCAAGAAAATGAAGCCCGGGAGCGTGTTCGTCGATATCGCTATCGATCAGGGCGGCTGCGCCGAAACTTCCCGACCCACGACCCACCAGGACCCTGTCTATTTCGAAGAAGGTATCATTCATTACTGCGTCGCCAACATGCCCGCTGCTTACGCCAGGACAGCCACCCAGGCACTTACTAATGTCACTTTTAAATATTTGGAATGGATCGCCAACGTCGGACTGGAAGAGGCCTGCCGCATACACCCCGAATTGAAAAGCGCAATCAACGTCTCGGAAAAGAAGGTTCGTTGCAAGGCCGTGGCCGAGGCTCATTCACTCCAATTCTCTGCAATAGTTTAACAATCCGGCACGAGGAATTTGTCTCTTCTCTCGTGTCCATCGCCCCGTGTTGGACTAGTGACCGAGCATCCAGGGTCGTTTTTGCTTTCGGCTCATTTCGAATCTTCCTGTTTTGCCAAGGTCGACGGTTTGTGTGGATTTGACCTTGGACTGCTTTTTTCCAGGGCCACATCCGCAACTTGACCCGCAACTATGCCTCACTGAAATGCCAGGCTCGTGCCTGCTTTTTTCGTTCCTGGCAAAAGCGTCACGTCGCGAGGGTGCCATGAGGCTCAAGTTGGGAGTTGTCACGACTCGAGTCGCCCTGGTCAAGCAGGCCGGGCAAGAGGCCGGAAGGTTGCGCTCCGCTACACTACGCCAGAGATAGAAGGTCCCGCACACGTCGCAGGCAAAATCATAGCAGGGCATATGGGTTCTCCTCCTTTACTTTTTGGCTTTGGCCAGGTCCGCTTTCCCTGTGATCATTTTCTTTGGCCCAGCCGCGTTTGGCATGATGTCGAAGGAAAAAATTTCACTCGGCACATAGAGTGTCGCGCAGGCGTTGGGAATGTCGACGATGCCGCTGATGTGACCCTGAACAGGGGCAGTCCCCAGGATCGCGTAGGCCTGCTCGCCAGTGTAACCGAATTTTTTCAAGTAGGCGATGGCATTCAAGCAGGCTTGCCGGTAGGCGACGTGAACATCCAGGTAATGCTGTTTGCCAGCTTCATCTACCGAAATACCCTCGAAAATCAAGTAACGGTTGTAGTTGGGTTCGACTGGGCTGGGTTGGAAAATGGGGTTCTTGATGGCATATTTTTTCATCCCTCCTTTGATAAGGCTGACCCGCAAATCGAGGTAGCCAGCCATTTCAATGGCACCACAAAAGGTGATTTCGCCATCTCCTTGCGAGAAATGGATATCTCCCATCGAGAGGCCTGCTCCCTTGATGTAAACCGGGAAGTATATTTTCGATCCCCTGCTCAAGTTTTTTATGTCGCAGTTGCCGCCATGTTCCCTCGGGGGAACAGTGCGCACGGCTTCCTTCATGGCTGCTTTGGCGGCAGCGGGTTTCATGGTTCCCATGTGAGCGTTTTCGGGATTTGGGAGCGCGCAGAGAGGAGGCACTCGTTCAGGATTGGAGGCGAATAGCTCGGATTCACGTTTGTTCCAAGTGTCCAGCAGTTCCCGAGAGGGAAGACATCCAATCAATCCCGGATGGGTGATGCCTGCAAATTCAACGCCAGGAATATGCCTGGAATTGGCATAGAGACCGCTGAAATGCCAGCATGCCTTGCGCGCGTCCGGGTAATGATCCACCAGAAATCCCCCGCCATTTTCTTTGGCAAAGATGCCGGTAAAACCCCAGGCAGATTCTGGGAGCACTCCCACGTCCAACAAATCGACAACCAACAAATCGCCTGGCTCCGCGCCTTTGACACCGATGGGACCGCTCAAGTAATGCACCTTTGTTAACGCCACATCTCGCACATCATTTGCGCTGTCGTTGTCCAGGATTTGGCCCCCAGTCCAATCGATGCATTCCACACGGAACTCATCGCCTGGCTCAACCCAGGAAATCATTGGGATATCGGGATGCCAGCGATTGTGAAGGAAGGGCTGGGATTCGGGAGGGGCTTTGAGGTCAACTTTGACTATTGTTTTTGGCATAATGCAGGTTCCTTATGGTTAGGTTTTGAGTCGCATTTACGGGGTTGCTTTGAGCGCAGGTATATTCCATTCGCTCGCGTCCTTGTGGGTCATGGTTGTTTACCGGGCATGCAAATTGTTAAACAGCGAGGAGAGCTTTCACTTTGTTGGCGTCCAGGTTTTCCCGAAGAGATTCATGTACGAAATGTCCGCGCTCGATGACCATCGCCCGGTCACAAACATCCATCATGAAGCTGACTACTTGTTCGGTGACCACAATGGCCAACTTGCGTATCTGCTTTATTTCCTTCAGGGCCTTGGCAATGTCCTTGATGATCGAAGGCTGAATGCCCTCTGTCGGTTCATCCAGAATGAGCACCTTGGGATCACTCACCAAGGCACGAGCAAGAGCTAGTTGTTGTTGTTGACCTCCTGAAAGATTGCCCCCTTTTCGCGTCCGCATCTCTCGCAATACCGGGAACAGCCAATAGATTTCCTCCCAGGCACTCTGGGCAATTTTCTCACGAGACCCGGTCATAATATTTTCGGTGACTGTCAAAGTGGGGAAAATCATCCTCCCCTGGGGCACATAGGCGATGCCATCCCTCACTCGCTCGTGTGGCGGGAGTGCGGAGATTTCCTTGTCCGCCAGCTTGATGGTGCCGGAGTTAGACGGGAGTATACCTATCAACGACTTCAGGAGTGTCGTCTTCCCCATCCCGTTTCTCCCCATGATGGCCAGAATTTCATTTGGCTGGACCGAAAAACTCAGGTCGTGAATCACCCGGCTCTGCCCGTAGCCCACATTTAAATTATTGATTGTTAACATAATTATTAATGGCCGAGATAAACCTCGATTACTTTTGGATTGGCCTGGACCTCCTTCATGCTTCCTTCAGCCAAAATTTTGCCGAG
>JAQGOY010000215.1 GCA_028293375.1 Verrucomicrobiales bacterium | reverse complement strand
ACTCAAACATGGTGCTTCCCTGTTGTTGGATGGCCCTTCCCTCGGTCCCGGCCGCAAGTTAACAATGGAAATTAGCGATCATTTGCAGAATCCAGCCTGTGTTGATACCACCGCTTTGGACCCAAATGCCGAGCTCTTATTAACCCTTTTTATTAACCAGGCGAGCGCGGAAATCGAGGCAGATTTGATTTACACAACACTTGCCGGATCAAACCTTCTTCAGAGAATCCTTAGGAACAGCGCATTTCGACCCTACGTTTCTAATGCCGGGGGAATGCCTTACGAATTCATGGACAAGCCCTTGAAATGGCAGCTTCTTCCCCCGGAAACTCCAGGGGCCGATTACGAATTGACACTCACGGACGATGGTGGAAACCGGATACAGGAGATCATGGCAGTACTTCGCGGGATCCCGAATTATTACATCACCCCAAACTACATATTCGAAGGTCCTGCGCCGCGATTCCATTTCATTTCAGTTACTTCGGCAAATAAAATTCCAGCTGAGGCCCTCGAAACGCCCGCCGGTTTCAAGGCATTGAAAGAGTTAAAGCTGGAACCTCCAGCCCAGTTAAAAGAAAAGGTAAAATACGTGCCTCTTTCTTTGATGCTCGCTTGCAGGGTGGAAGAGAAAATGTTCGGCAAATATGAGGAGTGCGTGGTGGAGTCCCTCGCAGTCGACTCAGACCACAAACCCATCAGGAAATGGAATGGGCATAACTGGATCGCCCACAATCCCGCAGGGCAATCGATTCAAACCGACCCCACCCGTTATTACGATACGGAAGGCCTGGAAATCCCACGAGTGTTTGACACTTTTTATTGGGATTTCGTGAAATTAGCACATACCTTTCGCATCACCAGAAGTTTTCCTGAAGAATTCGTGGCGTGGGTCAAATCATTGCCCCCAACCCTGCAACTGGAACTTCATGGAGAATTGGCCGATTTGATGAAAGCACCCCTTCATGGCCAATTCAAGGTCGACCTCCAGGAAGCGCAACAGGATTGGTTTGATCTGAAAGTAATTCTAAATGTTTCGGATACAACCCTCACCAAGGAAGAGTTGGACTTGCTCCTGGCAGCAAAGGGGAAATTCGTGCGGTTGCCGTCCAAAGGCTGGCGACGATTGGAACTCCAAATTAATCCAGGGGATGATGAAGCTCTGGCCACTCTCGGATTGAGCGCAAATGAGCTTTCACCTGTTCCGCAACGATTGCATTCGCTGCAACTGGCTAAACCGGGCGCGTCGAATTTTATTGATAAGGATCAGTTTTCCAGGATTCAGGCGAGGGCCGCCGAAATCAAAACCAGAGTCACTCCCCCCCTTCCCTCCGCCATCACCGCGGAACTTCGTCCCTACCAGCTTGAGGGTTTCCATTTTCTCGCGTATCTCTCTGCCAATTCGTTCGGCGGCATTCTCGCGGACGACATGGGATTGGGTAAAACGGTGCAAACCCTGGCGTGGATCGCGTGGCTGCTTCAAAACCCACCGGAAGTGCCGCAGCCGATTTCATCCAAAAAAAATGGAAGTTCAGCCACAAAATGCACGTTGATCGTTTGTCCTAAAAGCGTCATGGACAACTGGAAAGCTGAGACGGAACGTTTTGCCCCTTCTTTGCGTACAAAAATGTGGTCCGGATCGGAACTGGCTAAACTTCCTGCACGCCTTGGCGATGCCGATCTGCACGTCATCAACTACAGTCAACTTCGCAGTATCGGTGAAGAACTGGCCTCCATTCATTGGATGGCCATAATCCTGGACGAGGGACAGTACATCAAAAATCCTACCTCACTGACCGCCCTCCTCGCTCGAAAACTGAAAGCAGACCATCGCTTGATTCTTTCGGGAACGCCAATTGAGAATCGACTCATGGATCTTTGGAGTCTCATGGAATTTGCCCTGCCGGGAATACTCGGAAATCGTGCTGCTTTCGGAAGACTCTACGGCCAAAAGGAAGATATGTTCGCCAGGAAAAGGCTTGCTGCACGAGTCAGGCCTTTCCTTCTCAGGCGAACTAAAAGCCAGGTCGCCAAAGATCTTCCGGACCGAATTGAGGAAGACCTTTTCTGTGAAATGGAAGGCTACCAGCTCAAACTTTACAAGGCTGAGCTCAAACATGCTCAACAGATACTGTTGAACATCAAAACCCATAAGCAACTGGCCAAACAACGCTTCCATTTTCTTACCTCCCTCCTCCGCTTGCGCCAAATCTGCTGTCATCCTGCCCTTTACAAACCGAGCCCCAATGCCACCAGCGCCAAACTCGAAGCATTGACCGAACAGCTTGAACCTCTCGTCGAAG
This sequence comes from Verrucomicrobiales bacterium, assembly GCA_028293375.1. Taxonomy (GTDB): domain Bacteria; phylum Verrucomicrobiota; class Verrucomicrobiia; order Limisphaerales; family JAQGOY01; genus JAQGOY01. Next base: position 6,949 of record JAQGOY010000215.1, on the reverse strand, counting down.
AGGGTCAAAAAATCCTGATTTTCTCCCAATTCGTGGAGATGCTGGACATCATTCAAAAAGAATTGGATGAGCGAAAATGGCCTTATTACAAGTTAATTGGGGCCACCGAAAATCGAGGCGAACTCGTGAAACAATTTCAAGCCACTGAAGGGCCCTGCATTTTCCTCATATCACTCAAGGCTGGCGGTTCCGGCCTGAACCTCACTGCCGCGAGTTACGTGATTCTTTTTGATCCCTGGTGGAATCCAGCCGTCGAAAACCAGGCCATTGATCGCACTCACCGCATCGGCCAGTTGAATAAAGTGATTGCCTACCGGTTGCTGATCAAGAACAGCATCGAGGAAAAAATCAGGCTCTTGCAGAAACAAAAGTCGGCCATCGTCCAGGACGTACTGGGTGAGGAAAACTTTACCCAAAATCTTACTTTGGATGACCTCAAATATATCCTTTCTGACAGTGAATAAATATAGTGGCATCAGTGCATTTGCTTCATCAGCAACTTTAAGTTCTCCGTGAGGGCAAATAAATATGCCAACCACAGTCTTTTTGCGGGCTCTGCGACTAATTTGCCTTAAGTTGGATATTCAGAAAACACTTTGTCTAAATTAAAACTTCTTTTACTTTACACAAAAGATTTTGTAGAAAGTCTCCTTAACACAACGTAAACCCATGGAACCGTTTGAGCCTGAACTACTTCCACCCCAAGGTGTTAACTTAATTGCCTTGTTACCACTCATCGGGGTAGCAAATCGCGCAATTGCAACACTGGATGGACTTTTCTACGGCATTCCAAATCCAAATGTTTTGCTCTCACCGATTACAACTCAAGAGGCTGTACTCTCATCAAGGATCGAAGGAACCCAAGCCGATTTAGAGGACATTTTAAAATTTGAAGCAGGTGAACCCCCTAAGGAGCAGTCCAGGAGGGAAGATATTCATGAAGTCATGAACTATCGAAACGCACTCAGACTTTCTGAAAAAATGCTTGAAGATAAACCCTTTTGTCTCAATACACTCCTAAAACTTCACTCTGTGCTGATGGATAGCGTACGTGGCCACAACAAGGCAAGAGGGCAATTTCGAACAATCCAAAATTGGATCGGAAAGTCAGACTGTCCAATCGAAGAAGCTGCATTTGTACCGCCTTCTCCCATTTACCTTCAAGAACATATGAATCGCTGGGAGGCATATTGGCATTCTGAGGCTCCAGATGCGCTTGTTCAACTTTCTGTTCTTCATGCTCAATTCGAAATATTACATCCTTTCAATGACGGAAACGGAAGATTAGGACGCATGATTATCCCGCTTTTTTTGTTTGAAAAAAAGATATTAAATCGACCGTCGTTCTATATGTCTGCATTTTTCGATGCAAGGAGAGACGAATACATTACATTGTTGCGGGCTTTGGGTGCTCCAGGGAGTTGGACTAGATGGTCAAGATTTTTTCTTGAAGGAATAACAGTTCAAGCGGAGGAAAACACGAAGAAGGCTCGGGCAATTCAGGATCTTTACGAAAGATTGAAAAAGCAGGTTCTTGATTTGACCCATTCCCAGTACGCCGTGCCCCTATTGGATTTTATGTTCGAGCGTCCGATTTTTCGAAGTAGTGACATAAGCCATTTGGAGCACATGCCGAGTACGCCAATGATCGCGACACTTTTAGGAAAGCTAAAACGAAATGGTATATTGCATACAGTTCGAGAAGGAGCAGGGAGTCGTGCCCAAGTTTTAGCTTTGGCAGAACTAATCAACCTCTGCGAAGGGAAAAATGTTCTAGGAACTAAATCAGCTACTTTCAACTCACAAAATACGTCGAGTTTGTGAAGATTCTTCATGTTCACTCATTCCGAATCTACACGTCAAATCGACTAAATCATCGTGATCTTGTTCATCTTTCGGGATCGAAGGAAAACAAAAAAGGCCGCACCCAATTTAACGAGTGCGGCCACAAATCCCTCACCTCCCGGCGTTTTACCCTAAGTATTTGTTAACCAGACGTTTGGCGTTTATCGTTGGTTACGCTTTAATTATTGGTTCCACCACTAACTTGGGAGCCGATTCCTTCTTCAGGAGCATTCCCAGCATTCCATCGAGCATCCCTCCGTTACCGTTGGCGCCCGTCACCGATACATCCGGGACAATTCGAACGCTCCTCTCACCCACGATCTGCATGATCTGCATCATGGTGAATCCTTCGGAACCAATCGCCTGAACACCCACACGATAAGCTTCTGCTTTCGCGTTACCTATCGAGCGAATAGCTTCGGACTCACCAATCGCTTTAAGTCGGGTTGACTCGGCATCACCCGTGGCCTGTTTGATGTGTGCATTGGCTTGAAGTTCGGCAATGCTCACGCCCTGCTCCGCCGCGACGACCTGCTGCTGTATGTTCGCGAGCGACGTCTGTCGCACCAATTGTTGGCGCTGGATCTGGGCCGCCTCTTGTACCTCATACGTTTTGCGTTCCTCTTCCGCAATCTTTCGATCCGTTTGAGTCTGCATCAACTCTTTCGGAGGATTGATATCGCCAATCAGCGTATCGATGGCCTGCACGTCATAAGCGCCTATCGCCTTACGAATATGCTGTGCTGCATCCACCTGGCGCTGACTTCTCGCCCCGAGGAAATCCAACACCGTAAAGTCCTGCGCAGAATTGCGGAAATAATTTCCCACAATCGGCTGCAAAACGTGATCCACCAGGTTTTGCATCGACCCCACTCGCGATATGACTTTTGGGGCGTCCGTCGCGCCGACGTGGATGATTTGGGAAACGTCCAGGTTAAAGGCGAACCCATCCTTGGAGCGAACGGTGATGGATGATAGTTTTGAATCATAATTATGCGACTCCGTCCGCATCGCCCAGTTCAGGACAATATTGGTCGTTGGCACCAATTCCACGCGCATGATCCTCGTGTTGATGGGATGCTTCCCAGGATACAACGGCACAACCCAAACACCTTTGTGTCCAACATTCACCAGGTCCCCATGTTTGAAGTCTAATCCACTCACGTCTTCGTGCGCTTTGCCAACGAACGAGATCACTACACCCACATAACCAATTGGAATTTCCACCATCGGCACTTGTTCAACCTGGACAAACCATGGATTCAGGTTCCAGGAGCCGGACAACAGGATTTGCTCCTGCAAACCACGGCTGCCGCCGCCATTGATAAACGCCTGGGCATTCTGAAAGTTATCATGTCCTGGAATCAATGGACCTGCTATTTCACCCTGCCCGATTGGCGTGCCATCCAGGGCTGTCGCGATGCCTACACGATCCGGTTCAACCCGGGTAATTTGCAAGTTATCAGGGAACATCCCGTGCAGGTCCGCGGCTTGGGAAGTGATTACTGAGAATAAGGATGTATTAATACGATAGGTGCCGCCTGTCAGGAACCCCATCTGCCGGCCTTTCTCGCCGCCATTCAGAAGAAACTCCTTCGCATCCTGGAAATTATCACAACTCACCACTTTTCCCAGGATTCGATCAGTCGGTATCGGAGCGCCATCCGCAGCCACCACCAGGGCAATTTCCCCCTGGGGCACTACAGTGACCGGGACTTTGAAAATACGATACTGCAACCCCCAAAGCCCAAAATGCAGACCGGGAGCAAGCGTTTCGGCCTGATAACCTGCTTCCCCCTCTAACGCGACGAATCGCCCGGGAGGCAGGTTGCGGCCGGAAAACTTTTTCACCACCACTCCAACTTGTCTCTCGCGGATGTTAACAACTCCCAATAACCACGGGGCGAAGACAAGGAGCACTGCTAAGACTGCCACCACTTTATATAAGAGGGGCACTTCGGTATTTAGAATTGCAAACATAATGGTCTCCGGCTGTTCCGGGATGTCTCACCAGGAGCTGGATGTCTCCACCTGGAGATATTTCCAACCACACGTGAACACATCACGGAGGTTTTCAACGGGGAGATCTTGAGCGCCGCAAAATGCGGTCTTAGAGGATCGCCCTTCCATATGCCGACGAGGTTAGCTGACGGGCTGGGTCCTGGAAGTGACCCCAAGCTCTTTCGAGCTCATTAGCCCCATCCACATTTCTGTGGAATTGGTTCCCCCGCATGGCCTCGTAGGAAGGCGAGACCATTTAGGCTGCTGGGAATACTATAATGAAAAATAGGATCGAATGTCAATTCGAGCACTCCTAAGTGCTTGATCCTAAGGCAAATCCTCTGGAATCAGCTACCATTCCCTTAGAATGAAAAAGCAGCTGTTCAGACTTCATAACCGCTTCTCTGGCAAAGACATACACTCTGAAATAAAAGCGGATTGAAACCGCCCTGTGGACTGCCATCAAGGAATCTCGTTATATAAGTCCTGAGCAAGGCTGACCAAAAAGTTCCAATGAATCTAATCCACCTCAATAGCACCCCGCCAATCCGGAACTACAAAATAATTGGACAGGTTATTAGATAAAGTTGGATAAAAAAAGATCAGGCCCTAATCTCACCACTCGTTCACCACAGCCTTGATTGATTGCCAATTTTTTCGCTGCCGAATAAAGATCAAAATGAGATATGGTCAAATCACGTATTCGTAGATTAAAGGGATTCTTCATTCTGGTCTTGGTGCTGTCCATAATCCTCGTTTCCATGTTCCACAACGGAATCGAGGCCGGTTATGTTCTCAATTCCAATGATGGGCCTTTTGGAATCCAGTCCGCCCAATATACTTCCTATCCAGGCATGTTCTCTGGCGGTTGGAATGACTTGAACTGGCTGGGCGCCAATATCGGCAATGCCGGACCGAGCATCACCCCAATGCTCGTTTGGATTTTAGGGCCGCTCTGGTTTTCTAAAATCTATTCCCTCCTCGGCCTTCTGTTTTTGGGTATCGCCATGTGGTTCGCTTGTCGTCAATTCAAGTTAAGTCCCATGGTGGCCGGGATTACTGCCATCGCCACAGTTCTTAACATGAATTACTTCTCGCACTCGGCATGGGGCCTCGCCTCTCGCGCTACATGCGCAGGTGCTTCTCTCATGGCTATCGGACTCGCCTTCTCCTCCAGAAATAAGTTCTCCTGGAGCAAAGTCATCCTGGCTGGTTTTTGTGTCGGCATAGCTGTCATGGAAGGTGCCGATAATGGAACCATCTTTAGCGTCTATATCGGAGTTTTCGTCGGTTTTTTATTTTTAATCGTCGATGGCCTTCAGGATGCACCAAAGAAGATTGCCAAAATCGCAACGCTTGTCATTGCCGCTGCCATCCTGGCTTCCCCAGTCGTATTAAGTCTCCTCCAGACCCAAATTTCAGACACCACCCTTTCAGAATCAGAAGGAAAATCTCCCGAAGAACATTGGTACTGGGCCACACAATATAGCCTCCCTAAATTGGAAGCTTTTCGCATCATTGTCCCCGGTCTTTTTGGCTACCGTTCCGACCTTCAGGATGGAAGCCAATACTGGGGCACCATGGGCAGGAGTGCAGGTATGCTCGACCGACAAACCGCCTCAGGGGAATATGCCGGCGTCGCGGTGATCCTGGTGGCTTTCCTCTCTCTCGGTTTCGCTTTTCGTAGGGATAAATCCCCTTACTCAAGCGTCGAAAAGAAAATCGTTTTTTTCTGGGCGGGTTCAGCGTTGCTCTGCCTTTTGATCGCCCTCGGAAAACATGGTCCGATTTATCGCGCTGTTTTTGCTTTGCCTTACTTTTCTTCCATTCGAAATCCTGCCAAATTCATGCATCCCTTCCAAATTAGCTTGCTGCTTATGTTTGCCTTTGGATTGGAAGGTATTGCTCGAACTTACCTGGTTCTTCCCAAAAAACCGATTGCCGGATTCTTTAAATCGCTTTCAGCATGGTGGAGAACATCCCAGGGCTTCGACAAAAAGCTCAAAATTGCTTCCGTCTTAATCTTTGGCGCGAGTCTCCTGTCAGTCCTGGTCTATGCTTCATCAAAAGTAGCGATCACAAACTATTTAAAGGAAAACGCTTTTTCGCCGGAGGACGCTTCCAAAATTTTCGCCTTCAGTGTCCATGAAGTCACCCTTTTCCTCCTTTTTCTCGGCCTGTCGCTCGTTATTCTGATCTGCTTCGTTGCTGGCGCTTTTTCCGGAAAGAAAGCGACCCTCGGATTTATCCTGCTTGGAATCGTCGTCACCTCAGATCTGGCCCGAGCCAACGCACCCTGGGTCCAATATTACAATTACGAACAAAGATATTTCTACCCCAACCCCGTCATTAATTTTCTTCGAGCTAATACTCGCGAGTATCGCACCACTCAGCCCGACTTTTTGTCTCGCGAGCAAGCCCCTTTTCTAACCTCCATCGTGCGGTATTTTTGGCTCGGCCATTTATACCAATATTACAACATCCAATCGCTCGACCATATTCAGTTGCCTCGCGAGCCCCTGGAATACAGGCAATTTATGGGTGTTACTAATTTCACTCAATACTGCCGACTGCTCCAATTGACCAGTACCCGTTGGGTCGTCGCTCCTTCCACTGCTCTGAATGGAGCCCCCTCTTTTAAGCCTGCACTCAAGTTCGACCTTGCCAATGGAGAAAACGGAACAATTATTACCATAACCAATGGGCCTGGAAATCTCGCCCTCTTCGACTTCACCGAAGCTTTGCCGCGCGCGAGGATTTATAGCTCCTGGATTTGCGAAACAAATGACGCCTCAATCCTCCACACGCTTGGAAGTCCACAATTCGACCCATCCAAACAGGTCGTCGTTCGTCTTCCCAACCTCCAGGGAAGCGGGGATCCCAAATTAGCCGAAGGCAGCACCGTTACCTATGACTCCTATTTACCTAAAAAAATTGTCCTGAAAGTTCATGCCACCGCTCCCGGCCTCCTTCTCCTCAATGACAAGTTCGATCCAAACTGGATCGTCCTGGTCGATGGGACAAAACAGGAATTGTTGAAATGCAACTACGTCATGCGCGGCGTTCAAATTCCCCAGGGCAACCATCAGGTTATATTTGAGTT
>JAQGOY010000195.1 GCA_028293375.1 Verrucomicrobiales bacterium | reverse complement strand
ATTCTTTGAAGAAAAAACATTTCAGCCCCTTCTCCTCTCAACCTACCCCAGACCAGAACGGCCTAAAATGCGATCATCCGCTCCACTCTGCCATTTTCCTTAGTATTAAATGACATACTTCCTAATTTATGGGCCAAACTCGAGGAATCCCGTTGGGATTCCAGTTTGGTGCTCCGCTGCGTTCCGGGCAAAATACCAGTTAAGGCGTGTGGCGTGTTTCGGTCATTTGCGCTGTAGTGGATGACCCGCGACCCAGGGTGGTATTCTTTTGCACCTTTGGCGCTTGGGGAGCAGATGAACGTTTCACACACGCAACGTTAGTGACTCCAGTCCGCGCATGACTCCGCCCTGCCATTTACCTGAGGAAATCACTTCAAAGCGGGGAAGCGCTAGCAGTAATTTTTTCACCACAATTGGTGCTTCCATTCGCGCCAGCGCTGCTCCCAGACAAAAATGATTTCCTGAGCCAAAGGCCATGTGCTTGTTCGGGCTCCGATGAATATCAAACCGGTCCGGTGATGCAAATTGCGCGGGATCGCGGTTTGCCGCTCCAAGAAATGACAGCACACTCTGGCCTTTCTTCAATGTCTGGTCTCCCACCTCGATGTCCCGTGTCACCGTCCGTCCAACCCGTTGCAGCGGACTTTCGAAGCGGAGCGACTCCTCGATGGCTCCCATGAGCAGGGAATCTTCTTCCTGCACTTCCCGGAGAGCCTCGGGGTGTTGCGCCAGGCAGCGAATGGTGGAGGTGATGAGGCTGGTGGTCGTTTCGTGTCCAGCCACCAACAACGAGACGCCGGTGGAAAGCAATTCCTGCTGGGAGAGTTTTTCACCCACTTCCTCCACCTCCACCAGTTCGCTGATCAGATCCGATTTCTTTTGGATGCGCCGATCTCTCACCATGTTCTCCAGGTAGCTTCGCATGGCCATGATGGCGCTTTGGGAACGCAGGATGGTGTCTTGAGACGCCTTCGGCACGGCTTGAAAGACCAGCGCCGCGCTTGTCCATTCCTTAAACTGATCATGCATTTCCGGTGGGACACCCAGCAGCTCCGCGATCACGCTGACTGGCAGCGGATAGGCCAGATCCTTCACAACATCGAAGTGAGCTTGCTTCATTCCTCGTTGAATGAGGGCATCCGTCATTCGCTCGATTTGCGGTCGCAATATCTCCAGGGCGCGGGGCAGAAAGCTCTTCTGAACCAACCGCCTCATCCGGGTATGATCCGGCGGATCTGAATTAATCAACCCGTGCTTGAAGTGATCCAGAAGAGGTTTGACCAAAGTCTGAAAATCAACGGAATAGCCGCGCTCAATGACATTGGTGACACGGCCCTGGCTTGAAAAAGTGGAGGGATCTTGCAGGACACCGACAATGTCCTCGTAACGGGTAAGAATCCAGCATCCCCACGATTCGCTCCAATAAACAGGCGAAGATTCCCGAAGACGGCGATAAACCGGATAAGGGTGTTGAATAAAATCCGGGTCATTCAACAAATCATCGAAAGCAGAGCGCATGGTCATGAATGTTCCTCTTCGCCTTAAAAAAACAAAAGCAAATTGAAGATGCCATGGCATTTCCGAGCCCTTTGTTCCACGTGGAAAGAGAATCAGCTTGACCTTGGGCCTTCCTTAATTTAGGTAGCAAGTGTGAATTGGACGAAGAAAGACGGATTACTGCTGGACAGACTTGCGCTGCCTGGCCGGTGCGTTCTTCTTTAATCCTTTATTCAAGCGATTTGAGAACCCACCACCGGAAACGGGGGTGGGTTTTTAATTTTCCATCGCTGCGGCGGTGGTTCGGAAAATAAACAAAAGATCAGCGCGATGTATAAAGATCCTTCAGCGAAATATGCGTCATTCAGGCCGGTGGAGTTGCCGGACCGCGAATGGCCAGACCGCATGCTCACAAGCCGCCCGATTTGGTGCAGCGTCGATCTGCGCGACGGCAATCAAGCGCTCGCGGTGCCGATGAATGTCTCGCAAAAGCTGGAGCTGTTCGACGCGCTGGTGAAGTGCGGCTTCAAGGAAATCGAAGTTGGCTTTCCAGCCGCCTCGAACACGGAGTTCACATTTATCCGCCGCTTGATCGAGGACGGGCGCATTCCTGACGATGTCACCATCCAGGTGCTGGTGCAGGCACGCGAAGATTTGATCGAGAAAACAGTCGAATCGCTTCTCGGCGCCAAACGGGCGATCATTCACCTGTACAATTCGACATCTCCGGCGCAGCGCCGGGTAGTGTTCGGTTTGGACAAGCCGAAGATTGTGAATATTGCGCGCAATGGAACACGATTCGTAAAAGAACGCGTGGAACGATTGAAAGGGACGGAATTGGGTTTTGAATATTCCCCTGAAAGTTTCTCCGGGACGGAAGTGGAATTTGCGCTCGAAATCTGTCATGCGGTGATGGAGGTATGGAAGCCAACTGCAGAGAACAAAATCATTTTAAATCTGCCCGACACAGTTGAAGTGGCGATGCCGAATGTTTATGCGGACCAAATCGAGTGGTTTCGGAAGCATCTGAACAATCGTGAATCAGCAATCATCAGCGTTCACACGCATAATGATCGCGGCACGGGCACAGCGGCGACCGAGTTGGCAATGCTGGCCGGGGCGGAACGGGTGGAAGGGACGCTCTTTGGTAATGGCGAACGCACCGGTAACGTGGATCTGGTAACAGTGGCGCTGAATCTTTACATGCACGGGATCGATCCGGGATTGGATTTTACCAATTTGAATGCCCTCTGCGGAATTTACGAGCGATGCACCGGCATGACGGTGCCGCCGCGACAGCCGTACTCGGGTGAACTTGTGTTTACGGCGTTCAGCGGATCGCATCAAGATGCGATAAAAAAAGGATTAGCAGAGTGGAACCAGGGTAACCGGCCCCATTGGGACGTGCCCTATCTTACGATTGATCCGAGCGATTTGAGCCGGGAATATCGGGAGATTATCCGGGTCAATTCGCAGTCCGGGAAGGGTGGGGTGGCGTATTTGCTGGAAGCAGAGTTCGGAATAGAATTGCCGAAAGACCTACAGCGCGAGTTTGGTCCGATTGCGAATATTGAAGTTGACCGGATGGGCCGGGAAGTGACCGCCGAGGAGTTGAAGGCCATGTTCTGGCATGAGTACATCGACCGCACAACACCCTGGAAACTGGAGCAATTCGATGCGAACGGATCTGGCGGCGTTTGCATTTGCAGCGCCAAGGTTTGGAACGGTCAGGAATACACGCTCACAGGGGAAGGAAATGGGCCAATCGCCGCGTTTGTGAATGCCCTGCATAACGGTGGCGCGCTCAAATTCGAGGTGACAAATTACAGGGAGCACGCCTTGAGCACGGGCGAGGGAGCGAGCGCGATTTCTTACATCCAAATCAAGGTTGCGGATGGCACAACACGATGGGGCGCGGGGGTCGATACGAACATGGAACTCGCATCGATCAAAGCGGTGCTGAGCGCGTTGAACAGGGTGTAGAGCCGTTCTCGGCGGAACCTTATATCAGCGGAATGAGGCGACTTATCATTTGATGCGCACTTGTTTTCAGCGGTCGAGACAGGCACTTCTGGTGGATGGCGTCAACCGCATGGAGTTTATGCGAATACTTATTCACCTAACTATAATTGCAGGAATCTAATATTTGATAGATATGGTAAAATAGTTGAAATTCGAGCATTTTATATTCACGAGTGGTTATAAAACTGCGCCGAATAACCTCGATGGAGATCCGCATCATGAAGATAACTCGATTGGAAGGCATCTATTGGGATCTGCCTCCGGTTCTTTAGGTTGAAAGAGACTTCATTTGGAGCAAGGATTTGCTTGCCATTTTGTGCCGATTCCTATTGATTTCTTTGCCGGGAGCGGTCCGAAATCCCTTGTGTTGAACGATTTATGGTCAAGAACATGTTCCGACTTTTTGTCGGAGTTATTTTATTTTTAGCGAACTCAGCCTGGGCCGAGTGGCTTCAAACTGCACGGCAGGGGGATGTGGCTTACTTTTTGTTCGATGATGACGCTCGAATCGAACGCTTCTCCTTTAGCAAAACGCAGTGGTTATCCAAAATCCATCTGCCTGAAACCTATGGAGCTCCCACTGCTTTCTGTGTCGATTCCGGGGGGATTTATCTGGCTTACGGACGGTCGCTCAAAAGATACGACCTGAACGGAGCCTCCGAGACTCACCTGATTAATGGTCTGAGCCCAATAAGCAACATATTTACCGACGGCAATCTGGCGATCATCGATGAAAGCGACGAAAGTTCCGCTCATTTTGCCAGTTTGAATAAATTGACGGGGGTGGGGTTGGACGAATTCCAAACATTCGCTCAAGTCATTCAGGACTGTGTTGCTGCAGTGGCGCTGAATAAAATTATCGGGCATCTAAGAATCGTCGGAGACCGGGTAAGCCTCACCTACAACGATGACGGTACATTTGGGATGGAGCTAGACGTTCCAGAACCGATAACCACAGAAAGCCACGTGCGAATGTGGCTCTATCCCGATCAGTCAAAGATCATTGATCAGAGTGGAAAAGTATACACCACTGGAAGTCTTTCCAACATGAACGAAATAGCCGATAGCATTACATCACTAGATTTCAATGGGCTTGATGCACCGATAGTGCTCAGGGGCACCAACCTGGTCGCCTATAACAAGACTTTGGTCGCCACGGGAAGTCTTGCTCTCGCCGTTTCGCCGCAAACCATTTACGTGAACAGCACCAATGTATTCGCGTTCACTGCGGATGTGAATTCCGCTGAAGGGGTGAAAGTCCAGACCGTTCCTATTGCCAGTTTGACCCAGCCCGCGCCTGGCCAGGGAATAGTTCCAGCCTTACTACAATATACGCCGGACAGCAGCTTTCTGGACAAGAACGGAATCGCTTATCTTTTGAGTATTCTCAATCAGAATCTGTTTCGATGGGATCCTGTCACCCAGAGGTATCTCGCGCCGATTCCGTTGGCACAAATTCCGAGCTTGGTTACTTATTCTTCAAACTCTCACAGGGTTTACACCGCTTACCCGTCCGGCCTCATCCGCCAGATTGATCTGAACGCCGCCAATCCTGTCGAAACCCCGTTCACATGGTTTCCTAGAGCTCCGACCAGCCTGCTGGCGGTAGGCAAATATCTTTTTGTTGTCGGCGATGGGGACGATTTCACTGCGGTGCAGCAAACCTATAGTTCGACTGGCCTGCTCGTCGATAGCCAACGCCTGGGGGCACGACCACTCTCGACGACTTGGTCCGATGCCGCGCAAAAAATATTTTTATTAAACGATGATTATGTTGTGGAACCGCTCCGGTCCGAAGCGATTAACGGTGCCGGGAAAGCATCGACGGTTCTCCCGCCAGGGCACATTGGCGCTTCGTTGGTTTCCCAAACTGTGGATGATCACCTATCCTCCGGCATCATTAGGGTCTCACCTGACGGAACGTTGGTCGTTTTGGGGTCGGGAGTTTTATATAGGGCTCCATCGCTTGATCGCTTGATCGGAGCTCTGGCGAATTCAGTGACCGATGTGGCCTGGGTGGGTGGTGAAATGAAAACCATCCGGACAGTGACCAATCAGGCTCAATTTCAGGACTGGGTTGGGACCAACTACGGTCAGGGAATTTCTCGAATTGTTCCAGGAATCGCGTATGCAGCGCACACGCTGAACTCCACCTCATTCCTTGGAATTACCATCAGTGAAGGCAAACCCTCTTTTTATGTCATGGACAAGAAATTTAACATCATCGCGCCATCAGTGCTTGATGCGCCAGGCAGCGTAATCGCCAGTGTTGTTTCACCTACGCGCGTCGACGTGACATGGAGTGATGGCAATGGAGAGGAAAGTTACCTTATTGAGCGCAAGGTGGGGCTAACGGGGGCTTGGACTAGCATCGGGACTGTCCAGACTGGCGTTTCGTTTTTTTCGGATAACTCCGTGGTTGCCGGCATTACCTATTTTTATCGTATCATTTCTAAAAACGGTTCCCGTCTCTCCTTGTCCTCCGTGGCAGCAAGTGTGGGCGTGGTGGTTCCAATCACCGTTCAGAGCCTCAGCATAGCCTCTGTATCCACGGATGCCATTACCATAACCTGGGGCGATGTTGCCAATGAATCTTTCTATCTCGTGGAGCGGATGTCCGGCAACAGCGGAACATGGTATGAAATTGCCCAAGTAAACGCCAATATGACCCAGTTTGTGGATGGCGCCCTTGATTCTGAAACGCATTATTCTTACCGGGTAATGGCCAGCAATGGGCTTGGGAACTCGGCATACTCCCAGGTTGTCTCTGCTGTGACCCTCCCACTTCCTCCATCCATCCCGACTAATTTTGAGGGTTATGCTGCGAGTTCGTTCTCCCTCCAGCTTTATTGGAGTTTGGCTAATCACGAGGACTCTTTCCTGGAACGCCGCGACGCAGGCGGTACCTGGAATTTATTGTTTTCCGGAAAGAACGGTGACTGGGGGTATCTGGATGATTCGGTCCGACCCGAAACAAGCTACGAGTATCGGGTTCGATCAAGCAATTCGCTTGGACTCTCCGCTTACTCGGGGGTCCTGGCTATAACCACTCCAGCACTGAGTCCGCCATTTACACCTCGCGAGTTTAGCGTATCCACAGTATCTGGCACCGCTTTGAATGTTCGATGGAATAATGTCCAGGGCGAAGCGGGGTACTATTTGGAGATGCTCGGTGACAGCCCCGATTCATGGTCCAGGGTGGCCACTTTCGGTTCAACCGTGAATTCCTTTGTGGTCTCGAATCTTACTGATGGCGTGGAGTATTCGTTTCGGTTGCAATCTTTTAACGAAGCGGGAAATTCCGACTATTCCCAAGTGATGGTCGGGACGCCTTATGATGTTTTTCGATTGGTGGAGGACACCTTCGATTCAGGATTGAACCCTGCTGCCTGGCAACAAGTCTCGGGCGTAGTGACCAATGGAGGCGCCGGTTTCAGAGGGAACAATGCCCTTTGGTTCGGCGGAGCTGACCTGCGCCAGGCCGTCACCATTCCGGTGGACGTGTCCCATGGTGGGACCATCGAATTTCTTTTGCGAGCCGGCAATGAAGCCGAGGATGGAGATGCTTTCTGGAACAACTCGGAGTATGGGGAGGATGTCGCAGTCGAATACACCCTCGACGGAACCAATTGGTATCCCGTGCAAGTACTGACCAGCAGTTTTCCTTACCTGTATACATGGACCTCTTTTAGTATCCCGGTTCCCAGGAACGCATTCTCCACGCATACGGTGTTCAGATGGACACAACGAAGGCATAGTGGCCAAAGCCTGGATTGTTGGGCTCTCGATAATGTCCTGGTTTTCGGACAGAAACCGGCGGCCCCTTCCCAGCCTTCCTTCATTATTTCCAGCGCGAACTCTTCTACCTCGATTTCTGTCCATTGGCTTCGTTCGACAGGGGCTGATTCTTATATCCTGGAGCGCAATCAGTCGAACACCGGTTGGGTTCCTCTTGCCACGGTAATCGGCGCGGAACCCTTTTACATCGATACCTTGCTGATTCCGGGAACGACCTATTCATATCGGGTCAAGGCCCACAATGCCGGATCGGATTCAAGTTATTCCATGACCAGTACGACATCGACCTGGAGTCAACGAGCGCAATGGAACATGGACAACTATGGAGATCTGAATGCACTCACCGATTTACAAATGCGGACAGCAGGAGCGGACGGAGTTATTCCACTGCTACGGTATGCCTTCAACCTGAACGCCAATGATTCACTCTCGGTGCGCTTCCAAAGCGGTTCGAATAAAGGGACCCCAGCAATCTATTTATCAACTGACCGGCATTCACTCACCGCTGAATTCGTTCGCCGCAAAGCTTCTGGAAAGCCGCTGATTCAGTATTCCGTCGAGTTTACGAGTGATCTTAAAACCTGGACTTCAAGCGGTGTAATGACCAGCGTCGAATCAATCGACGATACATGGGAGAGAGTTCGTTTTGAGGAGGCGGCTTCGGGCACGCTTCGATTCGGTCGAGTGACAGTCATTCCATCGTTTTAGGGCGATAAGAATTCTAATTATGACAGCGTGGGACTGGTGTAAGTTGTGGGGTTATAATATAAGCGTGCTCGTTTTTCAAGTCGCCTGGCATTTGTATCTCACGGGAAACGGAAGGTTCGCCAAAAAAATTGCGCATTTTTACTTTTACCGAGACTTGGCCAGCATATTAAACGTAATTGTCCTGAGGCGGTAATTAGCCGTCCCAGGGCAGTCCAATTAAGTTCATGGTTTCCACGTAGGATTTTTTACTTTCCCCATTACGTTCCTCTGGAGTTTAAATGACGGTTCGTTCCTAACGTAGAAAGTGCGGCTTTCGTCATGCTATAGCGCCGGTTTTGCTCTGTTGAAATTGCGATTTGAGGATTATAACGGAGGGTTTAAGAAGTAAAACTGGCGCGGCTTGTCGTATGGAAAGGTAAGGGAGATTCAAACGACGTGCGCTCCGTTTATTTTCATCGGAGGCGCGGGCCGGCCAGGTTCGAGTTAGCGCCGGATTTTCGCGGCGGATTCGCTTGATGTCGTTGCTGTTGGGGCTGGTTGGAACTCGATCAGGCAAACGTCTCCAGGGTTTTTATCGAAGTGCATGAGTATGGAGAGGTCGGTCAGGTAGTTGTTCAGGCAAAAATCGAGCGCCTCGATGGTGGAGCCGAATTTTTGAGCTTCCTGCACGTTGGCGGTCCATCGGTCGAGGTTTGCCAGGTAGAGTCCCAAGTCTTTGTTGATGATGACGATATTCATAAATCTCCCTTTGAAACAGGGTTCCATTTTCCGTGCCGGGCTCAATTGGTAAGTTATCCTAATGCCTCGTCGGCTAGTGGTTCTGTTTTCGCAGTGAACGGAACTGAGTCCTCTATCCATCGATCTTCGCAGGAAGAAGACGATCGGAACACTTGCCAAGGAGAGAAAGAGGGGTTTGATTGGTGGGAGTCCAGGCATCAATCGGTGACCGGTCTGGTTTTTGGTGGGAATCGAATGAAACATTATATCACATTGTTCGTTTGCGGGGTTCTGTTTTTGACGGGTTGTTTGAGCGAGCCGAAAATCGACTGGCAATCCCGGGTGGGTTCTTACACGTATGACCAGGCTATTACGGAACTGGGAGTTCCAGACCGGAGTGCGACCTTGAGCGATGGACAAGTGGTGGGTGAATGGCTCACCAGCCGAGGGGCGGAATACGGCACTTCGCGCGGTGGTCCGTTTCGCGGGTTTGCGATTCAAACCTACGATGTGAGCCGGTTTCCGGACGAGTATATGAGCCTGACTTTCGGAACGGATCATAAGCTGTTGAAGTTCAAGAAAATCATTCGATGAAAGACGCTGATTGCGATTGATCCGGCTCAGGGTATTTGAGAGATTCCCCTAGTGTCAGGCGTGACATTTGCTGGATCAGGGGTCCTATCCCGGTTGCTTTTGCGAGCTTCCCGGCATTGGCGTTTGCTTCTGTTTTTCTTTCTGGTGGGACTTGGCTCTGCCTGCCTTGGACTGGTTTCGTGCGTTTCTTCTCCCGGTGCTCTGAACGAAGGCCCGCATATTCCCGACGCTCATTACGTAGGAAATAAAGGCTGCGCCGACTGCCATGGCGCGATTGTCCAGGTGGCGAAAGCCAATAAACATTCCAGGCTGATCATGGACCGCACGGCACCGATAGGCTCGTCGAGTTGCGAAGGTTGCCATGGACCCGGGAGCAAACATATCGAGTCCGGCGGAGGCAAAGGGAAATTCATTTTGAATCCATCTCAGGATGGCAGCATCTGTTTGAATTGCCATCAGCAGGTGAACTCGGAATTCCACATGAGGGAGCATCACGCGGTGCTGGAAGGCCGCATGAACTGCGTCTCGTGTCATGATCCTCATGGGCCTGACCTGCACAATGGAAGCCGGGGATTTGGACTGGCGAGAGTGAACAGCACCTGTGCGCAATGCCATCGCGAGCAAACGAAGCTAACGGTGTTTGATCATGAAGCGATGCGTGAGGGATGCACTGTCTGCCATGCGCCTCACGGGTCGGTGAATTCCAAGATGCTTTTGCAGCGGGACAACAACCTTTGCCTGAAATGCCATGCACAAGTGCAAACGTCGCCTGGCGAGATTTTCATTGGCGCGACGCGCCACACTTCGCTCCTGGCCAAAGGTTCGTGCTGGAGCGCGGGATGCCACACGGCGGTGCACGGCTCGAACATCGATTCCCACCTTCGCTATTAATGAAGCGGATTACTCGCCATCAAATCTATCGAACACTGGTTCTAGTGCCTTTGGTGGCAGGAGCGCATTCGATGCTTGGAGCGCCGGCGGTGGTGGATATCAGCAAACTTCCTGCGCCGGTTTCAAGGGAGGTGGATTTCGTGCGTGATGTCCGCCCGATTTTCGAGAAGAACTGCCTCAAATGTCATGGAGCCGAAAAGCCAAAAGGAGGCTTTCGTCTGGATGCGCGGGAGTTGGCGCTTGCCGGCGGCGACGAGGCGAAAGACATTTTGCCATCGGACAGTGCCCACAGTCCTTTGATCCATTACGTGGCTCGTGTAGTGCCAGACATGGAAATGCCGCCTGCGCAAAAAGGTGAGCCACTGACCAGCGAGGAGGTTTCGATATTGCGGAAGTGGATCGATTCCGGAGCACTTTGGGGCGGCGAACCCCCATCCAAACTGGCATTTTCGGTAACTCCATCGATTCGATGGATCACAGTGCAGGGGAACGCTTCGGAATTCCGCCATAACACCGGGATGAAAGAAGGGCTCAGTTATGGAATCGATCGATTCACGCTGAAGGAACAAATCGATCCGAAAACGAAACTGACAATCGATGGCAGAGCATTGCCTCATGACGAAGATTACGCGCTGAAGATCGATATTGATCGCTCCGATGTCGGGTACGTACACGCTGGCGTGCAAACGTGGCGACGCTGGTATGACAATACTGGCGGCAGATTTAGCGACTTTTCGCAGCCGGTGTTTTTCCAGAGCCAGGAACTCTACCAGGACCAGGGAAAAGCATGGATCGAATTTGGGTTAACCCCGAAAGATCTTCCGCAGATTTCGTTGGGGTACGAATATGATTTCAGGGAGGGATCCAAATCCACATTGCAGTGGGGTTCGGTCAGTTCATTTGCGCCCCCGTTCCTTGTGCCGCTCGAAACGAGGAACATCTTTCCGGGATTTAAGGATATTTCTGAGCATGAACATGTCGTGAAACTGGATCTGGATTACGACGTTCCAGTGGCGCACCTGCACGACAGCATGCGGGTGGAGTTTGCGGATATCAAAACAGCGAGAGTGAATGTGGATTCAGCCTCCGTGCTGTCGATTTCGCCATCGGTGCTGATCGCGATACTGGAGCAGCATCGCCAGGTGAGCGCAGTGAATACCTTCACGGCTGAGAAAGCGATTTACGATTGGCTATTTGTCTCCGGCGGATATCTCTATTCCTATACGGACGCCGATGCCGCATTCCGACAGTTTACCTACCACAGCACGGGAATTCCTCTCTCGGGATCGTCAGATTTTTGGCGCAGCCAAGGATTGGTCCTGAGGCAGAACAACAATATCCTGAATCTGAACACGCGACTTGGCCCGTGGAAGGATTTCACGTTTTCGGCGGGAGTGGAAAGCGAATGGATTACGCAGGAAGGATTGGGGAATGTGAGCTATGACACCGGGACTTCCGCGCTTTTCGTTGTTCCTAATCCAGCATTGCTGAATGTGAACCAACAAAAACTGATAGTTCAGGAAATGGCCGGACTTCATTACACCGGGATTCCATTCACTGTTTTATTTGCTGACTTGCGACTGGAGCAGCAGTCGGTCGGAGAATTTGAAAACGAACTCGGCGGAACCCATGAGTTCCTGAGAGACACGGCGGCTTCGAGTCAAAAGACGGATTGGAAAATCGGATTCGACAATTCACCAAACCGATGGATGTCGATCGGCTCTTCCTATCGGGATAACGATGTGATTTCACGTTACAATCACGTGCGGGACCTTGGACTGGGAGGTGCGCCAGGAGACGGATATCCTGCCTTTATTACCGGCCGCGATATTGGGACGCATGAGGTGCAAACGAAAGTAACGCTTCGGCCCACGAGCTGGCTTCGAACGACCTTGACACATGGATATATCTGGAGCGATTACGATTCCAAAACTGACCCGGTGGCAGGACTGACTCCTGGCGGGCCAATTCACTCTGCGGATTTTCAGGCGCAATCGTACGGGATTTCGATAGGCCTGCAGGCGGGAGCGAGACTGCATATAGAAAACGCCTACACATTTTACAGTTCCAGAATGGTGACGCCGGGGCAGGGATTAAATATTGTGACGCCCTATAAAGGACGGATCCATTCACTGCTTTCCACGGCGACATTCGAGGTGAACACCAACACTTCCCTGAGTGCCACCTATTCCTTTTCTCATTCCGGATATGGCCAGGACAATGCTTCTGCAGGACTGCCAGTGGGGGTGGATTATGATCTGCACTCGGTGCAGGCATCCATCAGCCGACGCTGGAGAAAAGATATTACAACCAGCTTTGGCTATGGTTTTTACCATTATTCGGAGCCTGATCGAGGCGGAGAAAATGATTACAACGCCCATGCGCTGTTCGCTTCGATGACTTACACCTGGAAATAAGATGCTGGCAGAATTTCAAATCATGAAATGGATTCGACGATTGATCCTCGCCGTATTCCTGCTGGTGGCTTGTCCCTGGCTGCACGCTTCCAATGCGTTGGTATCGATGCGCCTGTTGGAATTTGTGCCCTCGACGACGACGGTTAATGTGGGCGATACGGTGACGTGGACGAACCTGGACAACATTGGGCATGATTCTGTCAGCGGCTCGAACGGGAATCCCGACGGAACCTGGCAGAGCCAAATTTTCGGACGAGGAATCAGTTACACCGTTCGTTTTTTGAATTCGGGATCGTACCCGTATTTCTGCACTCCACACTGGGAGTGTTGCGGGATGATAGGGCAGGTAACGGTAGTGGCACCGAATTCACCGCCGACGGTGCAATTCACTGGTCCCTCCACCAATTCGCCTTTTATTTCGCCGGCCAGTCTGGTTTTGCAGGCAGCGGCCTCCGATCCCGATGGCACGATCACGAAAGTAGAATTTTTTCAGAACAACCAAAGCCTGGGGGTCGTAACATCGCCACCGTACACCATTACAGTCAATAATCTGCTTACCGGACAATACGGATTCAGCGTGATTGCCACCGACAATTCAGGATCGACTGCAGCGGACGCAATTGCAATCAGGGTCATCGACAAGCCAGCCAACATCAAGCCGAGCGTAAACATTATTACACCCACTACAGGATCCATAGTCGCCGAGCTTTCGTCGGTTCCCATCCTGGTCAATGCTTTGGATAGCGATGGGACAATTTCGCAGCTCGGAATTTTCCTGAACGGAATTTCCCAGGGAATACTGACTGCTCCGCCGTATTCCGTCACGACTTCCCCTTTGCCCGTTGGCACTTATCGGATCGAAGCGATCGCTGTGGATGACCAGGGCGCTGCGAATACGAATTCGGTAACGTTTGAGGTGAGGCGAACGGTCGATCAAAAAGCGCCGGGGTTTACTTTGCAACCAGCCAATGTGGAGGTTTTTGCGCCAGCGGGTTTTTCGCTCGTAACCGCGCTGGAGGGAAATCCTCCGTTGTTATTGCAATGGTATCACAACGGCAATGCAGTGCGTGGGGCTACCAATACCATCCTGAGCATTTCCAATAGCACCACGCTGGACAGTGGAAACTATTTCCTGGCGGCGACAAATCTTTTTGGATCAGCCCGCAGTTCAAACGCGGTGGTCAACGTAAAATCGGAGATTTGTAATTACGAACTCAGCACTTTTGCGCTGAGTCTTTCTGAGTCACAGAACACAAGATCCATTGCGCTAACCACCTCAGCTTCCTGTGCGTGGACAATTTCGGCGGGGGACGCGACATGGATTCATGTCCTTTCCGCAACACAAGGGCAGGGGAATGCAACCATCGTTTTAACATTTGATGCCAATTTCGGGCCTCAGAATCGCTCGGGAACTATTGCAATCGGGGCAGCATCGCTGCAGGTGACACAAAAAGGCAGAACGATTGTTCCTGGCCTGGCATTTGATCTGAACCACGATTTCTTGCCGGACATTCTGGTGAGTTCACCTTCGGGACAACTCGGAATTTTTAGTTCCGGCGGTACATTGACCAACGATTATCGTATTTTGGCAACGCCATTGAAAATCCCGAATGGCTGGCAACTGGAAGGCACGTTTGATTTCGACGGAAACGGCACCCCCGACCTGATTTTTATGACACCGGCGCGAGCCCTGGTCGTTTGGTTAATGAACGGCAGCCAGCTGGTTCAACAAATGACTCTCGGGAGATCCACCGTGCCGCCTTTATGGAGAATGATTGGAGTGACCGCCTCGCGAAGCGGATCGGAAGCGGTGATTCTATATCATCCACAGGGATACCTGGCAGCCTGGTCGTTCAAGAATTTTCAAAGCACGGAGCAACATTTATTGAACAACGGAAATTTAGTGCCGCCTCAGTGGCGGCCGGTGGGATTAGGCGACTTTAATAAAGACGGGAATCTGGATCTCCTTTGGCAACATCAAAACGGAACTCTGATGGCCTGGTTCCTGAACAATGGGCAGGTAACCGGGGGACAAGTCCTGAGCGGGCTGCCCAATCCGGGGCCGGCATGGAGCTTAATATCGATTGTTGATTTCGATCTGAACGGGTCATCCGATCTTTTGTGGCAGCACAAAAACGGCGATACTGCGATGTGGTTGCTCAATGGGGTGAATCTCAAGTCGACTATTCATCCTTTCTTTCCGTCTCCGCTGGGTAATGCATGGAAGGTAGTGGGACCTAAATGAAAAACATTTATATTATTGTGGCCACCCGCAATATGCACAAAGTGGATGAAATTCGGGCGATCCTCGGAGGGCAGATACATTACCTGACGCTCAACGATTTTCCAGGTTATCCGCCTGTGCTCGAAGATACGCCAACGTTTGAAGGAAATGCGCGCAAGAA
Source organism: Verrucomicrobiales bacterium (assembly GCA_028293375.1). Lineage (GTDB taxonomy): Bacteria > Verrucomicrobiota > Verrucomicrobiia > Limisphaerales > JAQGOY01 > JAQGOY01. Next base: position 8,539 of record JAQGOY010000195.1, on the reverse strand, counting down.
ATCGATCTCGTTTGCAAAATGGATCGGGAGGAGCAGCGGCAGGCTGTTCGAACTGATCAAACATGATTCCAGCGAAGTATATATTCTGGCGGACGACTCAGGATTGGAAGTCGATGTTCTCAGCGGAGCCCCCGGAGTTCATTCGGCCAGGTTCGCAGCATCGGATGTGTCAGGGGCGGGAAATTCGCCGGATTCAGCGAACAATGCGAAGCTGCTCCGATTGCTGATGGATGTGCCGAAAGAAGGAAGGACAGCGCGCTTTCGTTCGGTGATTGCGCTGACAAGGCTGTTGTTCTCGCCTTTGAACAAGACCTTAATGAAGGCCGATGACGATCTGCTTGGGAGACAGACGATCGTTGTCGATGGTGCGTGTGAAGGGACCATAGCTATGGCGGCGTCCGGCAAGAATGGCTTCGGTTACGACCCGCTATTCTATCCCCAGAACTCGGGGCAATCCTTTGCCGAGATTACAGCGGAGGCGAAGAACAAACTAAGCCATCGGGGCAAGGCATTGGAAAAGCTCAAAATGAAAATGAGCCTTTGATGGCGAGCAGCGAGAGTCACGGCAGTGCCAGTTCTTTTTGCAGGAGTGCCAGGAGGGGTTTCACCGTTTCCGAACTGAAGTCAAATTTACATCCGGCAGCCTCGAAGAGTTCTGGAAGGGGCCTGGAACCGCCGAGTTTTAAGCCTTGTTTATATTTGTTAAGAGCATCGACCGGATTCTTTTTTGAATTGGCCCACACCTGAAGAGCGCCCAGCTGGGCAATTCCGTATTCGATATAGTAGAACGGATAAAGGAAGATGTGAAGCTGGCGATGCCAAAGTGCGGCTTTGATGTGTTCGAAGCCGGTCCAATCCACGTTGCCACCGAAACGATCCATAAGATCAATCCATGCCGCGGTGCGCTGGGTGCGGGTGTGGCCTGGATGACTGTAGATCCAGTGCTGGAAAGCGTCGACAGTAGCGATCCAGGGAAAGATTTCGACGATGCCTTCAAGGTGATCGCGCCGAGCTCTTTTTGCTTCGGGGGCCGGATAAAACTGTTCGAGATATTGATTGCCTAAAAGCTCCATGCTCATGGAGGCGACTTCGCAGAACTCAATGGGAGCGCTTCGATAGGCATAGAGATCATCTTCCTGGGCGGCAAAGGCGTGAAAGGCGTGGCCGGCTTCGTGCAACATGGTTTCGACATCGCGCTGCTGGCCGACGGCGTTCATGAAAATAAAAGGAACCCTGGATTCGGCAAGGGTGGATTGGTAACCGCCTGGAGCCTTGCCTTTGCGGTTTCCAAGATCGAGCAGCTGCAACTGTCTCATTTTTTGAAATTGATAAGCGAGGTCCTTGTCGACCTGTTGAAAAATTCTATCCGAACCAGAGACCATATCTTCCACTTGCTCGAAGGGACGAAGAGGTGGTCTGTTTTCGGGATCAACCGCGAGGTCCCATGGACGAACGCTCTCCAGTTTCATCTGGCGTTTGCGTTCCTCATGCAACTCCTTAAGGACGGGGACCACTTCGGTTTCGATGGCTTTTTGGAATGCGACACAGTCTTCGGGAGTGTAATCAAAGCGACCGCGAGCGCGGAAGGAGTAGTCACGATAGTTTTGAAAGCCGGCATTTTTGGCGATTTGCTCGCGGATAATGAAAAGCTTCTCGAAAAGATCCTCGAACTTTTCGGCTTCCTGGATACGGCGTGTGCTGACTAATTCCCACGCTTCCTTTCTTAAACTGCGATCCGTTTCCTCGAGAAACTTGCCCATCTGAACGAGGGTCTTTTCTTCGCCGCGGAACTGAACAGTCAAGGAACCGGCAAGCTTTTGATACTGCTGGCCAATTTTCGCCTCTTCGGTTTCGAGCGGGATGTTTTCGGGGCGGTAGAGCTCGACGTGAAGCGCAGTGCTGCGATCAAAGATGGCGTAGCGCTGTTGGGGCAGATCTTTACGAAATGAGTTTTCCAGATAGATCTGCGCGAGCTTGAACTGACGTGGCTTCAACTCTGGTTCGACTTTCTCAACGAACTCCAGGTAGGCTTTTTCGGCTTCTGGATTATCAGTGTGGCAGGACATGGCGATGTAGCGCCTGCTGGATTCTTCATCCATGGCCGCACTGACTTCACTGCAATCCAAAAGCCATTGCTCCAATTCTGCAGGGGAAGAAATGGCTGTTGCCTGGGATTCAAGCCGATCGAATAACGGCAAAATGACATCGAGCGAAGAGAGGACGCTTTCAGGCGAAACGAAAGATCTCTTCCGGTAAGGAGGCAAATCTTTGAATGGCAGTAAACTCATGGAGCGAAGATACTCTATTCAGTTAAATCTCAAAGTGATTTTGAGTTTCAAGGAAGCATGTACGCTTCAAGCCAGCGCTGTGGAAGCGTGCCGAAACTAATGAGCCAATCATTGAATTTTTGAAGGCTCCAACCGCGGCCTGTCATCAGTCGCTGTTGAAGGCGTGCGTTCTCCAAACGCCCAAGCCAATAACTCATGGGCACACCCGGGCTGGCGGTGTACCAGTTTACATCCGCCTCTGCGCGTGCCTTGGTAAATCCGAGATGCTTCTGCATGTGCTTCACTGCTTCGGCGTAAGAATACTCACGGGTTTGTAGTTTCAAATCGACGATGATTCGATGGCATCTCCATAAGGCATCGTGAAGCTGCTGAATTTCGATCCAAGGGGATGGATCCAATTTCAGATCGACGACCATTTGTTCGCACCAGAGCGTCCACCCTTCGTAGAAAATGGCGTGAGCGAAAAGTCGACGCCACTTGCGCGGATGCTGGTTGGAGGTGGTGAATTGAAGGTGGTGACCGGGATAAGCTTCGTGAGCGCAAGTGAGAAGCAGACCGAAATGCTGGGCTCGTTCGCTGGATTTCTCGGCTTCCGTGGTTTTGGTTTTGCCAAGATCATTTACCCAGAAAATGCCCTGCTGCTTTTTGGCAAGAGCGCCGGGAGATCCATAAGCGGCGGTTGGAAATAGATGGCGCATGAACTCCGGCACTTCACGCACCACGAGAGTTTGATTCTTCGGAAAAGTGACCGCTTTGGCTTTTTCGAACGCGCTGGCGATGGAAACGGTTTGCTCTCGGTATAAATCGAGAAGATCCGACTTGGGATGCCATGCTTTCCTGGCGTGAGCAATTATGGTTTCGGCGTCGCGACCCTTACCGCTTTTCTTGCATTCCGCGCGGAGAAGCGAGCCCACGCGCTCAATCTCGGACCAAGCGAGAGATTCAATCTCGGCTAGCGTGTAATCGAGACCGAGCTCATCGCGAACGCGCCGTTGGAGTCCTTCAGCGCCTAAAGCGAAAGTGCCCTCCGAGGCGGGTTTCAGCGCCTTGACGCCAGCATGATATTTCGCGAACGCTTCACGAGCGACGGAGATGAGTAGTTCTGCCTTGGGATCGTTTTTAAAGAAAACGATAAGAGCATCGAAGAGCGAACCGGAACCTTGGAAGGTTTGGTCCATGATATTGACCCAAACAATCTCGGGATGGCGGAGAATGGATAGTGACTCCTGAAGAAAACGAGGGATGTCCTTGAGCAACGTTTTTAAATTGCGGGTGGCGCGTTTGAGGTCATCCTCGCTTCGCTGAAGTTCATGAAGGAGAATGTTGAGAACGGCGTCGAGGGCGGAAGGATCGAAAGAGTGGCGGCCACGTTCGAAGTCCTCGATCTTTCGTCGAAGCATGGCGCGAATGGCGAGGCGATCGAGATGCTGTTCGGGCGAAAGATTTTGGGGAGAAATCGACTCCAGCCCAACAAGGGTTTTTCGGGCAAATTGAATCTGCCTGGTTTCAAATTCCAGGGTGGCCTTTCCGAGTTTACCTTCGCCAGACTCCAAGCCAGTATAAGTAGCCATGACGGGATTAGCGGCTAAAGTTTTTTCGAAATACTCGTTTAATACCTGCTCAAATTCATCCGAACACTTTTGCATGGAGAAACGATGGTTTTTTGGATTGGGTTCGTCGAACATTCTTTTAGCCGGGGAAACAGTTTGCAGAGTGAAATTGACAATGCGGTAGCATAACGCTACCGTATAAAAGTATGAGTCAACCTGTGAAGCTTTCAGATGCACTGGTAATTGACGCACGTGTGGCGAGCGAGGTGATGGAACGTTCGATTGCGGGCCAGATCGAATTCTGGGCTCGCTTGGGAAGAGCGATGGAACCGTTGCTTCAGGGAACTCAAGTGATGGCGTTGAGTCGTAACGCCAATATTCGTCCCTTGTCCGAGATTCTGGATTCAGTCGACAGCCCCGAAGGAGAGGAAAGAGTTGCTGCTTATTTGAAAACTCAACCTTTTCCACATTATGCGCCAGCGCCGAACTCCCCTGGATTTTTGATTCGAACGGAAGAAAATGGGAAGCGTACCGTGGGGAGGTTTGTGAATCGTAAATTCGAAGCTGGACGCACGGTGAAACGATGATGCGCTTACCGGATAAGCGTCCGATAATCGTGGCTGTGGCAGGATCGAATGGAGCGGGAAAGACTTTGTTTTACCATTCTCACCTCAAACATGCCGGCCTGAGGTTTGTGAATGCGGATGTTGTGGCCCGGGAATTGGGTTTGGATCCGTACGTGGCAGCGACCACGGCGGACGCTCTTCGAAAAGCTCTAGTGCAGGAGCGCGAAAGTTTCGTGTTCGAGACTGTGTTTTCAGATCCAGTGGGAGAGAAAGTAAAATTCTTACAACAGGCGGAAGCAGTTGGCTATGCGGTGGTGCTCTGTTTCATACGCATTTCTGACGTTGAAATGTCTGATGACCGAGTGGCAATGCGAGTAAGCCAGGGAGGTCACGATGTGCCGATTGAGAAGTTGAGAAGCCGGTTCCCGAGAACCCTGGCGAATCTGCGCAAAGCAATCGAAGGGCTAACATCAGTAATGGTGTTTGATAACAGCGATCTTTCAAAACCGTTTCAAAGGGTGGCAGAATACAACGACGGAAAACGAGTAAAAGGACCCAGGCCAGCTCCAGAATGGATAAACGAGCGGTTCAAGTAGAGAAAACAAGGCCGAAATTCATTTGCGTAGCGTAGCGTACGACGCTAATCTACGCAAATGAATAGAAAGGCTGTTCCAAAGCAATCCCCCCGACGAATCGGAGCTGCGGCAGCTTTCATTGAAGACAAACTCGAGCTTGGTCACGTGGCGTTTTCAAAGGATGAATTGGTGAGGGAAACCGGCTTGACGCCGACGGCAGCTAATTTTCAATTGCGCAGGCTTGGTGATCGAGTCTTGCAGACTTCGGCTCGGCAGGCATTTTATCTCATTGTTGGACCAGAGCACAGAATAGTGGGGGCTCCTCCGCCCGCATTGTGGCTGGATGATTATTTCAAGTGGTTGGAGCGTCCGTATTATCTCGCCCTCCAATCTGCGGCTGGATGTTACGGATCGAATTCGCAAGCGGTGCAAATAACCCAGGTCATCACCAATCGACCCTGGAGAGCACTAAGACTGGGCAGATTGGAGATCCGATTCTACGTAAAACAGGGGATGGAACAAATTCCAGTTAACGAACTGGAACGAGCCGTGGCACCTCTTCGGGTGAGCAAGCCAGAGACGACCATGTTTGACCTGATCGTTTACGCCAATCAAATCGGGGGAATCGGACGGGCTGCGGAAACGATAGCACCTCTGTTGCCGCAAATATCCATAACCGGACTGAAAGAGGCATTGAAGAGAGAGAACCGTGTAGGGGCAGCTCAACGGCTCGGATTTTTGCTGGAAACGATGAACGAGACAAAACTAGCGGCTGTGGTTATGGATTGGCTGCCCTCGACATTGAAAGTAGTTCGGCTTTCGACGGGAACCAGGATGAATAAAAATCGGATAGACAAGCACTGGAAAGTTTTAAGGACTTCGGAAGAGTTCAAATGAATAACCCAATTACCCGAAGGGATATTAAAAGCCATCAGGCAGTGGTGCCCTGGGCATTTGAGCATCAAGTTGAACAAGATCTATTGCTTTGCCGAACGATGGCGGCATTGTTTTCCGATCCATTTCTCAGAAGTCAAATCGCTATGCGTGGAGGAACATTACTCCACAAGGTCCACCTGGCGCCCGCCGTACGATACAGCGAGGAAAACCATTGCTTAGAAGTGGAATCAGTTATGATCCGCAGAAGGCAGGAAAGTTGGTAAAAGAAAACCTCCTGAGTTTGTTGCCTTAATAGAAATTCATGTTTAAACGATTTTTTAGTATTTTTGACCAGGGTCGCTCGGAGGGTAAACACTTCGGAGGGCAGCTTTATGTTTCCTTGAAGGGTAAGGTGATCTTCGATGCCCCCCTGGGAATTGATGGAGAAGGGGCACCCCTGAAGCAGAATATCAAATTTCCATGGCTTTCCTCGGGGAAGCCATTGACGGCGGTGGCGATCGGCCACCTCCTGGATGAGAAACTGGTGAGGCTGGACTGGCCTGTGCGGAAAGTTATTCCAGAGTTCAGCTCGACGAAGAAGGATTCGATTTTAATTTCAAATCTGCTGACACATACCGCTTGTCTGCGCGGTGCGGACAAAGTGCCTGATACTTTGGATTGGCAGCAAACCATTGCTGAGATTTGCCAGGTGGATGTGGATGCAGATTGTGAAGTGGGTTACACCGGTGGATATCACGTCTCTGGAACCTGGTTTTTGCTGGGGGAGATAGTCGCCAGGATTTCTTCGGTGCCGCTGCCGGAGTTCCTGTCCAACCAAGTATTCAAGCCGGCGCGAATGACAGGGACATCACTCGGAATGTCGCGAGAAAGTTATAAAGCTCACGCAAAAGAATTGGCAACCATGTACGTGACCGCAAATGGAGAAGTTTCGCCGCATCCGCTACTGAACACGGAAGATCATATAATATCAGTGCGACCTGGGAGCAACGTTCGGGGGCCGATTTCCGATCTGGGTCGATTCTATGAGAACTTGATGGGGCTAAATGGCAGTCCGGTGATGAAAGAAAGAACGATTCGACAATTCACGAGCCGACAGCGAATTGGGTTAGTGGACCAAACATTCAGGAAAAAGATGGATTGGGGTTATGGATTCATCATTAATTCGGCCCATTTGATCGAGGGAGAGATGCCTTATGGATATGGGAAATATGCGACGCGAAACACATTCGGACATAGCGGGGCGCAGTCATCCACCGGATTTTGTGATCCGGAGCATGAATTGGTTGTCACGTGGGTGCTGAACGGAATGTGTGGAGAACTGGCGCATTCCAGGCGAGCCCATGCATTGAATACGGCCCTGTATGAAGACCTGGGATTGGAGTCCAAAGTACAAGCGCCGCCGGAGATCGATAAGTCCACTGAGCAGGTTGGTTAGAATTCGAAAGATTGAATGGCTGTGCTTGCCATGATTCCGATGGCCCTTGTAATATTTCCACGATTCATGAGCGTAAGAGTACGATTTGCCCCCAGCCCGACAGGATATCTCCACATTGGTGGAGCGCGAACCGCATTGTTTAACTGGCTTTATGCCCGCCATACCGGGGGTGTTTTTGTTCTCCGGATCGAAGACACGGATGAAGCACGAAACACCCAGGAAGCGGTGGATGTGATCCTGGATGGATTGAAGTGGCTGGGACTCGACTGGGATGAAGGTCCTACGACGGGCGATAGCAAAGGACCCAGCAAAGGAGAGTACGGACCCTATTTCCAATCACAACGCGGCCATATTTATAAAGAGCGGGTGGCTGAATTAATCGCCAAAGGAGCAGCTTACGAAAAAGAAGGGGCCATCCGATTTCGAATGCAGCGCGAAGCGGTATTAATTCCGGACCTGGTGGTGGGAGAGGTGAGGCGCGAATTGACTGATCGGGAGGCTATTGACCCCGATTTCGTGATAGTCCGCTCAGATGGACAGCCTGTATTTCATCTGGTGAATGTGATCGATGATATGGAGATGAAAATCACCCATGTCATAAGAGGTGAAGATCATTTGTCGAACACTGCGAAACATATTGCCCTCTTTAAAGCGTTTGGAGCGGAACCGCCAGCGTATGCACATATTCCCCTGATCCTGAACCCCGACGGCTCCAAAATGAGCAAGCGGGACACGGGAGCTTCATTAAGATTTTACGTTGATGGAGGGTACGTACCGGAAGCTGTGGTGAACTATCTTTACCTGCTGGGCTGGTCGCCGAAAGAGAACCGCGAAATCATGCCGCTTGCCGAAGTTATAGGGCTTTTCGATATCCCGCAAATTCTACGGAATAATGCGAAATTCGACATCAACAAGATGTTGTGGATGAATTGGGAATATATCAAAGCGATGGCACCTGCGAGATTTGTGGAACTCGGAACGGAAGCCTTGCGCGCAAAAGGTTTTGCGATGGACAATTATGCCCCCGATTACATTTCGAAAACGCTGCTGACGGCCAAGGAAAAGATTAAACAATTTACGGACATCCAGCTTTTCACCGCTTTTTACTTCGTCAATGAGGTGGTGTTTTCTGACGAGGTCAAGGCAAAAGAATTAACCCCACCGGTGAGGCAGCCGTTGACGGCACTTCGGAATGCGTACGCGGCGATGCAAACGTTTGATGCCAAAA
>JAQGOY010000177.1 GCA_028293375.1 Verrucomicrobiales bacterium | reverse complement strand
TTTTGGCCTGACAATTTGCTTTTGCGTATTTCCTTTTTTATTATCCTTTCACAACGATGACTGCATCGCGACATTCGGGTATTCTGAAACTTTTGCTCTACCTGGGGGGGTGGACTGCGATTGCAATTACCTTTGCGGGACAATTTTATGTCAGCAGCTCAAGAGCGGGCCTGAACGTTTCACTGCCACAGGCGTTAAAATCCTCTTTGGCCGACTGGTACACCTATGGAGTTCTTTGCCTGCCGGTTTACTTTCTGATCCTTTCCCTGCACAAGGAGCGAATTGGGGGGAAGAAAAAGGCGGTGTTCCTTGTCATCGGAAGTATTTTGTTCACGCTTTCCTATGTGGTGGTTCGTGGATTACTGAGTCGAGTGACAGAAAGAGCTGACCTGGAAGGGGCGGATATCAGTCAATATGTGGAACTGCTTTTTTTAAAAACCTGGCATTTTAATTTGCTGGTGTACTGGGTAATCGTGGTACTGATGGTTCTGGTGCATGCGTATTGGAGCTCGCAAATCGCAGAAAAAAGAGCAGTGGTATTGGAAAGTGAATTACAAAAGGCAAAGTTACAAGCCCTTCAGATGCAACTGAACCCCCATTTTCTCTTTAACAGTTTGAATTCGATATCGGCGCTGATGTACCAGGATGTGGAAGCGGCGGATCGAATGCTCATTCAATTAAGCGAATTGCTAAGAAGCGCGTTGAAACAGAGCGACGAACAAATGGTGGCACTTTCCAAGGAAGTGAATTTGCTGAAAAAATACCTGGCGATTGAAGAAATCCGTTTTGGAAACCGGCTGAAGGTAAATTTTGATCTGCCCGAAGAGCTCCTTTCGTTCAAGGTCCCAACATTAATTCTCCAGCCCCTGGTGGAAAATGCATTGAAACATGGGATCGGAAAATCGGTTGGGGAAGTCAGGTTGGAAATTTCGGCTCGAGAAGAAGCAAGCCGAGTGATCCTGTCGGTTTGCGACAATGGCAAAGGACTGCCAACTACACAGGTGGTGGAAGGCGTGGGCTTATCGAACATCCGAAATCGCCTTCATGAAACGTTTGGAGAAGGAAAATGGTTCGAAATCAGCAATCAATCCCAAGGTGGGGTTTGTTGCCGTATCCTGTTGCCGAATCGAGGGTCATGAAAATCCAAACAATAATCGTCGACGACGAGAAACTGGCGCGTGAGAAGCTCAAACAAATGCTCTTGAAGCACCATGAGGATGTGGAGTTGATAGGCGAAGCGAGCAATGGCGAAGAGGGGGCGGAGTTGGTGATGAGAACCAACCCTGACCTTGTGTTCCTGGACATTGAAATGCCAGGACTCAACGGATTTGGGATGTTATCCAGCCTGCCGGTAGAGAACCTGCCACTGGTTGTGTTCGCGACCGCATTCGATGAATTTGCAGTAAAGGCTTTTGAAGTACACGCTTTGGATTATTTGCTAAAGCCGTTCGATCAGGCGCGATTGACCAAAGCGATGAACCGGGTGCGAACGGAACTGGGAAAGCAGGAAAAAACGGCCCAGTCGAAAAAATTGACTTCGTTACTTTCAGAGGTAAAGGGCAGGGGGGATCAATCAGGACGACTGGCGATAAAAGCAGATGGTAAGATTGTCCTGGTGAAGGCACAGGATATCAGTTGGATTGAGTCTTCGGATAACTATGTGGAAATTCATGCACTAGGAATGAAATACCTGGTGCGCGAAACGATGAATTCGATTGAGAGCCGATTGACGCCAGAAAAGTTTATCCGAGTGAGCCGATCCGCGATTGTGAACGTGGAAATGGTCAAAGAATTACAACCGCTTTTTCATGGGGATTACGTCATCACTTTGACGACTGGCGCCAAAGTCAATCTCACCCGGAGTCACAAAGATAAACTGCAATTTCTTTTGGGGGGGTAGGCAGTTCACCCCACAAAAACTCCATTTCGTCCCCTTTTTTGCTTGATGTGCCACTAAAGTAATACAGGAGAGAATTTCTGTGGTTTACTGACGACATCGCAGATTTTTAACTCCTCATTGTTTGCGGAAACAGATGATGAGGAGAGTTTGAATAAACGCTTGCCGTTCAGCTGACTACTGAACGGCCTTTTTCTTTCTCATTTTGCCCCGATTCTGCTCCATTTCACCCCAGTGACCTTGTAATTCACCCGGGAGAATAGAGTCTAAACAAACCAACTTTAAATGCCCGAACCAGAACAAACACCCCGGCCTGCGCAACCTGCAAAAAAGAAATACGTAAGGGCTGTAGGGCCACGACTTCGCATCCTGTTGCTTTTTATCCTCGGGTTATTTGCCATCCTTGCGGCAAATAGCGCGTACCTCGCCGCAATTTCCTTTATGGAATGGGTAAAGGACCAACGGTACCAAAACTATTTTTACCAGTACATGTTTGGAGCGCATTTGCTGCTGGGAATAATTTTGATTCTCCCAGTGGTCATCTTTGGAATAATTCACATCATTAATTCACGAGGGCGACCGAACAAAAGAGCCGTGAGCGTGGGTTACTCGTTGTTTGTCATCAGCCTGGTGCTTCTTGTTTCAGGAATAGCGTTGATGAGAATCAAAGGATTCATCATCAAAAACCCGAATTTCAGGTCACCGATTTATTGGGCTCACGTATTAACGCCGATCGGAGCGATCTGGCTTTATGTGTTGCATCGACTCGCTGGACCAAGAATTAAATGGAGATTTGGTTTGGCATGGGCGGGGGTGATTGCTGCATCCGTGGTGGCAATGGTGTTTTTGCATTCACAGGATCCCCGGAAGTGGAACGTTAAAGGCCCGAAAGAAGGAGAAAAATACTTCAAACCATCGTTGGCAAAAACGGCCACAGGAAACTTCATTCCCGCCAAAACCATGATGATGGATTCCTACTGTCTCAAATGTCATGAGGACGCCTATAAAGGCTGGTTTCATAGTTCACACCACTTTAGCTCATTCAATAATAAGCCGTATCTTTTCAGCGTCAGAGAGACGCGCAAAGTGTCGATGGAGAGGGATGGCAATGTGAAGGCAGCGCGTTGGTGCGCAGGTTGTCATGACGTGGTGCCGTTCTTTAGCGGCGCGTTCGATAATCCCAATTTCGATGATGTGAATGACCCTACTTCACAGGCCGGAATTACATGCACCGCCTGTCATTCCATTACGCATGTGAACAGCACTGTTGGCAATGCGGATTACACCATCGAGGAGCCAGTGCACTACCCTTTTGCATTCAGCACGAACGATTTTTTGCAGTTCGTGAACAACCAACTGATTAAAGCGAAGCCCGAATTCCATAAGAAGACATTCCTGAAGCCTCTTCACAAGTCGGCCGAATTTTGCTCGACCTGCCACAAAGTGAGCATTCCCTATGAGCTCAACAAGTATAAAGAATTCCTGAGGGGGCAAAACCACTACGACACTTTTCTATTGAGCGGAGTCTCAGGCCACAGCGCCCGCTCCTTTTACTATCCCGAAAAAGCCCAATTGAATTGTAACGGATGCCACATGCCGATTCAGACTTCGGAAGATTTTGGCTCCAAGTTTTTGAATGCGACAAACAATGCACTCTACATTCATAACCATCTTTTCCCGGCGGCAAACACGGGTTTAGCGGCGATCAATTCCGACACCAATACAGTGAAAGCACACATGGATTTTCTCAAAGGAAATGTACGTGTGGATATTTTCGGCATACGGGACGGTGGGTCAGTTGATGGCAAGCTGACAGCTCCTTTACGTCCTGTGCTGCCAACGCTGGAGCCCGGAAAAACTTACTTGTTGGAAGTCGTGCTTCGCACGATGAAACTCGGGCATCCGTTCACTCAGGGAACGGTCGATTCGAATGAGGTGTGGGTAGACACAGCGGTGAGCTCCGCAGGAAAACTAATTTCCCAAAGTGGAGGACTCGGAGACTTTAATGACGTGGATCCATACGCACATTTTGTTCGTGTCTACATGCTGGACAAGGAAGGGAATCGGATTGATCGACGAAATCCACAGGATATCTTCACGCCGCTCTACAATCACCAAATACCTCCCGGGGCAGGGAATGTCGTGCATTATTCATTAATCGTACCGACCGGACAACGCACCCCTTTGACGGTGAAAGTAAAATTGCAATATCGAAAATTTGACACGACCTACATGCAGTATGTGTTTGGAAAGAATTATACGAATGATCTGCCGATAACGACAATCTCGACGGACGAAATCACTTTCCCAATCGCAGGAGTGGCCCCCCTTACCGTTGTTCAAACCAATGGAATACCAGTCTGGCAAAGATGGAACGACTACGGAATTGGTTTGCTACTCGAAGGGGATAAAGGAAGTGAAAAAGGTGAACTTCTTCAGGCGGCGGTAGCATTTTCAAAAGTGGAAGAACTTAAGAAATCAGATGGCCCTTTGAATCTGGCGCGTGTTTATTTTAAAGAAGGACGACTGGAAGATGCCGTGGAGGCCTTGAAGAGAGCTTCGTTGGTTGATCCACCGGCTCCGAGATGGACGATTGCGTGGTTGAACGGGATGGTAAACAAACAAAATGGGTACCTGGATAAATCCATATCCGAGTTTCGAAGCGTACTTTACGACAAATCACCGGAACTGGAGCAACGTGGATTTGATTTCAGTAAAGATTACGAAGTGATTAACGAATTGGGCCAAACATTGTTTGAACGAGCAAAAATGGAACGAAATCAACCTGAAAAGAGAAAACAATTCCTGGAAGAAGCGGTTGCAGAGTTTAAAAAGACATTGGCGCTGGATTCTGAAAATGTCACCGCGCATTACAATCTGGCGCTGATTTATGCCGACCTGGGAAAAGATAAGGCTGCGGAGGAAGAGCGAAAACTGCACGAAAGATATCGAGTGGACGACAATGCGCGAGACCGGGCCGTAAGCCTGGCACGACGCCGGGACAAAGCTGCGGATCATGCGGCACAGGCCATTGTCATTTATTCGCTGGAACCGAAGCCTCAGCCGGCGCCACCAAAAGCGGCAGCGAGCCTCAAATAACTTTTCATGAAGGATAGAAACAACCAACAGCCGACGGAAGAAGAGGGAAATTACGATGATGCAGTCATCGGTAAAGGGGTTAAGATATCTGCAATCCTTCTGTTGATGATAGCTGTTATGGCAGGAGGTGTATTTTTGTTTTTGAAACGGAAACCTCCTGTGGCCCCAGCAATAGTAACAAAGCTAAGCGCTCCAGAATCGGTGAGTCGAGCGAGTACCAATGTGCCAATGGTGCAATTCAAGAACGTCATCGCCACGTCGGGGATAACATTTGCACACAATAACGGAGCTTATGGAGAAAAACTCCTGCCGGAAACAATGGGAAGCGGGGTTGCAGTGTTCGATTTTAATGGTGACGGTTTCCAGGATCTTTTGTTTGTGAATGGCAATTACTGGAGTGGGCACATGCCAGAGGGGAAAAAGCCAACCACCCCTGCGCTTTATCAGAATGACGGGAAAGGACATTTTACCGACGTAACGGCTGGATCAGGACTGGATCAACCAATGAATGGGATGGGGGTGGCTGTGGGAGATTTCGACAATGATGGGCTGCCTGACATTTTTTTAACGGGGGTGAACGGTAATAAACTCTATCATAATCAAGGCAACGGAAAATTCGAGGACGTTACAGAGAAATCAGGAGTCAGCGGCGGAGGGACAAACTGGAGCACCAGCGCAGCCTGGATCGATTACGATAACGACGGAAGATTGGATTTGTTTGTCTGCAATTATGTCAAGTGGTCAAGAGATATCGATTTTGAAGTGGGATACAAGCTGGTTGGGATAGGCAGAGCCTATGGTCAGCCAATGAACTTTGAGGGATCGTTTCCAATTCTTTACCACAACGAGGGAAATGGAATTTTCAAGGATGTTTCCAAGGCTGCCGGGATACAAATCAAGAACACTTCAACTGGAGTTCCCGTCGCGAAATCCCTGGGTGTAGCCCCGATCGATCTGGATGGTGACGGTTGGATCGACCTGGTGGTGGCCAATGACACGGTTCAGAATTTTGTTTTTCACAACGAACGCGATGGAACATTCAAAGAGATCGGCGCGTCCTCTGGAATCGCATTTGACAGTTATGGAAACACAAGAGGCGCAATGGGAATCGATGCAGCGCGATATCGAAACGATCAAACCATCGGAATCGCTATTGGGAATTTTGCCACCGAGCCAACAGCACTCTATCTTTCGCAAAAAAACCCGCTCATCTTTGCGGATGAAACAATTACGGAGGGGATTGGGCCGGCCAGCAGAATGCCGCTAAAATTTGGCCTTTTCTTTTTCGATTATGATCTGGACGGACGCCAGGATTTATTGACTGCCAACGGGCATTTGGAGGAGGAAATAAGGAAAATACAGGCCAATCAAACCTATCGACAACCTGCCCAATTATTCTGGAATACAGGCGGGAGCGATGGTCCTTGTTTTGTGCCGGTGTCGGCGAAACAAGCCGGTGTTGACCTTTTTGAACCAATAGTCGGAAGGGGTTCTGCATTTGGGGATTTTGATGGAGACGGTGATTTGGACGTGGTTTTAACCCAAACAGGCGGCGTACCGCTGGTGTTGCGGAACGATCAGAATCTGAATAATTCCTTCCTGCGCTTGAAATTGGTAGGGACCAGATCGAACCGGGATGCGATTGGGGCCTGGGTGCGGGTAAAAGTCGGGAACGAAATCCTATCACGTCAAATCATGCCAACGCGGAGCTATTTGTCCCAATCAGAATTGCCTGTCACGATTGGACTGGGAAAAAACAAAGCTCCCGCAGAAATAGAAATTGCCTGGCCGGGTGGGGCGACGGAACGAGTGCCCACTCCTCCGATCAACAAGCTTTCGGTTATTCGTCAAAGCCCCTGAACTTGGACTTTTCAATTAAGTTAACGGGTTGTAAGTTGAGATGAAATGGCAAAGAAGAAATCAAGCAAGCGACCGAAGAAAAATGTTCCGGTAATAGTGGTTTCAATATGTCTGCTCGTAGCATTTGTAGCCTTCGCGCTGACTAACATGAAGCCTTTGGTCCAAAGTGGGGCCGAGAAATATGACTCTTCAAATCAACCTCTTCGTACAAATACGTCGATTCCAATATCTTCTTCCTCAAGCAATTTACCAACAACGGCTCAAGTTCCAGTCGCTGTTGGAGACACCAATGTTTCAGAGTCAGTCAAAGCGGTTAACCGGTCCTTCGAACTCCTGACAAACAACGAACCGGCAGAGGCGGTAGCCATCCTGTTGAAAGTGATTGAAACCACGCCTGAAGAGGAAGACGCATGGTTCAACCTGGGTATTGCCTATACTCGGCTCGGAAAACAGGAAGAAGCCATCAAAGCGTATAAAGAATCGATCAAGCTGGTTCCAGACTATGTAGAACCCCATCATAATCTGGGGAATCTTTATTCGACCATGGGCAGACATAAAGAAGCATTGGAAGAACTGGATAAAGCAGTCAAAATATTGCCAACAGATCCTAAACTTCTTAACAGCCTGGGCTCTGTCTATGGCCGGATGGGTAGCCCAAAAGAAGCTATCGCACGATTTCGCGAAGCGTTGAAGTACACGAACAATTTCCCCTCGGCACATTTTAACCTGGGCAATGCCCTGCTTGTCAGCGGAGAAACAAACAATGCACTCTCTGAGTTTCATGCCGCGCTGGAAAATCAGCCTGATTTCAAGCCGGCCGTGGACGCCCTGGCTCGAATTAGTAGAATTACCAATGCTGTTACTTTGCCAGGATTCCTGAAGGGTCAATAGTGATGGAGGAGGAATTTGGTGGGACGATGGTTTCGGTGGTTTTTTGGTTGGGCCAACGGATGGATATTTTGGAATCGCTGAGGGTCTTTTTAAAGAGAAGTGCCATGCTGTCCTGGCCTGGTCCGCCATTCCCGGCATGAATCTCTTTGACCGGGCTTTGATAATCTCCCGAAGTTAATCTTACCCGGGCTCCGATGGCATTTGGGTTTTCCCTTGGGCCTTCCAACCTCACCGTTAGTTGAGGGACTGCCTGCAGGTTGTGGAAGAGTTTCAAATCATCGTTCCATTGATTAACCGCAAGGTCCGGCCGCCCATCGCCATCATAATCTCCAATGGCCACTGAACGCTGGTCGTCATAGATGATAATTCCGCTTTTCTGTCCTGTCGCGGCCTTGAAACTTCCGTCTCCTGTTCCCAACAGCAAGAGTCCCCGGCCGGAATCGGCCCGGGGAACTTCAGACCAAAACTGGGAAAAGTTCTGGGCCAGGAAAAGGTCTTCTTTCCCATCCCCATCGAAATCGGCCACTCCAATTCCAAAGACCGGGCTAAACTGCGCTTCGTCGGGCAGGGGCACAGCCTTGAAAGTGGTCCCTTCATTGAGAAAGAGAGTGGTGGCCAGGGTGGTGGCGGTCAACCGCCGGGCATCCTTGATCCTTGGCCCCAACATTTCCTCCAGGGTGGCTGTCGCATAAATTTTATTAAGAACATATTTCTCCCTCAAAAACGGGATGATCGCCGCCATCGAATCCATGTTCCGCCTGGGATAAAGTTTCCCTGCGGGCCGAAAAGAATACCCCTCCAGCAGCGTCGTTTCTCCCGTCTGGTTAAAATCTCCAAAAAGAGCCACCGCCGGATCTTCGGCACTGGCCCGGTAGGGAGTGTTTAAACCCCAGTTTCCGCAGACCAGATCCGGCTTGCCATCCCCATTGAAATCTCCCACCGCCACAGTCGTCCACCATCCTGTCCATTTATCCAATCCCCATTCCTTTGTCTTCTCACCGAACTTGCCGTTCCGGTTCATGAACACTTTCACCGAACCCCATTCACAGGCCACCACCAGGTCCTGCCAGCCATCCCCGTCGAGATCCGTAAACACCGCCCCAGTGACCAGCCCCAAATTGGCAAAGGCCTGACGATTAGCCTCGTCCAACACCCATTGCTCTCCTTTGCGCAGCATTAAACAGGCAGCACCGGGTTGTGGATATTTGCCATGCTGCCATCCCCCAGCCATGAATAAATCAACCAATCCATCTCCATTGACATCCGCAGCGCACATGGCCCCGGGAACTCCCTGCAAAGCAGCATTGCCCGCTGGTTTTGCTTCCACTCCAGCCTGAAGCTTTGCCAGCACAGGATTGGCAGGATCAATGGCCACCGTCAGAAACTTTCCTTCCTCCAATCCAAGATTGAGAATCCGCCGGATCTGACCGGAGCCCGTTTGCTTCGTCGATTTCCGATTGCTTGCTCCCGGTTTCAGGAGATCAAAATCAAGTATGGCATTTTCAACCTCGTCATAAGTCAACAGTTCACTTTTACCTTTGCCCCCATCCATCCAGGTCAAAGGAGGCCCCTGAATATCCAGGCGCCGATAAAGTGAGGATTGCTTTTCCAGGTCATCGGGCCTTCTAGTTGCAGAACGGTAATGCAGCAGGGGACTGACATCCTCAAAGAGTGCGCTTTCCTTTTTAAGCAAAGAAACGTTGGCAGGAGCCCCTGCCGGTTCCTCAATCTCGTAGATGGCATTGGGAGTAATTCCTTCCAGATGCGACATAACCCCGCTTCTCCAACGCACATCAATCGTCAGGTTGGTTCCTTTTCCGGTGGCAAACACTCTCATCGGATCGTCACCGGAAAGATAACGACCGCCAGAAATCACTTCCTGCGATTGCACCACCGGGCCGCCATTAACAGTAATCCGCGCTCCAATGCCACGCGTATTGGCTCCTTTACCTTTAAGCCGTACTCCTATCCTCGGCGCACTCGATTCATTCCGGTAAACCAGAGGCGGAGCATTGTAACAATTAATGATCACATCCAAATCACCATCATTATCAATATCCGCCAGCACGATCCCGTGCGAAACCTGCGTCGACTCGAAACCCCACGCATGCCCCATCTCTTCAAATCTCAAATCCCCTTTGTTCCTAAATACCATATTCGGGGTTTGCAGTTTGGGGTAACGGGTTTGAGCGTGCCTGGGGTCTGTGGAGGGATGAATTTTTGAGTCAGCGATAGTGTCGAGATCCTGTGTGTCGTAAGCATTCCCATTAACAACCAGTAAATCCTCATATCCATCCAAATCGACATCAAGAAAAACCGGACACCACGACCATTCGCTGGCCTCAAGCCCAGCGAAATGGGCAATCTCCCCGTACGTTCCATCTCCTCGATTCAGGAAGAGTGTATTTTGGCGATATTGGGGACGATCCAGAATTTTTTCACCGGTAAACTCGATAGGAGCGTTGGTGGCATTGGATTGCTGCATTTTTAGTTTGTGATCACGACTCAACATGTCGACGACCACAAAATCATCCAACCCGTCCCGGTTTATGTCCGCGAAATCCACTCCCATGGAAAATTGCGAAGTTTTCCGAAGGCTGTTCCTGGGCAAAGCACGAAAGTGACCTTTGCCGTCGTTGATCCAGATGCGATCCGGGGTCTGAAAGTCATTGCAGACATAAAGATCGGGAAAACCGTCCTGGTTGATGTCCCGAAACATTGCGGATAATCCCATGTCGAGCGGCTCCGTCGTCAAAGCTTTTCCCTCCTCGTCAAGAAAAGTGCCATCTGTCCAGGAAACTGGCTTGAAGTGACCTTTGCCATCATTGAGATACAAGACGTGGGGTTCACCCAGTTCAATCATTTGGCCGTTGATTATTTTAATTCGCTTTCCATACCGTCCCGTAACATAAGGTTGACCATTTGAATAGCGAACGGAGATCGCCGCGCCAGTGCGAAACACGGCGAATTCGCCATAGTTGGCGATGTAAAGATCAAGAGTTCCATTGCCATCTATATCCGCCATCGTCATGGTGCCGCTGCCGGCTTTGAGGATTAATCCAGCTTCTTCGGTGACGTTTTTGAAATGTCCTTTTCCGTCATTCAGGAAGCAGGCATTTGGTCCCCCATACGAAGTAATAATCAGGTCAGGAATGCCGTCGCCATTGATGTCCTCGAACAAGGCGCCGCTCTGAAACATGTTCGGAGTCGCGATACCTGATTCTGCGGTGAAATCCTGGAATTTCCCCCCCACGTTTCGATAAAGCCTGCCATTTCCCTGTTTATCACAAAAATAAATATCGATCCATCCATCTCCATCCATGTCCGCTGCTGCGAGGCCAGCGCCGTTCTGCAGGTGGTTGTGATTGGCCAACGATTTTTCCAGGGTCAGGGTGTTGGTGAAGTGAATTCCCGTCTCCTCCTGGGAAAGCAGGGTAAATCCAGTTTTTCCCGAACTTCCGGGATTCACGGCAGCTCTTCTGTAGCCTTGCAGCTGTTCCCACTGGAGGGCCCTGGTTGTGATGGAGCAGCCGAAGATTAGCGCAAAAAAAACGTTAAGGGTGAAAATTTGCCTCTTCATTATTTCAGCGCGCCTGAAGGGTCAATAGTGATGGAGGAGGAATTTGGTGGGACGATG
>JAQGOY010000135.1 GCA_028293375.1 Verrucomicrobiales bacterium | reverse complement strand
ACTGCCGTTCAAAGGCAAATGGCTCACGTTCTGGGGCGGCGACACGAGGGAATTGAATCATCACCATGACGTCCCGGCTCAGACGTTCGCCTTCGATTTGCTCGGCGTTGATGAAGAGGGAAAAACGCATCGTGGCGATGGATCCAAGAATGAAGATTATTTTTGTTTTGGCCGGGAAATCCTTGCGCCTGCGGATGGCGTTGTTGTGGAGGCAATCGACGGAGTGCGCGATAACTCGCCCGGCTCGATGAACCCTTACTGCCTCGTGGGTAACTGCGTGATCATCCAGCATCGCACCAACGAATTCTCCGTCTTGGCACATTTTCAGCGCGGCAGCGTGGCCGTGAAAGCAGGCGAGTCAGTGAAGCGCGGCCAACTGCTCGCCAAGTGCGGCAATTCTGGCAATTCCTCGGAACCGCATCTGCATTACCACTTGCAACATTCACCCATTTTTCAGGACGCGCTCGGCATCAAAATACTGTTCCAAAAGATTGCCCTGACCAAAGACGGCAAAACAGAAACGAAAATAAATTACTCCCCGGTAAAGGGTGATATTATCAAGCCTGAATAATGGGCGGCATGAATGTTGGCTTAGTATACCCTTGGTATTGGGTCCGTAATGGCGAGTGATTGACAGACATAAACAGACACCTGATTCTATTGACGTTCGTTAGTTATGTTGAGGCAACGCGGAATTCAACCTTAAGAGATACAAAAACAGCCAGGCCGGTGTCTATTAGGCAACATGAATAGATCTTTATTCTGGTCGATCTCGTTCCGGATACTGTTCACCGGCTGCCTGCTAACGGCTTTCCATTCCCGGGCCGACGACGTGGATGACTATGTGAACCGGCAGATGCGGCGACTTCATATTCCCGGCCTGTCATTGGCTGTCGTTAAAGACGGCAAGGTCATCAAAGCGAAAGGATATGGACTGGCCAATGTGGAGCTGAATGTTCCAGCAACGAAGGATACCGTTTATGAGATCGGTTCGGTGACCAAGGTCTTCACATCTACTGCGGTCATGATTCTGGTGAACGATGGAAAAATAAATTTGGATGACAAAATCACGAACTACGTTTCCCAACTGCCGCAACACTGGAGCGGAATCACCGTTCGGCATCTGCTCAGTCACACTTCCGGGATAACGAACGACTATGCGGCCGAAACAAAATACATAGGTCGCAGAGCTCCGCTTTCAGCCAGAGCGATGCTCTCCTCCGTGACCAACAGCCCGTTGAATTTTGAACCGGGCGAAAAATTCTTCTACAGTAACACGGGTTATTACCTGCTCGGCCTACTTATCGAAAAGGCGTCTGGAAAGTCCTACGCGGATTTCATGAAAGAACGCATTTTTGTCCCATTAAAAATGGATTCGACATGCGTAAATGATTCAAGAGCCATCATGACCAATCGTGCAAACGGATACTTTTATGGCAGGGATTTGCGCAACAATGAATATATGGATATGTCCTGGCCCTACTCGGCAGGTGCGTTGATATCCTCGGTCATGGACATGGTCAAGTGGGACGCGGCGCTTTACACGGACAAACTTCTTCCGCAGAACTACCGGGAACAAATGTGGAAACCCGCCAGATTGAATGATGGCAGCACGGTGGATTTCCTCGGCCTCGGTTGGGGTATTGAAACGAAACCTCCCTATGGACGTGGACTCATGCACTTTGGTCAAATTCCCGGTTTCATTGCCGGATTCACACGCTGGACTGACCAGCGACTTTTCGTTGTTGTTCTGGCTAATATGGAAGGAGTGCCTTCAGGCGATATTGTTGATGGAATTTCGCGCCGGTATTTACCCAGGCGAAATAATCCAATTGCAGATAAAGCGCCCGATGTGACGATGAAGGATAGGAGTCTTCTGCAAGCGGTCATGTCGGGCACTCTCGACCAACAGCTATTGGCTGAATCGTTTCACAAAGATTTTTTCCCAACGCAAGCCAATGAGTTACGCAACAGCACAAAGGAACTGGGTGTAATCAACTCCTCTGCACTCCTTGAAGAGGGAGCGGACAAACTTGAACACACTACCTATCGCCGCTATCGGGCCACGTTTCGCAAGGAAGTGTTACGGTTTTACATAGAGTCGAACCAGAATGGCAAAATCAGCGACCTTCGTATCGCTTTTGACTGACCTTCAAGAATATATGCACACAAGCGATGACCGAAAGCGGAGGTTATGGCACCCGCACTCTCGCGTCCGACGGATCGAGCTGCGCACCAACCGCATCATGAACCCGTTTCTCTGCGCGTTCGTTCTCTTATTCGCTTCCCTTTCCCTTACCGCGCAAAATCTTTTCATCAATGCCGAAGCCGACATCAATACTTTCCTGCGGGACAACTTCACGAAGACCAATGCCGGCATGGTGATCGGAATTGTGGATGAACGCGGCAGCAGAGTCTTCAGCGCAGGCAGGCTGGACAACGGCACAAGCGGGGGAGTGGATGGCGACACCATTTTTGAGATTGGCTCAGTAACGAAGACGTTCACCGCGTTGCTCGCGCTGGAGATGGAACAACGCGGTGAAATCAAGTTGGATGATCCTGTCGCGAAGTATTTGCCCACGTCGGTCAAAGTGCCGGGCTACGCCGGCCAGGAAATCACTCTGCTGAATCTCGCCGCGCAGGATTCCAGCCTGCCGTTTAACGCGGATAATCTGTCAGGCAAAGACTGGCTTGAGCGCTTCAATAATTACACGGCGCAAAACATGTATGCCTTTCTCTCCGGCTACACTTTGACCAGAACGCCGGGCGCGAATTTTCAATATTCCAATCTCGGCATGAGCTTGCTGGGACACGTCATGGAACTCAAAACGGGCACGAATTTCGAATCGCTCATTGTGAACCGGATTTGCCTCCCTCTCCAAATGGACAGCACGCGAATCAAACTCACTCCGGAAATGAAAGTGCGCCTGGCCACAGGTCACGATGGAGACGGCAATCGCGCGAAGAACTACGACTTCACCGTGATGGTTGGTGCAGGCGCGTTACTTTCAACCGCCAATGATCTGCTGAAATTCGTTTCGGCCAATCTCGGCCTGACGCCGTCCAGCCTGACGCCGCTCATGAAAAAATCACAGGTGATTCGTCACCACGTCGCGCCTGAGTTCGGCAACACAGCGATGCCGTGGTGGGATTCCGGCGTGTTTCAGCCTCCGGGCATGGACCTCACCGGCCATGGCGGCGGTAGTATCGGCTATTCGGCTTTCATCGGTTTCGACAAAAAGCAGCGCCGGGGTGTCGTCGTGCTGGTCAATCAAGTCGCAAGCGTCGCGAATCCGTATGCGATCGGGTGGCGTATTCTCCAGCGCGCACCGCTGACCGGGAGAACACCAAAAACCATCGTGCCCATGCAGGAATTTGTCGGCAGCGGTCTGGCCTATGAAATGGACAAGGCTGGCACACTCCAAATCAAAGAAGTTTTTCCAAACACCTCAGCTTCGGAAGCAGGTCTGACACGAGGTCTTATCGTTGAAAAAATCAACGGCCTTCCGACCCAGGGGAAAACCCTGGCGGAATGCGTCAGCATCGGCAAAGAACGCGCTGATGGAAAAGTCACCATGCAATTGATAAACCCGGAACAAAAGAGCACGAACACGGTGGAGTTGGTCCGCAAAAAATTTCTCATTCGCGGATGATCTGGGTCATCCGGTAAAAATAACTTTCTCAGCTCATGATGCCCCTCGGGGAAATTCTCAAAGATTCTGGACATACTTGGCAGGTCTCAATTGAGAACTGATTGAAATCATCCGGCTTGCCCTTTTAAAAAGCTTTGTCGGATTTTTTCAACGGTGGCTGTTTAAAGGTGAGATGCAGCCGCCATCCGACGCTCAATTGCTCCGTGACTACGCCAAAATTCGGACACGAGCCGCAACCCTCACATATAATACGATTCATGCATCCACTTTATAATCCATTTGCCTGCTCCCTTTTCCAGGAGCCATGTCACCGTACTGCCAGCGGCGATGAACCAAAAATCCCTCGAACCAGCGATTGATCCCCTTTGAACGAGGAGGCCGGCAGGAATGGCTGAATCCAGCCAACCGATCTCGGCTATTTTCTCCCAAATTCAAACATACGACCCGTGATCTCAGCATCAACTCCGAAGTTGGTAGGCAATGTCAGCGCAAGAAACGAATGCAGAAAGACTCTAAAACTTCGCGATTTCGTGGCTCGACCGACCAGGCATGACTTTAACTTTTGTAAGCCTATTGCTGAAGCCGGTAAAACATAAGGCGGTAGTCCATATTATTAGTGACCGTATATTGGTCCCCCGTAATGATGGGATTCCCTGGCGAAGTTATCCAGGTTGTTGGATCTCCGAGATCTGACGAGCTCTGCAAAGTAAGGCCCGGAGAATTCGTCGACCATGACAGAATTACCCTGCTTCCTTCGTGCGAAACTGATATTGCAGTTGGCATTTTTAACCTGAAAATGGTGCCGCCGAGCCTGGGCCCTCCCGTTGTTGTAGCACCGTAAATTATTCCGCTTTTCGTCTGGACCAAGCCCGCCCGAGGTGTATGGCCCGAGTTGAGATCAAAACTTTTTAGCGTGGTTAGCGTACCGTTCGTCGACACCCGAAAGAGAGTTCCCATGTCCGACGCACCACCTGAGCGCGTTGTACCATACAGGTAACCATCGCGCGCATGAAGGAGCGGCGATCTTGCTTCCTTCCCGTTTGTTTGATTGAAGTCTGCCAGCGTGACTACCGTCCCCTGTGCCGTCATCTTGAATACTGTGCCACATTTAAAAGCGCCATCTCCCACTGTAGTTCCATAAAAATTTCCATCCCAGCCCTGTATCAAAGTCACGTAGCTCACGCTTCCATTGGTTGCTGGCAAATCACTTAACTTTGTAAAAACCCCGGCCGATGTTAATCTAAATACAGTGCCATACCATGGCGTCTGTCCCATTCCAAACAGGGTGCTGTAAAGATCACCATTTGCACTTTGAATCAGGGGCCTCTGGGTATTGATGCCTTGGTCACCATTAAAACTATAGACAATCGACAATGGCGCACCTGGTGTGTAATTGAAAACTGTCCCCCTGCCACTCGAATTACCTCCTCCGGCCGATGTTCCAAAGAAACTTCCATCTGAAGCCATTAGCATTGGGGACATTGGATAGTACGGCGACAAAATAGACTCCCCCATCGAATACAAGAGCGTAGCTGCGCCTTCCTTCGTAAGCTTAAAAATGGTGCCCAGCCCTCGTGTTCCCGAGAACATTGTTGTTCCATAGAAATCACCATCCCGGCCTTCCACCAATGGACTCATTAATCCTGCCGGTGATGTTCCCTGATATGGAAAAGCATAGGAAGTAAGCAGTCCAGATGGACTCATTTTATAGAGCAAGCCCTGG
>JAQGOY010000115.1 GCA_028293375.1 Verrucomicrobiales bacterium | reverse complement strand
CTTACCGTCTTATCCATTCTGACTCGGACGGTTTTCCTGGGATTTTCCTGGACCGCTTTGACGGTTTCGCTGTCATCCAGGGCGAAAAAGCTCCTCCTCCCGCAGAGTTCCAGAAAATTGAGAGGGAACTCGAGCCTCTGGGCGTCAATTCCTTCTATTTCAAGCAGCTAAAACGAAAGCCAGGATCGTCGGATATCGAACAGGCCATGCCCCGGCATCTCTCGGGTAAAATCGCTCCTGACCGATTTTCTGCCCGCGAAAATGGCCTTCACTATAATATCAGCTTCGTTGAAGGTTATTCCGTCGGTATTTTTCTTGATCAACGGGAGAACCGTCGCCGTTTGCTTTCCAGTTGCATCACCCCTGGGTGGAATATTCCCCCGGCTGGCAAGGTTTTAAACACGTTTGCCTATACCTGCGCTTTCTCCGTTGCTGCCGCCCGGGCCGGTCATCAGGTCACCAGTCTGGATCTCTCCAGCAAATACCTCGATTGGGGAAAACAGAATTTTGCCCTCAATGATCTTCCGCTCACGAATCACGATTTTATCTTTGGTGATACCTTTTCATGGTTAAAGCGGTTTCGTAATAAATCACGTCTATTTGATTTGATCCTTCTTGATCCCCCGACTTTTTCCCGCTCCCGTGAGAGCGGCGTCTTTCAAGTCGAAAAAGATTATGGTCGGCTCGTCGCTTCTGCTCTTGCCGTTCTTTCTCCCCGGGGAATTTTGTTCGCTTCCACCAATTCGGCGACTTTGCATCCTGACAAGTTCATGGAGTTGATCAAAAGTGGCGTTTCCGAATCAAAACGGAAAATCCTTAAGGAGCAATTTTACTCTCAACCACCCGAATTTCCCACCAATAGTGAGGTGGCTCCTTATTTGAAAACCGTCTGGTTGCAACTGGACTGATTATTTTTTCTTTAATGTTGCCGAAATCAGGCTTTCTTGCCCGGTCCGTAATTTCTGCTTTCGCTTGAGCATCCACACCGCAATTAGCCCGACCGCCGCGAGTGCCCCTCCCACAATGAAAAACAGTGATTCGTTACTACCTCCGTCGTAACCGACTTGCACCGCTGTCATCTCTTTCGATGGCGAAACAAAAGGACCACTCCAGTCATTTGTCGATTTCGCCTGGGTTGATTTTACGACCGCCATATCTTGTGTATGTGTGAATTCCACCTGGAGAGGAACATTCGTGGCACGGATTTCTGCTTGTTTTTCCAGCGCCGATGTTTCTCCGGCTGCCATTGTGACTGCAGGAATCAGGGCAGGGGATTTGGATGGTTCGACCACTGGAATTTTTTCGGGAATCGGTTCTGTTCTTACTTGAATCGCCGTTGGTTTTGAGGCCGCCACCACCTCCGCATTGGTTGTCGACTTCACCACAAAGTTTGTGCTTCCTGTTCCTCCAAAGTTAGCCCCCATGGTTCTATTCGTCGATGGCCTGTCCGACACCGCGTTCGTTGCCGTTATTTTCGAAGGCAATCCGTTTGTCGCGACCGATATTGCCACGGCATTGGTTGTCAATGGCTTGGTTTCCGGCTTTTTTACCTCTTTAGCAGGCACCGTATTTGTCGCTTTGGCTTCCACGACACTGTTCGTTTCCACCGCCATATATGGCAGTCGCAATCCTGCCAGCGCCGAATTGACCGAGAACCCTTTTGGAGTTCCATGTCGCACTCCGAGGATGGTCACGAAGGGCACCTTCGCACTCTTCAGTTCTTTATAGTGAGCTTTATAAATGGCATTGATTTCTTTGTCGAAAGGTGTGCCCACGATGTCATTTTTCCCATCGGAAAGGATCACCACCCACAGTTTTTCCGAATTCGTCATGATTCGGTTCAGAGGCTCCGCCAGTATTTTGAAACTCGCTTCTTTCTCGTATTTCGTTGCTTTTAAATAAGCAAATAGCTTCGTCGCCGAATCTGCTGAGGATGCCGGCGTCCAGCGCTTGAGTGGAAAATCAGAAGTAATGTTGGTGTTGAATCTCCATAGGGAAAAAGTGTCTCCCGATGATAGCAACCCGCCGCCACCCGTACCCACGACTCTGCTCAGGTAATCATCGTCAATTTTTGCATACTTCTCCATCGCCGCCGAACTCGAGACAATAAACAACACCCGTCCCTCCGCCGGTTTCGGTGCGCTTTGTCCTTGTGTGTTCTGACAACACCACCACAACGACAGCAGCGTCAAAATTAGACATGATTGTTTTGCGCTAAGCATCACGGTTTTCGATTTCTGTACGATCTCTTTTCTCGCTCGTTAATTTGTTTCATAGTCTGGCCCAGGTCCGCCAGTGTATTCTCTACCTCCTGGATAAACCCCAGGCAACTCGTCGATATCCCCCCCAGCGATACCACCGTGTCTCTTTCGGCATGGTCGTCAGTTACCGCCAGCACCTCTCCGTAAGGTTTCATGCGATGCGCCACCCGTTCGATAATTGCGTCCGCCGTAAGCCCTGTCCTTGAATACAGGATCTCCACGTCTGTTTTGATTTCCGCATGGGCCAGCGTTGTGTAGGCGCCGGCGCCGTCAAACACGATCGTTATCGGGATGTTCACTGCATCCTGGTATAGCGTCATTTTTTGCACCAGTTCCTCACGTGCCTGCGCCGAAAAGCGGGGTAATCCCCGTGCAATTTCAGTCCACTCATGCAGCAGGCTGTAACCATCTACTAAAATGCGCACTACTGCCATGGTTCAACTTTTTTCCAGTCGGGCTGTCAAATACTGGATAGTTATTAACTCTTCGGTTATGGTCAAATTCAACTTTCGTTTATGCGTATAAAAGGCCTGCTCATTTTATCGGTTATCCTGAATCTCAGTTTGGGAGCTTATATTATGCTCCATCGCCAGCCGTCCCACCGAGCCCTTTCGTTTCCCGCAGCCGTTACTGCCAGCAATTTACCCGCCAGAACCGAACTTGCGAAATCTGTCCCCGCTTCGCAAGCCACAAACTCTCATGTTCGCCGCTTCACCTGGCGCGAAATTGAATCTCCAGATTACGAAGCCTACATCAAAAACCTCCGCTCTGTCGAATGTCCCGAAGCCACCATTCGCGATATTGTGCTTGCCGATGTCAACCAGCTTTATGCACGCAAAAAATCAGTCGAAGTTGTCACCACTCAGGACCAATGGTGGCGCGCGGAGCCCGACCCCGCCATTCTTCAATCCTCCGCAGATCGCCTGAAACAACTCGACTCTGAGAGGAGAAACCTTCTCAACAATCTTCTTGGTCCAGGGTGGGATGCTTCTCTGGCTTCCATTCCCCCGCAATGGATGTCCCCATCCAGCCTGGAATTGAACGGCCCTGTCCTTGGGGAACTATCTCCCGAAAAACGCGAGCAGGTCGCCGCTGTTTCGCAAAAGGCTCAGCAGCGAATTACCACTTATGTGCAGGAACAGGCCCAGGCTAACCAACCCGTCGACCCGAATTCTCTTGCCCGTCTGCGTCAGCAAACCCGCATGGACCTTCAATCAATCCTGACTCCCATGGAAATGGAAGAATTCCTGTTACGTTATTCCAACACCGCCAGCCAGCTTCGTCTTGAAACCAGGAATCTTCAGTTGACTCCGGAGGAATTTCGGATGGTTTTCCGTTTGCGCGATCCTATCGATGAGCGCGCGCAATTCTACGCTTCCGCCACCCGGCCTGTGGATGTCGCTGAAGCCCAAAAGTTGAGTGTTCAAAAAGATTTGGCCATGCAGCAGGCTCTCTCCCCGGAACGCTACCAGGCCTACCGCTCTGGTCGTGGTCCAAATTGAGGTTTTATTAAGGAAGGGCAGGGGCCACCAGCCGGTAATAGCGAGTCAAGATCCCGGTCGGAATCGGAATGGAAATAATTCGATTGGTTTCGGCGCTCGCGGCGTCTTGCCACTTTACCCAGGGGGTCGCCGTATCCAGCGTATCCCGTTGTTGAATGGTGTAGGTCCGGCCCGCTTTAGCCTCAAATTCGATTTTACTCTGACCTGACGATGTGTTGACCTGAACCTTTAGATAATCCTGCGCGTTCGAGGGGTTGGTTCCTGCCAGATACTCCGCATAATTGGAGACTCCATCACCGTCCGTGTCCAGGTTGCGGTCTGCCCCGCTATTCGGATTCAATCCGTTCTCCCATTCAAATGTATCGGGAATTCCGTCCCCGTCGCTATCCACTCCAGGGTCCCAGCCCGGCGTGGGTCCTGCCGTCACCCAATTGACGGGATCATTCCCAAAAGCCGATCGAATTTTTCGTTGAATGGAAAGTCCACCTCCCAGCGCCCCATTCGTTGGCCATCCATTGGTCAGTCCATACTGCACATGGTCAATCAGGATATAGGGAACATAACCCGCATCCGGACTCGGTGCGGTTTGTCGCGTATCCGGCCGTTCCAATTGAATATCTTCGCCATTGTTCGATAATTTTCCACTGTAAGGGCCATAAATCGGAGTGGATGCCGAAACGGAAAACCGGCTCCGAAATGTGCTCAACATGGCCGCATTCGTCGGGTTGAAATTGACAATCAACACGA
>JAQGOY010000145.1 GCA_028293375.1 Verrucomicrobiales bacterium | reverse complement strand
TCTCCGATACCTCGAAATCCGCCATGGCCCCAAATGACCGCAGGCCGTCTTTTTCCGTCGCCGGGATCGGGCGTTAAATAAGCTGCAAGAGGACCAACCTCTGAAGGAAATCGGACCAGGTTATAGATCCCTTCGGGCGGAGAGGGTGGTGCTGTGCCATTGGTATAAGAGTTACCGTTCAACCGCGTAACAAAGGCAGCCCTGGCGCTCCTGGGACTGATGAGCGAATAGCGCGGAGGCCAAGGTGAGAGCAACGCCACGACGTTCGCCGCCAGGCAAATGCCTATGACAATCTTCGAGCCAGTTGGAACCTCGCGACTACCCATGACGCTCTATACTGCCTGGAAGGTATGGTCCTTAAATCAGTTTCCAGCTGTAAATCGCTATCATGCAAACATTGACCGCCCCGGCCGCAAGAATATCGTCCACCGTCACTCCCCACCCCCGCGCCAGTTCCTGGCTTCGGTTGATTGGCCACGGTTTCACGATATCAAAAATTCGGAACAGGATAAAAATCGTTACCCCATTTTTTATCCACCAGTCGAGGCGTTGGGACGACCAGTCTGGCAACGTGCCCGCACCATGCGGCAACAGCAAAAGAGTGGCAATCCAGCAACAGGGAATGGCTACGATTTCATCTATAACCACGCACCCTGGATCACGCTTCTGCAAAATTTTTTCGGCGTAGCCTGAAAGGTAAACCGAAAGGAAAAACAGAGCCACAAGTACCAGAAAAAACACTGCTTGTGAATGAAGTTGCAGCAGTGAAAAAGAAAGGATTAGTCCAACAACAGAACCAAAAGTGCCTGGCCCAAAGGGAATTTTACCTGATCCAAAACCGAGCGCAACCCAAAGCCTGAGATCGAACTTTTTCAAGGGCGATTAGCGATCTTCCAGGTAAAGTTCGCGGTTCTTCCAGAGATACATGGATCCTGAGAAAAAGGTTAATGCCACCGCAACAATTTTCGAATATTGCGTGAACCAGACAACCCAGGGTCCCTGGTTAAAAAGGTTGAATCCAAAGAAAGCTTGTCCAAGCGATCCCCATTCTTTGTAACTGGCCAGGACAAGAACGGATATGATGGCGACAATCTGGCTGACGGTTTTGTCCTTTCCGTATCGTTCCGCTCCCAGGACTACGTTTTTCGATGCCGCCAACAATCTCAATCCTGTTATTGCCAGTTCCCTGGCGACGATAACCACCACCATCCAGGCCGGCATCCATCCCCGGTCCACAAAGGCTATGAAGGCCGAACAGATCAGGATCTTGTCAGCCAGTGGATCCATTAAAGTTCCAAAGTTAGTAATTAATTTATATTTTCTGGCAATTTTTCCGTCAAAATAATCAGTGAGACTGCCCGCCACAAACAGGACTAGCGAAAGAGTTTCATGATATCTAACGCGGGAAAATAAAACGATCAGGAAAAGAACGGTTATGACAAAGCGGGATACTGTCAGGCGATTGGGAAGATTCACGACCTTGAGACCTTGATTATTGCCCTGATTGTGAAACGCAGCCTGTCTATGCCGCCGAGTCCAAAGGGGAGTGCTGTTTGAGCTATTCCTGCTGCCATATCTGCCTTGTCATAACCTTTCTAAGGCAATCAGTGCAACCTAAGAAACAGGCTTGGCAATGAGATCATAGAGGGTGTGGCCAATGACTTTCACTAGCGCGAACTGGCCAATGGGCAAGCTTCCCTTGATATAAACTCTGCCATCGATATCTGGCGCATCCGCTTCTCCCCTCGACACCAGGTATTTTCCTTTGAGTATTTGGGCCGATTCATCGTTCCGAATATGGCCATGTTCCCACGAGCTGACATTGGCATTTTGCAATTCTTTCGAGTTGGCTTCTTTTTCTACCAGCACTCGAATGGTCTTTCCCATGTAACGTTCTGAGACTTTTTCTGCGACCTTTGCCTGCACCGACATGGCCAGTTCCTTTCGTCGTTTTTTAATCCCTTCGGGAACCTGTTGCTCCATGGAACCAGCCCTGGTTCCTTCTTCCTGCGAATAACTGAAAATACCCAACCTTTCAAACTCAGTATCTCGCATGAACTGGAGCAGTGCCTTGAAATATTCTTCCGTCTCGCCTGGGAATCCAACGATGAAAGTCGTCCGAATGGCTATTCCTGGAATGCCTTTGCGGATCCTCTTTACCAGTTCGACAATATATTCTTCTGATGTTTCCCGGCGCATCCGTTCAAGCATGTTCCCGTGAATATGCTGCAATGGCATATCGACGTATCGAGCCACCTTTTTGCAGGCCGCAATTGTCTCAATCAGTTCATCGGTCCAATGCGCGGGATGCGTGTAAAGAAGGCGAATCCAAAAATGCCCCTCCAATGCATTCAGTTCTTTCAACAAGCTGGATAGAGTCGTCGATCCCGCTGGCAATGAGGCTGCTGCCTGTTTAAATTTCTCCGGTGAGGAAATGGATCCGTTTCGTTCGGGACGAAGGTCCAGTCCGTAATATGTCGAATCCTGAGAAATCAAATTGATTTCTTTCACGCCGTCCTTGATCAGTTGCCGGGCCTCTGCCACCACATCTGCCTGGCTTCGGCTTCGGTGTGAACCGCGCATTCTTGGAA
Source organism: Verrucomicrobiales bacterium (assembly GCA_028293375.1). Classification (GTDB taxonomy): domain Bacteria; phylum Verrucomicrobiota; class Verrucomicrobiia; order Limisphaerales; family JAQGOY01; genus JAQGOY01. The sequence continues at coordinate 1,081 of JAQGOY010000145.1, read as the reverse complement.
TGATGCAAAAACTGCAGGGATGGTTGCAGCCTTCTGCAATTTTAAGATATGCGAAATGGGAAGGTGTCAGTCGAAAACGGGGAGTATCGAATTCCGGTATGTACTTTGGCCGATCCGTCACATCGAAAACAGGTGCCTGAGGGGCAACAACCACCTTGGTTTTATTGAGTTTGGCTGTTCCCTTGAGTGAAGCCTCATCAGAATGTGTGCTGCTTTTGGCGTCCAGCCTGGAGATCTCTTCCTTTGCTTTCCGTTTCAAATCTGCCCGCGGACGGTTTCCTTCTGCAAGTCTTTTGGTCCGGTGCTCAATCGCATCCCTTACGATTTTACCGACCTGTGCGACCTGGTCGATTCCCATAAAGGCATCGACTTCGGGGAAGAGTGTCGGCAGTTGATCCCGGAACCGCTGGGAAAGACAACCTGATACTACCAGGCCCTGCCCACGATTGTGAACATCCCTCACTTCGGAAGATTCTAAAATGGTGTCGACGCTCTCTTCCTGGGCTGCATCGATGAAAGAGCAGGTATTAACGATGATCACATCCGCAATCTCTGCCTGGTTGGTAATCTCGACCCCCTCTTTCATGAGAGTGCCCAACATAATCTCGGCATCCACCAGGTTTTTAGCACAGCCAAGAGAGATCAACCCTACTTTGATCGGAGGCGTCTGATTAGAAGTGATCGATTTCACAAGCCGCCTAAGTTAGCAGACATTCGGAAGGCTTGGCAATGGATGAAAACATGGCTCAATCCGCCACTGTAACCTGTAGACTTTTTTACATCCCGGGAAAAAGCAGACCTTTGAATGCGCGATCACGAACTTCGATCATTCAATATATTCATCCAAATCACAAATGGGGCCACCCAATCAAAATGAAGCATTTCGATGGTAAAACGACGAACGATGAATTTAATTCATGAATTAATGAAGAGATTCGTGCCTTCCAGGCACGGTCTCAAAGGCTGTGTGGCATTGCACTTGCAACGGGTCCGCTATGAGTTTGACAATAGACTACACCGGACCAGCAGAGGTTGTGGAAACAATGATCAAGAGCGGGATAAACAAAGCCGCTCTTCGCCC